>CAYJOQ010000001.1:0-46588 GCA_964371825.1 uncultured Desulfovibrionaceae bacterium
AATTTATTGCAAAAGCACAAAAATAAAATTGGAAAATAATTATGCAGGACTCTCAGTTTGATAATAGCCAAAAGGCTATTTTTTTGTAAATGTCCACACTCCTTGCCAATTTTGCGGAGGGTGTGCAAGCAATTCTGTGCTGCGTTCAAGATATAGCCTATATAATACATTATTTGGAAAATCTTGATGCAATGTTATAAACATTTGTTTTGCAAGAGCAAAATCTCCTTCACTATACGCGTTCTTGGCTTTTAAGAAAAATTCAATTTCTTGCGCTCGTAAAGATGCTTCCTCTTGAGTAATGGGAGAATATATTTCTATAGGTTCTGTTTTGCCCTTAACACGAATAGAGTCTAAAGGAATAAAATAGGGTATATCTTCCTTTGTAAGAGTGGGATTATCATGAACATAGTGTATGCATTTGTCAGCAGTCACCTTGCTTGTAACAACACCCACACCATAGACAGGGCACAATCCTTCTAACCTTGAAGCAAGGTTTACGGTATCACCTATACAGGTATAATCTAAAAGTTCTGCGCTTCCCATATTTCCTACATATACCTTACCTGTATGTACACCTGCACCCATAGCGAAGTTAATTTCTAAGTCTTCTTGTAACTCTTTATTAAGTTCTATGAGAGCTGCTTGCATTTTCATGGCACTATTTATGGCTTTAAGTTCATGCATAGGCACATCAAGGGGGGCATTCCAAAAAGCCATAATAGCATCGCCAATAAATTTATCTAATGTTCCGCTATTATTACGTATAATAGATGTCATGGGGGTAAAATACCTATTTAATGCGCCCACAACTTGATCAGGTGAAAGTTTTTCAGACATGGACGTAAAGCCGCGGATGTCTGTAAACATAAGTGTAGCAACTCTTTCTTCCCCAGCAAGCACAGCTTCACCTCTGTCAACAATACGTGCCACCATGTCAGGGGCTATGTAACGACTAAAGGCATTGCGTAAGG
This sequence comes from uncultured Desulfovibrionaceae bacterium, assembly GCA_964371825.1. Classification (GTDB taxonomy): domain Bacteria; phylum Desulfobacterota; class Desulfovibrionia; order Desulfovibrionales; family Desulfovibrionaceae; genus CAYJAD01. Next base: position 975 of record CAYJOQ010000001.1, read on the forward strand.
TGCGTTTTTGTTGTGCTTCTTGCCAAAAACGTACCGCTAAAAGGGTTACTGCAAGGGCTGTAATGGTTAATAAAGTATATAGAGGTGAAATAAATATACCGTGTGTAAATATATATATACTGCCCATAATAGCCCCGCTCACAAGGGCAATAAGTATGGGTAAGTATATAATTGCAGGCGCAAGACTAAAACTTATGGTGCCAAGCAAACCTACTAAAGCTATGCTAGAAATTTGTGCGCCGGGAATCCAATGGGGAATTGTAATATGTTTATTGCTTAATATGGCGTCGATGACTGTGGCATGAACTTCAGCACCAGGATATACAGAATCAAAGGGAGTTGCTCGTATATCTAAAAGACCAGGAGCTGAAGTACCCACAATAAGCACACGACCTGCAAGCTCAGCTGGTAGAATTTTTCTATTTAAGATATCAGCGGCTCGAAAGGTAGGATAGTATCCCCTAGGGCCTCGAAAAGGTACCATAAAACGACCGTCTGGTGTTACGGGTAATGTATACTTTCCTACACGTACTGCTTGCAGACCGTCTGCCCCTCCTATAAGCATAAGATTTGTAGTGCCCATGCCTTGCATAAGCGCGCGTAAAGAAAGCGAAATAAATATACGATTGTCAACTTGAATCACCAATGGAATAGAGCGGATAATGCCGTCAGGGTCAGGTGCCACATTTAGCGTTCCTATGGGGGCGATATGTCTAAGCTCAGCAAGGGGTAGGGTTGCGCTATGCGCTTTTAAAAGAAGGCTTCGCGGATTTTTTCCACCTTTAACCATACGATCAACTATGCCTTCCTTTGTGGGAAGATTTTCAGGCAAGGCAATTTTTTCGCCAACAAATCTTGCGTACGATCCTAAGACAGTGGGGGTTTGCGATAAAATAGAAGCGAGAATTTTGTCATTATCGTGTAAGTTTTTAGGAATGCCTTCAAGGGGAATGGTAATATTAAAATGCTTGGCAAAGGAGCTTTGTATATTTTTTATGGAAGTGGCGTCAGGTTCGGCAAGTAAGATGTCAAGCCCAATGGCAGCAGCGCCAGATTCGGTAAGAATGGTTACAAGTTTTGCAACTAAATGACGTGGCCATGGCCATTGACCAAATTCTTGTAAACTTTTTTCATCAAGGTCTACCAGTGCAGGCGTTGGAGAAGGTTCTCCTCCACCATGCAAACGCAAAAACACATCATAAATTAAGCGATCACCTTGTTGCAGTAATGTTGGTTGTGTGATGTAAAAAAACATCATACACATGCAGAGAAAAAGACCCGCAATATATCGTAAAATAGTACCGCGTAGGAGCTTTTTTCCCATAGTATACATTACTATTTCTCACGTAATGCACGCTGCTGAGCTTTTAATAAGGGCTTTAATAAGTAATCAAGAATGGTTTTTTTGCCTGTAAGAATATCTACTTCAGCTTGCATGCCGGCAATAATGGGGTGATCTTGCCCGCTGTGCTTAAGGTGCGCTGTGTCTGTGCGTACCTTGACTCTATAAAAAGTTTCACCTTGTTGCGTTTGTAAAGTGTCAGCACTGATGGATTCTACCTTAGCATCCATGCCACCATATACAGAAAAGTCATACGCAGTAAGGCGCACGTGCGCTTTTTGGCCAGGATATACAAAGGCAATATCAGCAGGACTAAATTTTGCTTCAATTATTAACGAATCATCAATGGGGACAATTTCCATAACGGTGGCGCCAGGCGCTACAACACCGCCAACAGTATTGGTATAAATAGCTTTAACAATACCACGCACAGGTGAGCGCATTTCAGTACGTTTTACTTTATCATCACCAGCGCTGAGAAGTTCACGTAAGGATAAAAGTTGGATATGTATTTCATTAAGCTCTTTGCGATACTCTGCAGCAAGCTCTGCTTTGCGAAGGCGCATGCGTTCTTTGGCTTCACGGGCGGTTGCTTCAAGACGAGGAATAGAGTGCTCAAGCGTTGCTAGTTCAGACTTAACAGTTTGCAAACGTTGCTCAATGTCTAAAAATTCAAGTTCAGAATATGCTTTAGCTTTTAATGCAGGTAATGCCAATGCACGTTGTTTTTCAATAAGCGTAAGACTACGTTGAGATTGCTTTTTTACTTCTTTGAGTTCTTCAGCTTCACGTTGACTAGATTCACTTTGTAAGGCAAGAACCTGCAATTCTGCAGAAGCTTTTTCACGGGCAACATCAAGCAATTTATTATGCCTGCTGACAACGTTTTGATTTGCTAAAACACTAGCAGGATATACGGGGTCAGTTTCTTGTATAAGCGCTTCAATACGTGCAATACCAGCTTCAAAGTCTAGGCTTCTAATAAGTGCTTCACGGTATTGACTGTCGGCTGTTTCATTGTTGATACGCATAACAATTTGATTTTTTTCAACGAGTTCGCCCTCGTGTACAGGGATTTCATCAACTATACCGCCTTCAAGATTTTGTATAAGCTGCACACGCTGCGATGGCACTACTTGCCCAATTCCTCGGGCCATTTGATCTATTTCTGCAAAACCTGCCCAAATGAGTAAAATAATAATAGCAAAAAAACTTCCCCATACAAGACGAAAAGAAGATGAGCTAACAGTTTTTTCGGTAGAGTCGGGTGTAAATGTCGCACAAAACTCAAGCGCAGTTTTCCAATACTTTTGTATGGGATGTACCTTTTGAGATGCAGGGAGATTTTTAGTATCTGACATAACGTATCTTTATGGTGTCTTTGGGGTAATTTTTTTAATGGCTTCTTGACATGGGCCTTCCCATACAACTTTTCCCTTTTCAAGGGCTACAACTCTTTGCACCAATTGTAACATAGTAGCCTTATGGGTAAAAAGAAAAACGGTTTTATTAGCAAGAAAGGGCGTAAGCCTTTGCACAAGGCGAGCTTCTGAGGCGCCATCTAATTGTGCTGCAGGTTCGTCTAAAATAAGTGTATGTGGATTACCTAAAATAGCTCTGGCAAGGGCTACAGTTTGTGCTTGCCCGCCAGAAAGTCCCGTTCCTTGTTCTCCGATGGGCATATCAAGGCCCAAGGGGTGCTGCGCAGCAAATTCTAAAACACCAGCAATATTAGCTGCCTTAATTATTTCTTCTTCAGGGCACGGTCCTTCATAGGGCCAAGCCATAGAAATATTTTGCTTTATAGTTCCTCTAAAAATACGAATATCTTGTGGAAGATACCCTACTTTATTTCTATAGGGGCGCATGGGCATTTGGCTCATATCAAGCCGTCCTAACATAATACGCCCTTCAGTTGGTAAATATAGTCCCGAAAGCATTCTTGCCAAGGTAGATTTACCACAACCAGAAGTACCCACAAAGCCAACCTTTGCTCCAGGATATAGAGTAAGGCTTAGATCACGCAAGGCTAATGTTTGCACATGCGTTGTAGGGTATGAAAAGGACACTTTTTCAAATTGAATAGGTACAGGAATACTTTGATCAGGCAAAGAACCTTCTATAGATTCATTTTGCACATTTTCATTGGGCATTTGTAAGAGCTTATCAATTTGCTCAAGTGTCATAACTGTTTTTTGATAATTGGCTAATAAATGCACAAGACCATTCATGGGTGCAGCGCAGCGACCAAAGAGAATAACACAAGCAATCAGACCGCCTGTAGTCATAAGCCCTTCAGAAATACGATATACACCTATAATAACAATGGTTACAGATAAAAGCATGCTGAAAAGCACCATGCCATAATTTGTGGTGTTTGATAATGCTCGTGCGTGAATGGTGGCATCTGCATTATCTGCAACCTTAGCGCTCCAATTTTGCATAAGAGCCGTTTCCATACGTGTAACACGAATGGTTTCAAGACTATTGATGAGCTCTGATAAAAATGATTGCTTTTCCGCTGCAGTGCGCATTTGATATAATGATGTTTTTTTCAAAACATTTTGCACTAGATACGCAAAAATTGCTAAAACAGGAATAGCAATAAGAGGCACAAGCCCCATAGATCCGCCAAGATAAAAAATAAGCAGTATAAAAAAGAGCACAAAAGGAAGGTCAGCCAAGGCCAAAATTGTGTTAGATCCTAAAAAATCTCGCACATATTCAAGCTCTCTTACGCGGGCAATAATAGCACCCACTGAGTTTGTTTGTGGATTTTTATACAGTGCATCAAAACGCACATGCATAAGATTATCCATAAACATAGCCTGAAGCTTTACATCAGCATTGCGACCAGCCACATCAACATAACGCATGCGTGCAATACGCAACGAAAAGTCAAGCAAAGCAGCAATGGCCATGCCAATGGCTAAGACCCAAAGGCTTTCAAAAGCATTATTAGGCACAATTCTGTCATACACATTCATGACAAAAAGTGGCATGGATAGGCTTAATAGGTTGACAATAACTGAACTAACAACAACGTGACCATAAAGAGGAGTGTATCGTCTAAGTACGCCCCAAAACCAAGTATGTGTGTTTTTCATTATTTATTTGTAAGGGTTGAACCCTTAAGTACTTCTTGTTCGTCAATTTGCTCTGCGCCAAAATTCCAAAGAACTGTTTCACTTGGTTGCCCCATTGTAGGAGCAAGTAGTGATGCAGTATTGACATTAACTTCTTCTATTATGTCGCCTGTGAGTGCAAGAAGGCGATATGAGCCAAGCAATACATCAACTTTAAGTACTTCGTACTCAACAACACTGAAGAAATATTCTCCTTCAGCATCAAGAACAGAAAGTAAATCACGTTGGCCAACACTGAATTGCTGCGCATAATTTCTTTTGGACTTACGTGAAGACATGGCGCCTGATTTATAGTGTTCAGCTTGTTCCTTGGCATTTTTGGTATAGGAATATGTTGTGATGAGTTCCTGATTTATTTCGTCCATGGTTCTGTGGAGCGTTTGACGCAGTTCACGCACTTTAGCAGCACGAGATTTAAGGTTTGCAACCTCTGAACCACCAGTAAAAATATCCCACCGCATGTTGAGCATGGCTGACCAAGAGAGCGTTGAGGTATCATCATTATAGGCATTGTCGGTAAACTGAGGCCCACCTTCAACAGTAAAATGCGGTGCAAATCCTGCACGGACAACATCTTTATCTGCTACAGCACTGCGAATAGCTGCTAAATCCGCTTTAATTCTTGAGTTTTTAGAAACACAAACTTCACGTGCTTCATCTTCATTGGCATATATACGAGAAGGAGGACTCAAGGGAGCAAGTTCTTTAGGAACAGGCTGACCTGTAACCATGGTATAGGTAGCGTGGGCAGCTGATAAACCTTGAACGTGTTGACTTAAAGTAGCTTTGGCACGACTTAAACGACTAAGAACCAAGTCTAAATCGCCTTGACTTGAAAGGCCTTGGGCAAAACGAGTGCGTAATGTTCTAAGAATATTTTCAACTTCTTTAACATTTTCTTCCGCAAGCTCTACTAATTTACGACGGCGCAAAACATCTGCATGGGCTGTAATTGCTGAATATGCCAAGGAATTAGCGCTGTCCATAATAAGCCAACCACGCTGGGCTAAGATTTCATTTTGCACCCGTACGCGTGAAGAGGTATATCCACCGCGCCAAATGGTTTGGCTAAGCTGTAAGCCTGCATTGCCTGTTCCTATAACAACATCATCTGACTTAGTAATGCGCGTGTTTACATCATCAGATTGTTGTATGCCAATACCACCCCAAATACCAATGGTAGGATAATATCCAGCTTCTGCAACACGAACATCATGTACAGCTTGTTGCCGGCTTTCTTTAGCAGCTTTAATATTTGGACTATATGAAAATGCGTGACGTAAGGTATCATCAACCGTTACAATTGATTTTGCATGCGCATTACCAACAAGAGCTCCTAAGAGAAGAACGGTACAGACTATTTTTTTTCGCAACATGCCAACCCCCATTGCAAATTATATAAATAAAAATCGTATCGCTATAAAAGTATAACGACACGATAGTTATGCTAACATTGTATGCATAAAAAGGCAAGTTCTAGTTTTATATCATGCAGTACTCTAAAGTATTTCTAGCAAAATTATTGTAAAAAAATACTATTCGAGTTCTTCTTCTTTATACTTATTTTGAATATCAATCATGGTGCTTAATATTTCCATAAAAGAATCAACAAGTTCAGGGTCAAAATGTGTACCAGAATCATTTTGCAATATGGCAAGAGCTTTTTCAACAGAAAATGCTTTTTTATAACACCTTGGAGATACAAGAGCATCAAAAACATCAACAACTGATGTTATGCGCGCCTCAAGGGGAATATCCTTGCCCTTAAGCTGCGGCGCATCACTTGTTCCTGTATATCCTGTACCATCCCATTTTTGATGATGATGCATAGCAATACTTGCAGATAAATCGTCTAACAAATGAGACCTATCTTTGAATATGGCTGCACCAATGGCACAATGCTTTTCCATTTCGCGCCTTTCGTCAGGCTCAAAGGGGCCGGGCTTTTTTAAAATACAGTCAGCTATGCCCACCTTACCTATATCGTGCAACATAGAGGCAAGCCTTAGGTGAGATTTAAAGGTAAATATTTCCACAAGGTCTACATTGTGTTTTTCTGCCCAGTGATGATAGAGTTCTGCTGCCATAGCGCCTACGCGTACTACGTGGGTTCCTGTTTCGGTAGGATCTCGCATACGTGCTGTTTCCAACACACGCAAAAGCATCTCGCGCGTACGTAATGCTTGTTCTATGGCTTGGGCTCCAGCAAAAGAAATATTGCGTAAGGTTCTCACCATTCGGGGCGTAAAAGGTACTGGTTCATTATTTTCAAGGCAGTTAATAAGCTGCATTACCCCTAATAGAACGCCGCGTTGTGAAATAATGGGTAGGGCACAAATCGAAACGGTACGATATCCTGTAGCTTTGTCAAATGAGTCATTAAATGCATAAGGAACGTCTACGTCTAAATTACGCACGTTGGCAATATTAAGAAAATTTCTCTTGTAGGCCACATAACCGGCAATAGAATTGGGGGTTATGGGTAATCTAGCATTTAAATATTGGTGCCTTGCTGATTGGGAGCGCGTGAACAAAGTGTCATTATGTGAATATGAAAAAACAAGCTGGCCATCTTCAATAAGATAGATAGTGCCTGCATCAGCATTGGTCATTTCACGCGCCTTATGCAAAAGAGTATCAAGTACAGAGCTCATGTCTGGTATATCAAAAAGCTTTGCAGCAAACTCACAACGCCCATATACCGCTAAATTAGGGTCGTCCGGAAATGGCATGGTAGTATCATAACTTTCTCCACATACAAGAGAAAGCCCTTCATGCGCCATGCGTAAACGTGACGTTATTGTGGGATTTTCTATAATAATTTTATGGCACAATTCATCAATATATTCATCAGAATAATTAGGGTCGTGATGTGTTGGAATAAAAAGCTTAACATTAAGTTTGTCTATAATCGCAGGCCATTGCTCAATGGATGAATGCCCCCAATCAACATGCTTTTTATAATCTTCAAGGCTATATTGTGAATCCAAAATAGCCATATCCGTGCCCTTAAGCCCTTCATAAAATGACTCTGTAAAGTTAACACTTTCTATATCAGTACCAATTTCATGGTCACCACTATAAAAAACACTGTGTTTTCCATCTTCTATTCGGTATGCAGCAGCATAAAGACCATCAAACTCTGCTCCGCCATGATTTGAAGCATAGGCCCTTACGGTAACTGTGTCAGTAATGGTGATTTTTTGTTTGTCTTTAAGTGAAAAAACATGCCGCTTGCTTGGTAAGTCGTCCCACGCCACAGGAAAAAAATTTGTAGAAAATAAATTTTTTATGAACGTCAGTGCATCAAGGCCGCCTATGCGCTCAGGTGCATAAATGTATACTTCCCAGTCAGCTTTGTATAATGGCACAAAAAACGGCAGGCCTGAGATATGATCCCAATGATTATGACTAAGAAATATATAACATTTTTTAATAGAAGAACTTTTTAGGAGGGTGTGTCCAAGTGTGCGTATTCCAGATCCTGCATCAAAGATTACATAGGGTGCAGAGGCAGACGTAACACTATAACATGATGTATGATGACCATAGTACGATGATTGTTCGTTGCTTCCGGCAATGGAACCCCGAACACCCCAAAAATCAACCTGCATAATACCACCTAAAAGAGGTTTAAGAACGTATATGATAATTACGCAATATTATTTGTAATATTGTTTATACAAAGCGTAGTAAAGGCGATAGGTCAATTATAAATTTTTGGCAAATAAAGTCAAGTGTATCAATACCCATTTCAACAATAAGCAATAATGCACAAAACCTAGCTGTTCTATGAGCACGGCATTATGCTATTGGATTTTAATATTATTTATTAAATAAGAAAAATATATTTTCACATATTTTCTAAAGGCATGGGCTTGTTTTACATACTCTTTTCTATAAAGCAAAAAGCACGTTCTGTGTATTTTATGCTACGCAACATTTTTTATACTACGCTATTTACACCGCTAAAAGTGCTTAAAGCACCGCCGCTAAATACACCCACAGAACTTTGATTGCTTTGTCCCCACCATGCGGTAAGATTTTCCATTTCAATACGTTTACGCATGCTTGTTACGTCTATTTGTAAGGATTTTCTCGCAGAATCTAAACCAGCTAAGGCATCTACCTGCATGTACTGTTTACTTAGTTCTGCATCCGCATTAATAAGCTTTTGCAATTTTTCAGCATCTGGGTGGGAGCTATTTATGACTATAGCACCATCGGCAATGGAGAGGCTAAATTCGATATTAGGGTCAATACTTTGCGCTGCAAGGCCATTCTTTATACTTTGCCCTGTTTCATTTTCATTTAATAGGCCTTGTAGGGCGCTCATATCTTCTTCTGAAAGGTTATTTGCACTTGCTTTAACGTCTACACTTAAAGAGTTTGTTTGTGTTGTATCTAAGGTGAATGTTACGGAAGTATTACTACTTATGCCTTGCTCTTCAAGTAATGCTTTAATTTTTTCGGTAAGCTCAGTTTGTTGTTCTAAGAATTTTTCTAGCTCTTCGTTAACTTCAATGCCCTCAGATAATTTTATAGTATCACCTTCAAGGTAAAATTTCATGGGAGAGTTAAGGTCAATGCCTTCTTCTTGTAATGCTTTTTCAAATTCACTTGCAAGTTCATTAGATTGTAACGACTCTTCTAAGGTGTTTTTCAGTTCTGCAGTATCTATGCTACTTACAATATTAGGCACTACTGTAGCGCCGTTACTTTGCACAGTAAATTGTATGTTACCAGAGGTATCAATACCTTTGTCTTTAATATCTTGTAATAATTGTGTGCCAATATTTGGATTAGCATCAAAATAGCTTTGAATGTCGACAGTATCAGAATGTGTTCCGCCAACGGTGATTTTGCCTTCACTATTGAGCGAGATGGTAAAAGTGGCATCAGGATCAATATTTGTAGCGGCAATACTTGCATTAAGGCTATTGCTAAATTCACTTTCAAGCTGTTCTTTATATTTATCTATTTGGCTAAACGTAACACGATCATTAGCACTCACACCCATAGCTTCCATGGCGTATTTAGCAAGTTCTGCTAATGAAGAAACAGTGCTTGTACCATTATATGATAGGGTATCAGTGGCAGTCGTACTTTGTGGATTAGCTGAAGCACCTTGTAATTCTTGACTTTTCCATTGATACATATATGCAGAGTAATTGCTTGTGGAAATGGAAGAAACAGCCATAATAACCTCGCAGGTAAAAAATACCGTATTAATTTTTTATACCTATGAGATTGCAAAAAAAAGGCCAAAGTATGTAATATATTGTTATAAAAGATTTATTTTGCATTTTTAAGCCTATGCGGAAAAAATTGTCCATAAGCAAAATGCATATAGTAAGACTCCTGCACAATTCATTGTGCGGAGTTTTTTGGAGCATTGGCGCTAGCCATTGCGACCAAAAATCAAGAGTAAGCGCAATTCACTTGCGTAGTTAAGCGATTGATTTTTGTGCCTTTTGTCCTGCACAAGTAAATTTTCAAACTTAAGTAAATTTATTGCAAAAGCACAAAAATAAAATTGGAAAATAATTATGCAGCACTCTCATAGTAGTGGGATAAAAAAAATAGACAGTTCATGGAAAATACGCTAAGTGATAAGGTATGTCAGAAACTACTGTGCATTATGAAACGGTCTCTTTTGACGATGCTGTTTTTGCAAATATGTTGTTTGGCCCACAAAATATGCATCTTGATGCTCTTGCAAAAATAAGCGGAGCAACCATTTTTTCAAAAGGAACCAACGTAACCATTGGTACGTCAAATCAAGAGACTTTGCATCGTCTTTGCAATCTTTTTGTGCAATTATATGAATATGTACAAGAAGGTAGCACATTAACAAAGCACGATATCACACAAGCGTATGCTATGCTAGAAACAAAGCCCCATCTTTCTTTGCGCCATATTTACAAAGATACAATTTTTGTGGCAGCACCACGTAAAACTGTGTTTGCCAAAAACCTTGCGCAAAAAAATTATCACGAATTATTAACAAAAAAAGAAATGGTGTTTTCTCTTGGGCCGGCTGGTACTGGTAAAACCTATCTTGCTGTGGCTATGGCTGTTTCTATGTTACAACAGCACAGGGTTAAGAAGATTGTTCTTACAAGGCCTGCAGTTGAAGCTGGAGAAAGACTTGGCTTTTTGCCAGGAGACTTAGCTGATAAAGTTAATCCATATCTACGTCCACTGTATGATGCTTTATATGATATGATACCCCAAGCAAAGGTTGCTTCTATGCTTGAAACCGGTATTATTGAAGTTGCACCACTGGCATTTATGCGTGGACGAACGTTAAATGATGCCTTTATCATTCTTGATGAAGCACAAAATACAACCCCAGAACAAATGAAAATGTTTTTAACGCGCCTTGGTTTTGGCTCACGAGCTGTCATTACAGGCGATATAACACAAATAGACCTTCCTCCACAGTGGGGAGATAAGGGTGAAGAAGCGCGTTCTGGCCTTGTGCAGGCCATACGTATTTTACGCTCAATTAAAAATATTGGGTTTCATCATTTTACCGAAAAAGATGTGGTTAGACATCCTCTTGTCAGCGCCATTGTAGCAGCCTATGATACACAAAATACCAAATAAGAAAAACTCACTATTGCATACCGTTAAAATGCTCTATACATGGCATCATTGCGGGCAAGGACTCTTTATATTCTTTACGTCATTATTTGTGCTCTCTGTGCTTGCCGGTATGAATTTTTATAATAAACCCCATCTGTATGTTGCCGGTAATGTGGCAACTTCAGATATTGTGGCAGAGCGCAGTTTATTGGTAGAAGATGTTTTTGCAACAAATTTTCGCCGTGAACAATTGCAATTGGCGCAGCCCTTTGTTTTTGACTTAAGTTATGCAAGTTATGTGGATTTTAATACAAGAATATTAGATATCCTTAAAGAAATTAATGGCATTAGCGATGATGGTTCTTTTTCTGGTCTTGCTGGTTTAGATGAAAACCTCACACCACAAGTGGCAGAAGATGTTATTGTGCAGCTTGCGCGCCCTCGTGTACAAAGGTATATAATAAATGAACTTATGCCCATGATTCGCGAAATATTATATGCGGGTATTGTAAGTGATATTCGTATGGGGCGTGTGGGTGAGCCAGGGGCGATTATACGTATTATAGAAACTAATGACGAGATTTTACGTACAGATATTAACACCTTACCAGATCTTCAATCTACAATTGTGCAATTAGGTGCAGCTTTGCGCCAAGAAAAACTTCTTTCTCCTGTAGAGCAAAGAGCGATTCTTGTGTTACTTTCTGCCTACTTACCACCATCATTAACCTTTAACAAAGAAGCTACCGATGAAAGGGCTTCAGCCGTAACATCTATGGTTGAACCGGTGTATTATACTTTACAGCGCGGTGAAATGATTGTGCGTAAAGGTGAGCTTGTCACAAGAGATCAACAAGCTAAATTACAGGCCATGTATTCAGAGGCAAATTCATGGTTACAGTGGCGCTATTCTTTAGGTTTTTTACTTTTAAGTGGTATTATTTCTCTTGGTTTGCTTGTAGCTCCAAGTGGCAATCCAAGTTCTCCATTGCGTTGTAAAGATTATGTATTTATGTCGCTCCTTCTTGTTTCTTCAACATTGATTGCTAAGATAATTTCTTTCCTTGCCATGGATTCAGGAGAGCAAACAACCCTTGTTGCTTTAGCATATGCCTTTCCTGTGGCGGGTGTTGTGGGGCTTGTTGCTATGGTTTTTGCTGCAAGGCGTTATTGTACCATGGGGCTCCTTTTGGCAATTTTTGCCACGGTTATGTTTAAGGGAGATTTACAGCTCTTTTTCTTTTATTTTTTGGGCGGTATGCTCAGTACCTTACTTGTTACCAAGGCGCAAAGTCGTCAAGATGTGGTATGGAGTATTCTTCCTTTAACAGCAGGGCAAGCTCTTTTTTGGTTTGCAGCAGCATGTATTGGTCAAACACCCATATCGCAATACCCACTACAACTTCTTTTTGTGGTATTAAATAGCGTTGTATCCTTACTTATGTTTTTTGCCTTTAGCCCTGTTCTTGAACTCTTTTTTGGGTATACAACTCGCTTTAGACTTATGGAGTTAATGAGTCTTGAACAACCATTACTTCAAGATATGATGGTAAAAATGCCCGGCACCTATCACCATTCATTAATTGTAGCAAATATGGTGGAGGCTGGGGCAAAGGCCATTGGCGCTAACAGTTTACTCTGTAAGGTAGGGGCATTATATCACGATGTTGGTAAGCTTATGCACCCTGAATATTTTATTGAAAACCAATTTGGTGGACGCAATAAACATGATAAACTATCACCATCCATGAGTGCGCTTATTTTAACATCACATGTTAAAAAAGGTACTGAGTTTGCGCAGCAACATAAGCTTGGTCAAGAAATCAGTGATATTATACGTCAACACCATGGTACCCGTGTTATCCGTTTCTTTTATCAAAAGGCTCTTGATTTGGGTGAAAATCCACGCGAATCTGATTTTAGTTATACAGGACCACGCCCCCAAACACGAGAATCGGCAATTTTAATGCTCGCAGACTCTGTAGAAGCTTCATGTCGTACTTTAAGTGATCCTACTCCAGCTCGTATAAAAAGCCACATTGATGGTATTATGAAGGGTATTTTTTCTGAAGGGCAACTTGATGAATCTGAACTTACCTTTAAAGATTTGCATAAAATTGGAACGCAATTTGAACGTATTTTAACGGGCATTTTTCACCAAAGGGTGGTGTATCCATCAGGTACACCTAAGGAAGAGCCCAAAATGAAAGAAGCTGTTAAAGATACGGTTGTGAATACTGCAGATGTTGAAAAGGTTGTATCAGTTATTGATGAAGATATTATTCTTGAAGACGTGAATACAACGCAAAAAGATTCACTAGGATTTACCGCTCATGACTCTCCTAGAAGACGCATGCAATAGTTGATAAAACAGTATGTTACAGGTTGTTGTGCATAATGCAACGGGTTTTTTATGCCCAATACCAAGAAGAATATTACAAAGGGTGCTAGCACATATGCTTGCGCCCTTTGTGGCTCATGGGCAAAATGGGCAATGCATACTCTATGTTGTGCATGATGCACATATGATGCATATGCAAGCTGAGCATATGTTATGTACGGGGCCAACGAATATTTTATCCTTTCCTGCTTGTGATAATAACCAAATTATATTTGTGAAAAAAGTTGATGAATTACCTAATATATTAATACTTTCTGTTGATACTTGGCTGAGAGAATGCTTGCTGTATGGACAAGATGGTATGGAACATTTTTTACGCTTGTTGGCGCATGGTGTTGGGCATATTCTTGGGTATGATCACGGACCAGAAATGTCTGCACTGTGTGCTACCCTTGAGCAACGAGCGCAAGATTTTTTGGCAGGCTGTTGAAAAACTGCAATCTACGTTGTCAGATTCTTTTTTTGCTCTAGTTAGTCGATGCTGAAACACGCGTGGAAATGCGTTTTTCAGCATCGACTAATGGATGTGTTGTTCATAAAATGTTTCTAGGGCAAGGCATCGTAATTGCATTAAATATTGACCTGATGCAGCACCTTGATTTCTATGGGCAATGGGCAAATGCACTTTTACAAGATGTTGTTCTGCGGCAAGACGCACACTACTTACCTTGCTATTGTGTATAATATCCATACATAACCAATAGGGCACACTGAGGCAACTTGCATATATTTTCATAAGATGAGCGCATTTATCCATCATAGAAAGCTCTTCAAACATTGTAGATTGACTATAATTTTGTGCCATGAGTAGTCCGGATTTTTGCAACGTTGTGCTTAAAGCCAATCGCTGACACAGGCTTATTACTTGCTGTTTGGTAAGGTTTCTGCAAAGCATCATAAAAGCCATATTTAATAAAAGCGTATCATCGTATACAATAGTATTGTCTTTTAAAAAAAAATTAATCTTATCAATTGCATAAAAGTATTCTGAGTCCATTGTGTCTAATTCCATAAACCATGGATGTAGAGCTCGTATAGTGTGTATTGTTATAAAAAAGTTACTGGGTTTTGCACATATAAGCCCTTTACATAATTCTCGCCCCACGCGTTCAGATGGAATGCAGGTATGTAGATTTTTTGTTGTAACATTTAATCCGGCATGTATGGCTTCTTCTGTAAGAGAAAATTGAGGAAATTGTGCTGCGAAACGTGCTAAACGGTATATACGTAAAGGATCATTACTAAACGCTTCTGGTGAGGCTGGGCGTAAGAAACCGTGTTGTAGATCAAAAAGTGCTTGCGGATGCGCATATAATTTTTGTAAGCATTGGTCTTTAGATATGTTTTTGGTAGGTACGTGCCTATGAATAGGCATGGCTACAGCGTTAATTGTTATATCGCGCGTATGAAGGTCATGAATAATATCATCCCCTTGTAAGGGCATATATTCACGCCCATCTAAGATGATGACCTTAACTGAGCGACCTACCACTTGCGCATGAGGAAAGAGCGCAAGAAAGTCATGAATATTGCCATTAAAGGCTATATCTGCATCCTTGGGTTCTTTGCCAAGAAGTATATCGCGAACAGCACCGCCAACCATATAAAAGTTCATGGAGAGAGTATTGCATATTACTGTAGAAAAAAAAAGCCGTACTGACGCATCAGTAAATATGATAGCACATATGGAACATTTTTTAGGGCAATGGCAAAGTCATGAATTGCCGGCCGCAATTTCTCTTTTTGATAATGTTGACTCAACTCTTGATGTGGCGTGGGATATGGTTGCGCATACTACGCTACCCATATGGGGTTCTGTGCTTGCGCAAAGTCAAAATCAAGGTCGTGGCCAAACACGAAGACAGTGGCATTCTCCTGCAGGAAATATTTATGCAGCTCTTCGTTTACCCTATGCTGGAACATTTTTAACAAGTGCTGCATCCATAGCCTTTTCGGTGCTTTTACTTAAAGCCTTTGCGCGCCTTGGCATATATTTGCAGTTAAAGTGGCCCAATGATCTTGTCATTGTAGCCTCTACAGCAGGTAAGGCACAAAAAGTGGGTGGTATTTTACTTGAAGAACGTAATGGAGTGCTTATGGCAGGAATTGGCATTAACCTTATGCATGCGCCAGATCCTGATATATTACGTAAAGATTTCGCCATTCCTGCAGGAAATATCAGCATACCTTCTCAAATTTTGCACAATATATGTCGTAATGAAAACCATAGCTTTTTTTATGCACAACCTCTTGCGGAGTGCTTGTGGTTACAGCTTGTAAAACATATGTATCTCTGCTACAAGAACTGCTCGACAACGGATTTTTCTCACGGTGACATGTCATGGAAAGAAGAGGCAGAAGCTGTATTGTTATGGAAAAATACCGTAGTGCAATTGCATGATGATGATCATTATGTGTGTGGTGTTTTGCAAGGCTTAAACGAGCTTGGCGAATTGGGGCTTTTGGTGGATAAAAAAGTACAATACTTTATGAACGGTAGCTTACGGTGCGGTACATTGTAAGTTCGTATGTTTTATCGCTACATTTATGTTAATTTGGTAGCTTTTTTTGAGAAAAGGATCTTTTCATGAGTGATATGGAAGTGCGTTCATTTGCCGATGTGCAAAATTTATTAAGAGGAAAGCCCATACTTGTGGCTAACCGTGGCATACCAGGGCGACGCATTTGTCGTTCCATCCGTGAACGTTTTGATGCCATTGCGGTAATGACTGCCACTGATGTAGATAAAACAGCGCCGGCTGCTGCTACAGCTCAAGAACTTTTATTACTCGGTAGTGACCCACGCGCATATTTAGATATTGATCGTATTATTTCTCTTGCTAAACAACGTGGCATTGTAGGCATACATCCTGGCTGGGGTTTTGCTTCAGAAGATTCGCAATTTCCGCGTAAGTGTGCTGAGGCTGGCATTGTGTTTATTGGCGCAACAGCTGATGCCATGAATATGCTTGGCAATAAGGTTGAAGCTCGTAATATTGCAAAAAAACTCAATATTCCAGTTGTACCAGGTTCTGAAGGGGCTGTAGATATTCCTACAGCACGTAAGCTTATTAAAGAAATTGGCTTACCCATCATGCTTAAGGCTGAAGGTGGCGGCGGTGGCCGTGGTATTTTTGCCATCTTTAATGAAGAAGAACTTGAAGATGCCTTTTTTAAAGCCTCCACCATGGCGCAAGCATCCTTTGGGAACCCACGCCTTTTTGTTGAAAAATATTTAAGTCGTGTACGACATATTGAAATTCAAGTTATTGCTGATAAGCATGGCAATGTGTTTGCTTTTGATGAGCGTGATTGTACTGTGCAACGTAATCATCAAAAACTTATTGAAATTACGCCTTCACCTTGGGCAGGGCTTACCCCAGAGTTAAGAGCAAAGCTTAAAAATTATTCTGAAAAACTTGTCAGTGAAGTAGGTTTTAACTCATTAGCTACTGTTGAGTTTTTGGTAACTCCAGATGGCGAAGCCTATCTTATTGAAGTAAATACGCGTTTACAGGTGGAGCATGGAATTACAGAGTGCCGTTATGGTGTTGACCTTGTTGAAGAACAAATTGCCATAGCTTTTGGTGCTCAGCTACGCTTAAATGAAAAAGATACACAACCCATGCACTTTGCCATGCAGGTGCGTATTAATTGTGAAGATCCACAAGCGCAATTTTCACCAAACTCTGGCCTTGTAACACGCTATGTTTCTCCTGGTGGTCCCGGTGTTCGTCTTGATTCAAATATGACTGCCGGATATGAATTTCCCCCCAACTATGATTCAGCAGGTTCCTTATTAATATCTTATGCCAGAGATTGGGATAAAACCATTAGTGTTATGGAACGTGCCCTTGGGGAATATATCATTGGGGGCATTAAAACCACCATTCCATTTTTCCGTCAAATACTTAAGCATCCGCTTTTCCGCGATGTGAATTTTGATACGAATTTTATTGCGCAAACTCCTGAGCTTATGTGCTATACTGATATGGCACCTGAAGGAGAACGTTTGGCACGTCTTGTGGCTGAAATTTCAGGTAAAGGATATAATCCCCACGTAAAACTTGGCGAATATCGTAGTATTGATACACCTCGTATGCCTGAATTTGATCCGGTACTTCCTACCATTGTCAGCGCTGTGAGAAGAGCTCCATCACCGTATCCTCGTGGTGATAGACGTGCACTTTTAGAATATGTGCGTGATTCAAATCATGTGCATTTCACAGATACAACACCACGTGACTTTACACAATCCAATAGCGGTAATCGCTTTCGCTTGGCAGAAGATGCGCTTATTGGCCCATACCTTGATAATGCAAATTATTTTTCCATTGAAAATGGCGGCGGTGCACACTTTCACGTGGCCATGCTTGCCAATATGACGTATCCTTTTACTGAGGCAAAGGAATGGAATCTATTTGCACCAAAAACATTAAAACAAATATTGGTTCGCTCTACAAATGTGCTTGGATATTCGCCGCAACCTAAAAATCTTATGCGTTTAACTGGCGAAACCATATGTGACCACTATCAAATTATTCGTTGCTTTGATTTCTTAAACCATGTGGAAAATATGCGTCCTTTGGCAGAAGTTGTGATGTCGCGTAACGAAGTAGTTTTCCAGCCGGCCATTTCCTTATCTTTTGCCGATGGCTTTGATGTGAATCACTATATGGGTGTTACAGAATCCATGTTGCGTATGGTAGCAAGCGTTATGGGCGGTAGTTTAGAGCAAGCATCACAAAATATTATTTTGGGATTAAAAGACATGGCTGGGGTATGCCCACCACGCTTTATGACCGCACTTGTGACAGCTTTGCGTAAACGTTGGCCTGAACTTGTATTGCATTATCATCGTCACTATACCGATGGTCTTTTTGTGCCTGCATGCGGTGCTGCGGCTAAGGCTGGTGCACATATTTTAGATGTAGGTTTAGGATCAGCTGTACGTTCGTATGGCCAAGGGGATGTTTTGGCAACTGCGGCCTATATTGAAGATGAACTTGGTTTACAAACACAGTTAAATAAATCTGCCATTCGTGATGCAAACTTTGTATGCAAACAAATTATGCCTTATTATGACCGCTATTGTTCGCCATATTTTCAGGGTATTGACTATGACGTTGTAGAGCATGCCATGCCGGGCGGTGCAACGTCTTCTTCACAAGAAGGAGCTGTAAAGCAAGGGTATATTCACCTTTTGCCCTATATGCTTAAATTTCTTGCAGGAACACGTAAGGTTGTGCGCTATCATGACGTAACGCCAGGTTCACAAATTACATGGAATACAGCATTTTTGGCTGTGACGGGTGCTTGGAAACGTGGCGGCGATGAAGAAGTTCGTTATCTATTACGAGTGCTTAAGGAAATTACAGAACACTCTGAAGACCAACTTACGCCTGAGATGAAGCAAGCTCGTTTGAGTATTTATCAAGATTGTAACGATGCTTTTAGAAATTTACTTTTGGGTAAGTTTGGTAGATTACCGTTAGGTTTTCCACCGGATTGGGTATATGAAAGTGCCTTTGGTAATACATGGAAAAATGCCATTCAAGAAAGGGTTGATGTCTCACCACTTGAAATATTAGATGCCATCGACTTTGTAGCCGAAGAACAAGCCTTTATTGATATTATTCGTCGTAAACCTACCGATGAAGAATTTGTTATGTATTTAAATCATCCTGGTGATGCCATTAAAACAGTACAATTTAAAATTGAAAATGGTGATCCTAATAACTTACCCTTAAATGTATGGTTTGAAGGGTTAAAAATTGGACAGGATTTGTATTTTAAAGATAGTAAAGGAAAGCCACATCACCTTGTTATTTTAAGTTTTTCAAAGCCAAATGCAGCAGGTCTTTCTGTGTGCCGCTATGTGCTTGATTCTGAAATTATGGTGTGTGATGTGCAAGTTGCCGAGCCTACAGGAAGCAATGTGAAGGGGGTAGCTAAGGTAGATCCTAATAATCCCTATCATGTGGCTGCACCAAGTAATGGAGACCTTTGGGTAATGTATGTACACCCAGGCGACCTTGTAAAAAAAGGCGAAGAACTTTTCAATGTGTCCATTATGAAGCAAGAAAAAGCTGTTCTTGCCCCTTGTGACGGCATAGTTACAAGAGTATTGAAAACAGCAAATTATAAAGAAAGTAAGCAAATGACTTCAGTAACTGAAGGTGAACTCATCGTGGAACTTGGTCCTGTGCCAAGGGTATGCAATAATAATGCATGCGCACACCCCATACCCATGGATAATATTGAATACTGCCCATATTGCGGGGATAAGTTATAGTAAACTACAAAGCCTTTTTAAGCTTACAACTTAAAAAGGCTTTTTGGTTAAGTGGCATTGAAAAATACATAATTATTCGGTGCTGAAAAGCTATATAGGCTATTGTAACTACAAGCATTCACACCTTAAGAAGTCACAGAAAAATTGTCAAAAACAAAGCATGTAATGCGACTTTTTGGAAACTTTTTGACACTATTGCACCTGTTTTTCACGTGCTGACTGACAAAAATTTTGTGTGCCGCAAAATGAGCCAGAACGTACTTTTGACGGAACCAAAGGGATATTTTGTGCCAACATACCTTTCTGAACAATATGTATAAACGTGATTTTGTGATTCAACCAGTTAGTGAATAAATATACAAAGCCTTAAAAAAATAATTTTATGACC
Organism: uncultured Desulfovibrionaceae bacterium; assembly: GCA_964371825.1. GTDB lineage: Bacteria > Desulfobacterota > Desulfovibrionia > Desulfovibrionales > Desulfovibrionaceae > CAYJAD01. The sequence goes on from CAYJOQ010000001.1 coordinate 21,138, forward strand.
ATATTACATGTACTTTTTAGCTTTTATTTTTGTAGCTAAAATATAATATGTTTAAATATATTAAGCTCTTGTATAGAAAATCGCATACCGTGATAGGCCGTGTGAATAACATAAAAAGCAAGGCATTATCGCATGAATAGCTCGACAAGTTGCACAATATTTGATATTTCATGTAGGCTTTATATTTATGTATATTTTTTTTATATACTTCATAATAAAGCTAGTTATACGTGTTATTCTTTCAACAAAAGCATTCATAATGTACTATGACCTTTATGGAGGACGGAATGGAAAAAAAGCAGCCTACAAAAAAGTCTGCAACTGCTAACAACGAAAAGCCAGAAAACAAACTCATACTTAATGGTGCAGATATTGTAGCCATGGGTGAGAGTGCTGAACTACTCGTTGGTGGAAAAAACTATAATACTGCTTTGATTTCTGAAATTGAAGGGATTCAGGCCCCGCACTTTCGTGCTATTTCGTCCAACGCCTTTCATATGCTTTTAGATGAAACTAGTGTTATTGCTTCTGTTATTCGTGCTGTTGTAGATAAAGAATATAAACGTATTGATTGGAACGATTCAGAGATTAATCAAGACCCTGAGTTTTTACAAAAATTTGTTCGTAATTTGGGGCAAAGTGCCAAAAAAGCCAGTGAAGGTCTTGAAGATGTACGCATTCCTTTACGTACATTTATTAATAATGTTGTTGATGGTTTTGCCACTTCAGCTGAAGGAATTGATCAATTACGCAAACGTTCTGTTCTTGTACAAGCTGCTATTTTAGCAGTAGAAATGCCTGCTAAGGTACGTGATGCCGTATGCAAAGCGTATTTAGAAATTTGTCAAGAAAATGAAGGTGAAATAGTGCCTGTAGCAGTTCGTTCTTCGGCTGCAGGTGAAGACTCACGCAAAAAAGCCTTTGCTGGTTTGCAAGATACATACTTGAATATGGTTGGCGAAAATAATGTGGCCAAGGCATATCATTGGGATTGTTCTTCTGCATATAATCTGCGTTCAATGACATATCGTCGTGAAGCCATTTTGGATGCTTTAGCTAAGGCTGAAGACCTTGGCGACCAAAGTATTGCTGAAATAGCAAAGAAAGAATGGGCCATTGAAAATACATCTCTTTCTGTATGTATGATGCAAATGATTAATCCTGTTATTTCAGGAACGGCTTTTTCTGCTGATACCGCAACGGGCTGTCGTGGTACTATACGCAAAGATCTTGTAAGTATTGATGCTAGTTATGGTCTTGGTGAGGCTGTTGTTGGTGGTAAGGTTACCCCTGATAAACTCTATGTTTTTCAACGTGACAATGGCTCTGAGGTGGTAATTCGCCAAATGGGCTGCAAAGATATGAAAATTGTCTATGACGAAAAAGGCGGCACCAAGGAAGTTGAAGTTCCGGAGCTTGAAGCTTTACGCTGGGCTTTATCTTTAAATCAAGCTGAGCGTGTTGCCAAGGGTGTTCGTGCTGTAAGTGCTGCATATGATGGCATGATTATGGATACAGAGTTTTGTATTGATGCTAAAGATCGCTTATGGTTTGTACAAGCGCGCCCCGAAACTCGTTGGAATGAAGAACTTGAAGAACATCCGAATACAATTTTTATGCGTCGCCAAGAAGTTGATCCTAAAGCCGCAGCTCTTGCAGAAGTGCTTGTGGAAGGTAATGGTGCTTCGCGCGGGGCAGGGCAAGGTACTGTTAAATACTTACGCTCTGCTTTAGAATTAAATAAAATTGCCAAGGGTGATGTGCTTGCTGCCGAACGTACAGACCCTGATATGGTTCCTGGTATGCGTGTGGCATCGGCCATTTTAGCTGATGTTGGTGGAGATACAAGCCATGCAGCTATTACTTCTCGTGAGCTTGGTATTGCGGCTATTATTGGAATTCAACGCCTTGATGTACTGCGCGCTCTTGATGGAGCAGAAGTTACTGTAGATGGCACAAGAGGTAAGGTATACAGAGGTCTTTTACCCCTACGTGAAGTGGGCGGCGAGATGGATTTATCTAAATTACCACGTACTAAGACCAAGGTTGGACTTGTGCTTGCTGACGTTGGTCAATCGCTATTTTTATCTCGTTTACGTGACTTACCAGAATTTGAAGTGGGGCTTTTGCGTGCTGAATTTATGCTTGGCAATATCAGCATTCACCCTGCAGCCCTTGAAGCTTATGATAATGGTATCTTAGAAGGGGTAGTGCAAAAGAAGGTGCGTGAACTAGAATCACGTTTAACCAAGGTTATGCGTGAGCAAATGGCTGCAGGATTAATCGTTTCTGATTTGCAAATTCGCAGTTATGTGGGTGAAATTACAGGCCTTGGTTCAGAACTTGCGCGCTTAAACGAAACCTCTGCCAATGCTAGTGCCGATGAAATTTTGCTCGTACACCGCAAAATGCGTGAAGTTGAGCTTACACTTGATGAATATTTAGAAAATGCTACACGCCGTCTTGATATTTTAAAAAGTAGCCCAGATCTACACGAACATGTTCGTATAATTATGGGATATGATGATGCCATTGCCTTATTGTCTTCTACTGATAATGAAGATATTAAGCGACGTGCTGAGTATGAAGCCATGGTGGCTGACCAAGTAGAGCGTATTAAAAATATTCCCTTAGTTGAAAGTGTGCTTGAAAATATTATTCGCTTGCGTGAAGAAGTTGGTTTACGCACCGGCCTTAAAAAAGAAATGGATGAAGTACGCCAGCTTATTGATAAAATTCGAACGCTTATTAAACAACGTGGTTTCCGTACTGGTAAGGAACATTATATACAAACTCTTGCGCAAAACCTTGCACTCTTTGCCATGGCTTTTTATGGCAAAACCATTGTATATCGTACTACAGATTTTAAGAGCAATGAATATCGCAACTTGCTTGGCGGCAACCTTTTTGAGCAAGTGGAAGATAACCCCATGCTTGGTTATCGCGGTGTTTCACGTAATATTCATGACTGGGAAATTGAATCATTCAAGCTTGCTCGCGGTGTATATGGTGGAACAAATCTACAAATGATGCTGCCCTTTGTACGCACCCTTGAAGAAGCTCGCTCCATGCGTCGTTATCTAGATCAGGTGCATAAGTTGCGCCCTGGTCAAGATGGTTTAAAAATTATTTTAATGTCAGAAATTCCATCTAATGCCATATTGGCTAAACAATTTATTGAAGAATTTGATGGTTTTTCCATTGGTTCTAACGATATGACCCAAATGGTACTTGCCACTGACCGTGATAATGCCAGCCTTGGACATATTTATGATGAAGAAGATCCGGCTGTTATTTGGGCCATTTTAGTGACCATTTTCACTGGGCAAAAATATTGTAAAAAAGTTGGTTTTTGCGGCCAAGGCGTATCAAATAGCTTAATTTTACGTGGCCTTGTGGCTATTGCTGGTATTGCTTCTGCTTCGGTTGTTCCTGATACATATTATCAAACAGTACAAGATATAGCAGCCATTGAAGCTGAAAATACCCCTACAGAAACCCTTGGTGTATGGCTTGCAAATCAACATCACAAAAATCTTCAGAGATTAATGGAAAAAGAAGGGTATGGGCATATTTTGAAAAAATATACCAAGGCTGAAGATGTTCAAGAATGGTACGAAGGCGAATTACAACGTAGACATGAACAATTACGTGAACATTTAGATACGCCTAAAGAAAATTTTTATAGAACAGAACTTGGCTCCTTCCGTGATACGTTCCATAAACCAGTTATTTATGCTTCTTGGGATTGGAATACCACGGTAAATGATGCCTTGCATCAAGCTGGTTTTGCAAACTTTGATGAACACAAAAAAGCCCTTGAAGAGTATAGGAAAATATCTTGGTAATAGTGTAACTTTTTATATACAAAAGATTTACCATTTATTAGAGGGATACCTTTTATAAGCGAAAGGTATCCCTCTTTAATACGACAAAATTGCTATTTTGTACTTTTGCTTAATGCATAATAATAATAATAATAATAATAATAATAATAATAATATTGGAACTCACATTGTCTTTGTATTGGTATAAAATGCGTAAGTTTATCTTAGCTTTTCAATTATTTGTGGTAATGTTGTGCAGTGCATGGCTTTGGAAACATGTACATTGGGATGCTGTATGGGATACCTGTAATTCTGTCAGTATTGCTATGCTTTGCTTTGTTTTTGTGCAACGTTTTATGCCATGGATATTGGTAGGGTTTCGTCTTACTCATATTTTTCCTCAAGAGATTAACATGCGTAAAGGATTTTGCGCAGCTTCTTTATGTACGGGCGTGAATGCGCTTATTCCGGCACGTATGGGCGAATTAGTTAAAATTTTTTGGTTAAAGGGGTGTAGCTCGTATTCGTATACAACAGTAATAAGTGGTTGCTTTATGGAGCGATTACTAGATCTATCTTGCTTATTTCTTTTACTTCTTTGTTTCGCCATGGATTTTTTACAATGGGGTATAGTAGTATTTCTTACCTTAGCTATTATTATGGCATGGTTGTGTTGCTATGCATTGCTTAATCATAGAGAACAATTACAAAACATATTTCCCATTTTAAAAAAAACTTTTGTATGCCATACCGTACATAAATTAGAAGATGCTTTTGCCCACATTACATCCATACCTGTTCTAGCCAAGCTTGTTGTATGCACTCTTGGTATTTGGCTTTTAAATTATTTACATATAGTCTTAATCAGTCACGGTCTTATAGGTCTTGACCTAAGCTGGCTAGAGATGGGTGTACTACTCGTGAGTATTTATTTTAGTAGTGCCCTTATGTTGGTGCCGGGTGGTATTGGAATTATGGAAGCAACAGTTGTTGGCGTATTGCAACTAATGGATGTAAGTTTGGAAAATGCTGCTTTGTTGGCTATTTTTGTACGTGTATATCATTTTATTCCCTCAGTATTACTTGGAGGCATTGCGCTTTTACAGAGCGGTGAAAGTTATACATATTATCGAAATGTATTGAAAAATTCTAGGATTATGAATCCATTTAAAAGTGATGAAATTCAAGAAAATCTTAAAGCATACAAGCTGTAATAGCAATATACATTATGCTTATAGGAAAGTAGAGCGTTGCCTTTTCGTGATTTTTAGCCACATTGACTAACGTTAGTACTCCATACAACCTTACGCAATTCATTACGCAGAGGCTTTTGCTTTATAACAATAAGACGTAAAAGGCTCAATATTTTGTGATTACATAGTAAAAATTGCCGAAAAAACGTAAACAATACGCTTTTTCGGCAATTTTTCTGTGACCTCTTAAGGTGTGAGTGCCTGTTGTTACAATAGTCTGTATAGTTTTTCAGTATTGATTGTTACATGTATTATTTTGTAGCAATATTTTTTTCTGATAACTCTGCGGCTTTTTCTTCTTTAAAAGTAGCATAGGTTGTTTCTATTTCTTCTAAAAATTCATCCATGGTGCCAACCACGTCTACCTTGCCCCAAGTGAGATTTTCCATTCCACAACCAAAATAGATAAGTCGTTCTAGTACGTGGGCTAATGTTCCGTCGCGCACGCCTGTGTCTGGAGTTTCAAAATCATCAAAACTAAGGTTCAGATCAAGCCAAGGCTTAAGAGCTGCACTGCGCATCCAAAACATTCCCCCTATGGGAAAATCAATGGCGGCATCTTCTGGTATTTCTAAGCCTTTTTTTTCTAACACTTCATTTAAAAGCTTATGATTAGGGCCTTGAATGGGCAAAGCCCACGGTGGATAATTAGGCGGTGCTATAATGCCAACTTGAGGGTTGTGTAAAAAATATTGTAGTATTTCTTCAACTCTTTGCTGAGTACCTAAAAGAGAGTTGTATAACACATAACGCCAAGCAGCAGAGCCGCGCACATCCATATGCGTGGATTTTTTTACGTGTAACTTGAGAATATATTCGTATTTTGTCAGTATGTCTCCAAGCCCCACAAAGAAGGCTGCCATATCCCATCCCTTATTGGGGCAAATGCGCACTTCCTTATGCACAAAGGTCAATTCTTGTAGTAATTGTAAAATCTCTTGTTTTTTTGCTTCTGTATCTGTTGTTACATAAAGATGGCAATACGTAGGCATATTTTGTAAGTAGGGCAAAAGCTTATGCAATGTGTCGGGATAAAAACAATGTAGAGCAAGGGCCACATTATCAGTCATTTGTGTTTGAGCTTGTGTGACAGCAGGCAAATGAATTGTATCATACGCTGTGAGAACATTTTGAGGAAAATTCTTATATTGCCTATATTTAACCTTTATATCACCCACACTGTACGCAATTCTTGTAGAGAAAAAAGAGGCAGTATTTGGCAAAAGCCCAATTCTAATGGTATATGCATGTACAGCTTGAAGCAATTCTTTGTCAGGGTAGAGTTCATTAAGGTCAAGAAGGTAAAAATATCCACCGCCGGAAAAAATTTTATCTCTTTTAAAAAGTGGCACGCCAAATTCCACTAAGGTTCCTGTGTGATGATAGGTAGGGTTATATGCCTTACACTTCCAGCCTTCAGGAGCAGCATAGGCAGCTGCTTGAAAACCATGTGTTTGTAAATATAGGGGAAGAGTCAATTCAAACTTCAAAGCCAATTCACGCTTTTTGCTCAAAGGGATGGCTTGTATAAATTTTTTGAATGCCTTATGTTGTAAAACTTGATTTCTAAACACTAAGTAAAAGCTTTGTATATGTGGGGTGAATTCCTCATTATAGGTAAGACCCCAAAAATCACACTCAAGGCTATGCATGGTATCATGCACAGATTTAAAAGACCCCACAGGCCCAAAGTATGAATCATTGGTAAAGACAAGTTCCTTGCAATTGTATAATGAAGGAAAGCAATCAAGGGCTGCTTTCCAGCTTGTAAAGTCATAGCCATCACAAGTGCGATATATGATAGCATCTGTCCATTCTTGCCAATGTTCTGTATGAGTATTTTCTTGTAAGGTATTTGAAGATGCTAAAATAACCTTATAACCTACGCTTTTAAAATGTCTGCATAATATCATTACATAGGTATCAATAATATTTTCTGGATCCCAATGAGCTACAATGACTGTGGTTTGATTGCTAAAGTCTGCGTTTTTTCCCTGTAGGCAAATGTATTGACCGTCTATGCCATAGTTATTATCATAGATACCATCAAAGGATTCAAGGGCATTATGTACCCTCTCTTCTTGGTTTTTTCCTTTAATGTCTTTTAAAAAATCAATTTTTTTAGTAGCAAAGTCATATTTTTCACCTGAATAAAAATACGCATTAACTCTATCAGATATATATTCTTTAGTATTTTGTATGGTTTTGGCTGGACCATATTTAAATGTTTTTACAATAAATTTCTTAGGTAATTCGTAGAGTTTATAAATAAACATTGTGATGCTCTCTCCTAAAGTTTTTTGCTCAGCATATCTTGCGTAGCATTGGTCTCTTTACCTAAAAAAAGTATTCTTTTAAAAGTTTTAGGCTTTGACGTAGTTGGCACTGATAGCAAAAAATGATTATAAAGGCAAGTATGAATATATTATATAGATACTGCGTTTTTCTTAAAATTTAGCTAGTTAACCGTAAATGAATTTCAATAAGAATGAAATTTATTAATGCTACGCCATGATATTGTGTGTATTATTGCAAGGCGAGGCTTGTTTGACAAAATACATTTTTTGGGGCATCTTACCTTGTTCTTAGTGAAACACGTATAAAATAATGGTATGAGCAATATTCATAGCTGTAATTCAATAAAATAGACATACTACAACACAAATGTGTTTTGTTCAAACTTAACTACAATACATAAGATTAAACTGAATGTTCTTAAAATATTTACAGAATAATTTTGGCCAAGAGTTATTACGGATTTTCCCATTAATTCCTTCACCTTTACGGGTGCGGTCTTTTTGGGTGTTTGTGCTTATGGTCATGCACAGCTTGCTTGAATTGTTTTTCATTTTGTCCTTACATGATATGGGCATTGCTCTCACAAATCCAGATGGATTACGCGCTTCTTTTTTATACGCTTGGATTTTTCATTTCTTCCCTAATTTATATGCTATGACCCTTGACCCAAGGCATCTGTTATTGCTTGTGGGTGTGGTGGTTGTGCTTGTCAATATAATTAAAAATATTGTAAGTTTTTATACTAGTTTAGCTATAGCCTACCTTGGAGAAGATATTTCTCTTAACGTTGGCAATGAAATTATGTCTCGTTTTTTATATCAAGATTATGCGTGGCATTTATCGCCTGAAAGCACAAGTATGTATCAAAGTATGCTTTGGCGCGGTCAGCTTGGTGCTATGTTAACGCAATTATTAACGCTTTATGCTACTATTTTAACAACAATCATTTTATTTTTTAGCCTTATGGGGAGTGAACCCATTTTAACCTCACTGGTGGTTGGTTTAACAAGTGCCATAGGCTATATTCTTTTTCATACTTTACGCTCAAACGTTGATAGTAGCGCTCATCTTTCTTCACTGAGTGCACAAGCCGAAAATAAAGCTCTTTTGTGTGCTAGCAAGGGGATTCGTGAAGTGCTTATCTATAGGCAGCAAGAAACGTTTTTAGAAGCTTTGATGTCTGCAGCACGTGCTGGGCGTAGCCACCGTACCTTTACAAGTATTGCCCCCACATTGCCCACATGGGTTCTTGAAGCTGTAGGCTTTTTTGTGGTTATTTTAGCCATGGCTTTTCTTATTTTTGTAGAAAATGCAGATATTCCTAGAATTTCTGCTGCTCTTGGACTTCTTGTTCTAACCGCTTGGCGTCTTTTGCCTTATTGCAATCGAGTGGTGAGTTTACAAATTTCCATTCGCGGTACAAGACCTATGGCTCATGCTGTTATAGATTTATTAGAAAAATTACGTTCTTTACCAAGCAAGCCACATCCAATTCCCGAAAAAGATTTTACTTTCACCAATGAAATCAGTTTAGAAAATATTTGTTTTCGCTATAGCGGTGCATCTGCTGATAGTTTGAAAAATATTAACTTTACTGTACGCAAAGGAGAAAAAATTGGTTTAATTGGTGCTTCTGGTGGAGGTAAAACTACCTTAGCTGGCGTATTAAGCGGCTTATTACCACCAACTCATGGTAATATTCTTATAGATGGCATTACTCTTGATAGTAGCAAACGCGCAGCGTTAGCTGAACAAATAGGATATGTGCCACAATCTCCCTTTCTTTTTGCAGGAACACTTGCAGAAAATGTGGCCTTTAAAGATTGGGGAAAAGAGTGGGACGAAGAAAAAGTATATAAGGCTTGTAAACAAGCTTCGATTGACTTTGTTCAAGATCACAAAAAAGGTATTTTGCGACCCATTGGCGAAAATGGTGCAGGTCTTTCTGGCGGGCAAGCGCAACGTGTATCTATAGCAAGGGCTATGTATACTGATCCTTCCTTATTAATTTTTGATGAGGCCACAAGTGCCCTTGATCAGCACAATGAGCATGCTATTCAAGAAACAATCGAAAATTTAGCTGATAAGGTTACGTGTGTTATTATTGCGCATAGATTGAGCACAGTGGCACATTGTGACCGTGTGCTTTGGATTGATAAAGGCACCATTATTATGGATGGTCCTGCCAAGGAAGTTGTAGAAAAATATCAAGCTGTACTTGATACAAGTGCATTAGCGAAGTAAGGGCTGAATATTTTGAGTGCACAGATGGCATCTGCTGTAAAATCGGCAGTGGTTATACTGAATTATAATAATTGGCAAGATACCATAGCTTGTGTTGAATCTGTTCTTTCAAGTTCAGTACCTCCATATTTTGTTTTTGTTGTTGATAATGCTTCACCAGATGACTCTTTTGCACGCTTGCAAGCATGGGCTCAAGGCCACTTAGAAGATGAACTTCTTGGGCTTGGAGTAAAACATTCCTTACAAAAGCCTATTAAGTATAGTGTTTTTACAAATGCAGAACATTCACCTACACAGCCTGATACGCAACTTGTCTTTATAAAAAATGCACAAAATAATGGATATTCTGCAGGCAATAATCTAGGTATTAAGCTTGCTATGCGTTTTGGTGCTGATGCTGTATGGATTTTAAATAATGATACTATTATAGAAAAAGATGCTTTACAGGCCATGCAAAAGTGTCTTTTTTCTAAGGCAAGACCAGGCCTTTGTGGTTCACTTGTTTGCTATGTTGACACAGGCCTTGTGCAGTGTTGTGGTGGTGGAAAAACTAATCCACTCAACGGTCTTTCTTGTTTATATGGGCATAATGTTACAAGAGAAGAAGCTCGCAAATTTAGTACTAATAGTGTTGAAAAAGAAATAAATTTTATTTACGGTGCCAGTGTGATGGCAAGTAGAAATTTTATAGAGACAGTAGGGCTAATGGATGAGCGATACTTTCTTTATTGTGAGGAGCAAGATTGGGCATATAGTGCCAAAGGGCGGTTTGATTTAGCCTATGCTCCTTTAGCAGTAGTACACCACAAAGAAGGCAGTACTACGGGTTTTTCAAGTAAAAAAATGTCTGTGCGGTCGCTTTGGCATTTGACGCGCAGTCGGATTTTACTTACTTATAAACACAAGCCTTGGGCATTGCCCACAGTGTTTTTAAGCATTGGTTTTGCGGCAACGCGAATGTTTTGGCGCCGAATTTTCGGCAGAAGATCTTTACCTATAAAAAGTGAAAAATAAAATGGCATGTTATCTTGTTACCGGTGGTGCGGGCTTTATTGGCTCCTGTTATGTTTTACAAAGTCGTAAAAATGGTGCGCAAGTTATTAACTTAGATAAGCTCACCTATGCAGGTAATTTAGACAATCTTTCTATGCTCGCCAATGATGCAGGGCATGAGTTTGTTCGCGGAGATATTGGCAATGAAGAATTAATTGCCCATTTACTTGAAAAGCATGCTCCAGATGCCATAATTAATTTTGCGGCTGAATCTCATGTGGATCGTTCCATATTAGATCCTGATGCTTTTATACGTACCAATGTTCTTGGTACTTGCGTATTACTGCGTGTAGCTCTTAAATATTGGCAAGGCTTAAGTGGTAATAGAAAAAAAGATTTTCGCTTTTTACATGTATCTACCGATGAAGTGTTTGGTACTTTGCACTTAGATGATGCAGCCTTTACCGAAGATACCCCTTATGCTCCCAACAGTCCTTACTCTGCCTCAAAAGCTGCCAGTGATCATCTTGTGCGATCTTTTCATGAAACCTATGGCATGCCTATTTTGATTACAAATTGTTCCAATAACTATGGACCTCGTCAATTCCCTGAAAAATTAATTCCCTTAGTCATTTGTAATGCCCTTGAAAATAAGCCATTGCCTATTTATGGAAAGGGTGAAAATATTCGTGATTGGTTACATGTGGAAGATCACTGTGCTGCCATTGAAGAAGTATTACAAAAAGGAACAGTAGGGCGCACGTATAATATTGGCGGTCGTGCAGAACGAACCAATATAGATGTGGTAAAAACACTTTGTGCTGCTTTAGACCAATTTGTACCACGTGCACATGGTAAATATGAAGATCTTATTACCTATGTGAGTGATCGTCCTGGGCATGATTTTCGTTATGCCATTGACTGCACACGCATAGAAAAAGAACTTGGTTGGGTTCCTGCACATACCTTTAATGAAGGTATTTTAGAGACGGTGCGTTGGTACTTAGAAAACCAGGAATGGGTAGGGCGAGCACGCAGCGGTGCATATCAAGATTGGCTACAAAAGAACTATACGGCGAGATAATTATGAAAGAGCGCAAAGGTATTATTTTAGCAGGAGGATCAGGCACACGCTTACACCCCCTTACATTAAGCATCAGTAAGCAGCTTATGCCTATTTATGATAAGCCTATGATTTATTATCCTTTAAGTATTTTGCTACAAGCAGGTATTAAGGATATAAGCATTATTTCTACACCAGATCATTTGCCTCTTTTTGAACAATTATTAGGAGATGGCAGTACGTGGGGATGTACTTTTAGATATATAGTACAACCATCACCAGATGGCTTAGCGCAAGCATTTTTGTTAGCGCGCCCATATATTGAAGGACATCCTTGTTGTCTTGTGCTTGGTGATAATATTTTCTTTGGTCATAATATGGATAAACTTTTACAAAGAGCCACTGAACAAGAACGTGGCGCTTCTGTTTTTGGGTATCACGTAAGTGATCCGCAACGTTATGGTGTGGTAGAATTTGATGCAGAGCAAAAAGCTATCAGCATTGAAGAAAAACCAGAAAACCCGCGTTCTAATTATGCTGTTACCGGTTTGTATTTTTATGATGAAGATGTTGTGGATATTGCAGCATCCATCAAGCCTTCTGCTCGTGGTGAACTAGAAATTACTGATGTAAATAATGTATATTTGCAACGAGGTGATTTACGTGTTGAGCTTATGGGTCGTGGTATAGCTTGGCTTGATACAGGCACTCATGATTCCTTGCTTGCCGCATCATCCTATGTGCAAGCTATGCAAACTCGTCAAGGTTTGTATGTGGCTTGTCCAGAAGAAATTGCATGGCGCAAAGGCTTTATTGACGCTGAGCAATTGCGTGCTTGTGGTTTAGCCTTGCGTAAGTCTGCCTATGGTGAATATTTGTTAGAGCTAGCTGACGGAAGCAAAGGAAAATAGTATGGAAATAGTAACAACACCTATACAGGATGTTCTTTTAATAAAACCAAAGGTTTTTGGCGATGCGCGTGGCTATTTTGTAGAAACATGGCAACAAAAACGCTATGAAGAAGCAGGTATAAATCTTGCTTTTGTTCAAGATAATCATTCTCGCTCCAGTTACGGAATTTTGCGCGGTTTACATTTTCAAAAAACTAAACCCCAAGGTAAACTTGTTTCGGTATCCTTTGGTTCAGTTTTTGATGTGGCTGTGGATATTCGTAAAAATTCACCTACCTATGGAAATTGGTATGGTGTTGAGTTAACACAAGACAATCAATATCAACTCTGGGTTCCTCCGGGGCTTGCGCATGGTTTTGTGGTTACGTCAGAAGTGGCACATTTTCATTACAAGGTTACTGATTTTTATGATCCAAGTGATGAAGGTTCTTATTTTTGGAATTCACCTGCACTTGGAATTACATGGCCTGTTGCAGAACCAAAATTATCTGACAAAGACGCCAATGCAGACCTGTGGGAGAGGTAAGTAATCTTGAGATTCATAGAGCTTGTTAAAAAGTTTGGCATTAAAGTTCAGGAAGAGGGTTTACTGTATACTGTCCAATTCACGTATGATTTTTTTCGTCGTGAATTCTTCCGATTCCTTTACCAAAGAGCAAGGCTACATACTACCAAGCTCCCCTTTATTAAAGGGCTTAGAAAGGGAAACCCCACTGCTGTAACTAAGGCAAAAAAATATATTTCAGCACCTCTTGATGCTGTTATTTCCATAGAAGGGCACTGCCATTGCCTTTATGGGCACAACACAGACTTTAGCGGTAGCCGTGCTGTGGTGATTGCTCATTGGGATCCTGACAATACTATTGATGTGTATGTTGAGTACTTGTGCAAGCACTTCAAAGACCTTGGTTTTAAGGTAGTAATTTCCTCTGCAAATCCCATTGAAAATACTCTTGTTGCTCGTCGCTGGCAAAACTATGCCGATGCTATTGTGTATAGAACTTGTGATGGGTATGACTTTACCTCATGGAAGGCTGCATTGGCGTGCTTTCCTTCGCTATATCAATGTGAAGAATTAACGCTTACCAATGATTCTTTTTTTGGCCCCATAGGATCTTTTGCGCCTGTCTATGAACGCATGGAAAAAATATCTTGCGACTTTTGGGGTCTTACATACAGCCAAGATGAAGCTCCACATATTCAAAGCTTCTTTATGGTGTTTCATAAAAATGTCTTACAAGATGCAGCTTTTTCTAATTTTATTGCTGCTGTTCCCCTTGATTCAAGTCGCAAGAAAGCCATTGCGTTTGAGCTTTCACTGGGTATATATTTCACCATGCACGGCTTTCAAGGTGCTACCTATGCCCAAGCTGTGCAGCATATTCTTCGTAAATATAATCTTGCCACCTATTGCTATGATAAGCTTATAGACTATGGGGTGCCTGTATTAAAAAGAGAAACCTTGCGCAGAAATAGCTTAGCGTTTAAAGCCATTATTGCTTTAGAAAGTGGCGAATTTAAAGGGTACCCTCTAGAATTTTGTCATGAATATTTTTTGCGAATAGGCCTTGGACCAAGGGGAGTTCTTACGGCTGGTAAACAATATCCTACTTTTCCTCCTGATGTACTTTGTTTATTTGAAAAAATTGACCTTACGCCCATGGTTGAAAAACCTAAAGAAGAGCCTTTTGCCGTAGCCTTACATTGCTTTTATCCAGAATGCTTGCCTGATTTGGAAGTATATTTACGAAACTTGCCTCACTATGCTCATATTTTTATAACTACCGATACTGAAGAGAAGAAAGAAGAAATTTTACGCTTTTTTGCAAAAATGACTTTTGACGCCATTGAGGTAAGAATTTGCCCCAATCTCGGATGGGATGTAGCACCTTTTTATATTTCATTACAGGATGTTATAAAGAAATACCCATTATTGTTAAAAATTCATGTAAAAAAATCCACCCATGTACAAGGTAACTTTACCATGTATTGGAAAAATTCCATGTATGGTTCACTTATGGGGAGTAAGGAACACATAGAAAACATTTTACAGTATTTGCAAAATAATGAACATATGGGTGTTATTGCGCCAACACAATACCCTCCATGTATGCCTATTATTCAAGGTTTTAACAATACTGATATGTCACGCCTTTTAAAGCACTATAATATCACTTTACCGCATAATACCATGATTAATTTTCCGGCAGGAACCATGTTTTGGTGTCGTACGAAGGCATTATATCCTTGGCTGAACGTTAATTTGCAATATGACGACTTTCCTCCTACTACTAAGCGTGATGGAACGTTGGCGCATGCTTTAGAAAGGCTTATTTTCTTTGGTTGCGGTATTGAGGGTTTAAGATGGGGTAAGGTTGGTATGCCAAAGGGTGTAAAATTGTAACATCCATCTGTTTATACAACATATATGGTGTTTATTCTGTTGGGTATGTTTTGCTAAAAATATTATAAAATATACGTTTTTTGCAATCGCAATGCGTTTTTTTATTCTTGCGTTTACCATAAAATTTGAGTAAAAAAACAAGCTCTTAACGTGGATTATACGTATTAAGAATAATCATTTAATAACATACTAATTGTTTAAAATAATTTTGTTTTTTAAGTATAATACATAAATAAAAATGGTGAAAATACGAGCATACAATGCATTTTACGTATTTTTACTTTGTGATGCGTAGCAATATGTGATTGCGTGCGAAATTTTGCGCTACGTAAAATAAGCCAGAACGTACTTCTAGCTGCCCCCTAGGGATATTTGGAGCGTGCGTGCCTTTACAAAAGTGCGTAAATACACATTTTTTAGGTTCGACAAAATAAATACAGTATGATCTAAAATTTTAGATTATGCCCTTATGTAAAAGTGAGATTTTATGGTCTTTAGTTCTTCAATTTTTCTTTTTGCATTTCTCCCCTTGATAATTTTTTTGGTCTTTATCGGGCCACGCTGTGGTGAAAAGGGTGTGTTATGGCGTAATACATGCCTCACCATTGGCAGTTTTATTTTTTATGCTTGGGGTGAACCTTTGTGGGTTATTCCACTCTTTGTACTTGCTTGGTTTAACTATGCTTTAGGCAAGCGCATTGAAGTTGCAAAAAAAGAAGCACTGCGCTTAGAAGAGCAAGGTTTGTGCTTTGCACAAATACAAACTAAGGCCAAACATTTGGTATATTTTGGTATTCTTTGTAATCTTGGCTTACTCTTTGTGGTAAAGTACGGCATATGGTTATTAAATTCTGTATTCTTAATTCAATTATATCCATCTATTGGAATTAATCCTTCACCAGTAGTTTTTGAAACCTTCCCTCTGCCCTTGGGTGTAAGCTTTTTCACCTTTCAAGCTGCAAGTTATCTTATTGATGTATACAGAGGTGATATTGAAGCTGCCAAGCGCTATATCAACTTTTCTTGCTATTTAACTATGTTTTCGCAGCTAGTGGCAGGCCCCATTGTGCGTTATGCCGATATTGCCGATGAAATTACATCGCGCCGAGACAATATGGGCATGTTTTATAGTGGAATGAAGCGTTTTGTGGTTGGTCTTGCAAAAAAGATTCTCATAGCCAATCAAGTTGCTTTACTTGCTGATTGGGCATTTTCTTTACCTGATGTGGGTTTAAGCACAGAGTATGCTTGGGTAGGAATTTTAGCCTATGCCATGCAAATTTATTTTGACTTTTCTGCATACTCAGACATGGCTATAGGCATTGGTCTTATTTTTGGTTTTAATTACCTTGAAAACTTTCGCCACCCATATAGGGCAAGATCCATGCAGGATTTTTGGCGTAGGTGGCATATTTCTTTATCTTCGTGGCTTAGGGATTATTTATACATACCTCTTGGCGGTAGCAGAGGCTCAAACTTCCAAACATACAGAAATTTATTTATAATTTTCTTCATTTGCGGACTGTGGCATGGCGCAGCCATTACCTTTATTATTTGGGGACTTTGGCATGGCTTTTTCCTCGCACTTGAAAGAGGCTTCTTGCATAATCTGTTACAGAAATCACCTGTGATTTTGCAGCATGCGTATGTTTGGGGTGTATTTTTGCTAGGTTGGGTTTTCTTTCGCTGCGAAAGCCTTGGGCATGTTATAGCATATGTTAAAGCCTTGATGGGTATAGGACCTGCCGGTCTTGGCTCCATAGTTGGTTTTATACAATCTCAGCCGTATTATTCTGCCTTGCTTGCAGCTGCAATTATCATAAGCTTTGGCGGTATAACCAATGCCTTTACACAATATTACGACAAGATTCAAACGCAATCATCCACAACAAAGGTTGCTGTTGAAGGAAGCCTTATTGCTGTTGGTGCCGTAGTATGTTTCTTCTGCGGTATTTTTATCTTGAGTGATAGTTATAATCCATTTATTTACTTTAGGTTTTAAGCATGAAAATATTACAAAAAGTAACTATAGCTTTTTTTGGGCTTTGGCTTTTATCCGGTTTTGCTGGGGTTCTTATTGGTGTTGATGAAGGCAAATTTTCTGCCTCTGAAATGCGCAAGCCCACAACCTTTAAAAATCTTAGCAAGTATGATAATGCCCAACAATTTCTTAAGGATGTTGAAAACTTCTTTAATGATAGAGTATACTTTCGCGGAGCATATATTGCGCTTTATCAAGCTCTTGGTCTTGAAAGTTTAAGTGCTGCGTTTAAAGTTAATAATAGTAGTGTTAAGGGTAGTGATGATTGGTTATTTTTGGGGAATTCTTATTCACAGGTACTTGATTATACAAAGAATGAAGGAAAGCTCGACACTGCTGCTGTAGCGCATAGAGTAAAACAATTTAAGCATTTACAAGATTTAGCAGCAAAGTATTCAATTCCGTTTACTGTGCTTATTGGACCTAATAAACACACTATTTATAGTGAATTTTTGCCTGAATGGTTTAAACCTAAATCTGAATATCGTTTTGCTGATGCTGTGCTTGATTTGGCACAAAAAGAGCACGTTCATGTTATTTACCCTAAAAAAGAAATTTTAGCTGAAAAAGCACGTGCTACGAGTCAAGGTACGCGCATTTATTATAAGGATGATACACATTGGAATCATGCGGGCGCCTTTGTTGCATTTAAAGAGCTGTGGGGAGAGTTACAAAAACAAGGAACCTTGTTTGATTTACCTAAAGCCATACGCCTTGAAGATTCTAAAAAGCCATTTAATGGTGATCTTATCAGTATTGGAAAATATGATGATAGCTATAAGGATGAGCTTGATTATAAATATGTATTAGATAGTGCGACGGATCCTAATAATCTCAAAAAAGGACACCTTTTACTCCTTGCTGACTCCTATTCTGAAGCTTTAATGCCTTTATATGATATGGCTTTTGCTAAAATTACTCGTCTTCACTGGACAACAATTACCATGCCTAAATATAAAGAGCTGGTAGAAACGTTACGTCCTGATGTTATTATTTTTGAAACTGTAGAAAGAGATTTAAGTCACGCAGGCATGTTACTTGGTGAATTTTAATCTTTTTTGAGTGTCTTGCACAATGAATTATGCAGGAGTCTTTTTTTACGTAGTCGACGCTGAACAACACATTTTAATGTGCTGTTCAGAAAGGCACGCCCACTCCAAATGCCGCTTTGCGGCCGCCAGAAGCAAGTTCTGGCTTATTTTGCGTGGCGCAAAATTTTTCTTACAGAAAAATTTCGTTAGTCAGCACATGAAGAACAGGTGTAATAGTGTCGATAAATTGCCCCTTACATATGAAGTATACAATTACAAATAGTTGTTTGGTTTTTCAGTGCTGACTACTTATAATTAAACGTATTATAAAAAAGTCGGGCATGTACAAATGAGTATATGTCCGGCTTTGTATATCGTCGATGCTGAAAAACGCATTTCCATGCGTGTTTCAAAAAGGCACATACCTCTAAATGCTCCTTTAGGGCCGCTAGAAGCGCATTCTGACGTATTTAACGCCACGCAATTCTCATGTATCCCCCAAAAAAAGTTCACTCCAATATTTCATAACGTTTAACGCAAGATTGACATTGCGGATGTGCAGGTTTTTTCTGTGCATGCTGCTGCCTAAAGGTCACAAAGGCATCTTTTTGCCAAATAT
Source organism: uncultured Desulfovibrionaceae bacterium (assembly GCA_964371825.1). Taxonomy (GTDB): domain Bacteria; phylum Desulfobacterota; class Desulfovibrionia; order Desulfovibrionales; family Desulfovibrionaceae; genus CAYJAD01. The sequence continues at coordinate 39,822 of CAYJOQ010000001.1, forward strand.
CCATAACATATTCATTATTAACATTTCCATATATAGCTTGAGTATTACAGTCAACAGTAAAGTATTGCTTTATGTTTTGGTCATAAGAAAGATCTTTTGTGATGCTGTGTTCTTTAAGGGGAATATTTAGGTATACACAAGGAGAGATGTCGCCTTTGGCGTTGATATAAAGATTTTTTTGGATATTTTCTCTGCATTGTGTACTTGCGGTATTGCTAGGTAAGGCATAGTGCAGTTGCACACCGTATTCTAGAGCCAGCGTTTTTGCTTTAGTTAGTATTTCTTTAGCTTTTTGTAATTTTTCTACATCATTAGGCGTAATGGCTAGATGTGCAAGGGTACTATGTGGCACGTAATCAAGAGTGCTTATGATGGCTGTTGTTATTCCTAACTGATGCATGATTTTAGGCAGCGTAAGAACGGCCTCCATACGATCAGCTAAAAGTATGTATGCTATATGAATTTCTAAATGCACAGCCATATGCTTTTTACGTAAAGACTGTAAATTCAATATGTTTTCATAGACTTTATCAAAATTTGCTCCTTTGCGTATGGCATTGGTGGTTGTGTCTGTTCCGGCGAGAGAAAAGGCAATAATGTCTATGCCGCTATTAAGAATAGTATGATACATATTTTCTGTAAGATGCAGACCGCATGAGGTTGTGGAAACAAGACAATCGGCTTTACGGGCAAAGTGTACATAGTCAAAAAAATGTGGGTGTAAAAAGGGTTCTCCCCAGCCTTGAAGATGTACCCTGGTACTTTGCTTAAAAAGGGGCCAAAGATTTGCAAGGGTTTGAGGTAGCATATGTGTTCCTTGCCAGTGCTTAGCCATGGTGGTATGCGGACAATAGGCACATTGCGCAGTACAATGGGAGGTTACTTCCACTTGTAAACAGTCAAAGGCGCGAGGTTTGGGGCGTATGAGATCTTTAATAAGTTCAAAAACTGATGGGCTTGCAAACATGGGGTGGTGTAAAATATTATCGTCATCTGTTGCAAGAAGAGCTTTGGATAATGGGTATTGATTGTGCATTATGTAGTGCTCCGAGAAAATAGGCGCGTAAGCCAAGTAATGGCATTGTTTTGTGTTTGTGGGCTTGTACGATGAGAGAGCGGTGTTTTTTGCCAATGTGTTTCCACAAAGGGGAGTAGGGGCTCAGCGCCCCATTTTTCTTTAAAAAATCGTATGCCCTTATTAATACCAAGGCCAAGATTACACATGGTATAGCCTTTGGCATGAGCACATTGTAAAAGGCTTGTGAGGAGAGCTTCACTGCTGCCAGCTGGTGCGTTTTGAATGCGCATACTAAACATATAAAAGGCTGTGTGTAAGGAAGTAAAGTCAGCCATAGAAAATGCCACAAGGGCATTGGTATTTTTTTCAAAAGCAGAAAATATGCGCATATTTGGTACTTTTTTGCAATAGAGCCCAAGGTTTTGAAAAATTATTCCCATTTCTTTACGTATATTTTCACGACGTATGTAGCTGAGCATAAGCTCTTGATGGGCGCCAGTCCATGCTTTTGCCCCATATTCTTGAGTAATATATATATTTTGTAGAGCTTTGCTAGTCATGTGACGTATATTTTGATTCTTTTGTATATTAAAGGGAAGCCTTATGAAATAATAAGCATCATTATGGCTTATGGCATTTTCAGGGGCTATTGGCGGTCTTGATGGCGCTAACACAGTAATGTGTGTAATTGTATCTAAGTCCATAATGTGTTTAATACATGTTTCAAGGCCTGTATTTTGTTGCATATCGTTGAGATTATAGCCTATAATTATAGCGTGGTCATGCTGCGTGTGTATGATAAATTCTCCAAAAAGATGTGATTGCACAGAGCTTACGGCCTGTACATAGGGGAGAAGTTGGTCAGGGGTATAGGCTTTATAACTGGCCATATCAATGCTAAGTGAAGTATTGCTAAACATAGTTATTTTTGTAGTAATGCTTTGAGTTTGTGACTGAGGGTTGGCGTAACCTTTGTTAGGGTAAAACCATCTTCCACAAGCATATGTTGTAAATTGAGCATATGGGCTGTACCAACAAAAACACAGGCGCGACCTTGCTCTAAAAAGGGGCGCATGCGACGACGAAAACGTTCATCCCTTACATTAATGATAGTGTGTGTACGTGTTGGAAATTCAGCACTTGTGCCCATGAGTTTTTCTAAATTCCCTTGCAAGTACGCTTGAACATTTTTGCGTATCATGCGTGGCCAAGCGTTACAATTTTGAAAGTAACGTATAACTCTTTGTGGCGGCACTGCATTAAGGGAGGCTAATTGTTCCTCAAGACTTTCCATGGCGACCACATGCTTTCCCATATCATGGGCCAGATGCCAAGCTTCAAGGTCAACTGATTGTTGCCATCCCTTACGCTCTAAAAAGCCTGTCCAGAGAGTAAATAGGGCAGTCCAAGGGCGAGTATGGGTAAGATACCAACGCACATCTACAAGGCGTTTAGCTTCCATATTTAATGCCCTTGCTAACAAACCTTCTGGGCCACGTACCATACGTTCTAGATTACGAATTTCTTGTTCTGTTATGTAGGGAAGTAATGGTTGTTGCTCTGGGGTAAGACGCTTGCCTTCTGCCTCCACTTCTTGCAAACTTAAAGAATCTAAAGGGCCTTCAAAAAGTACTGTGTCTACAGAGTCAAAAAGCTTCCTAAACGCATTTTCAAAAGAATAACAAAAAAAATGTGCCGAGCCGCCAATCCAAGATACTTTATGGTTTTTTTGCACTTTCCAAAGCATGGCATAGGGACGTTGTTCGGGCAATGAAGCAAGGATTTGCCTTTTGGATTTACCCATTATTTGTAAAAGTGCAGCATTTTCTTGTTTTTGTGTTGCAGCAATGCCTGTACTTTGGGATTGTAAGAGTTCTTTAAAAAGCGTCTGAATATCACTGTGTAATGACGTATCCTTGGGTTTTTCTTCCCAAGAAGCAAGCTTGAATGGTAGGCTAGCTTGAGCTCCCCATTTGCGCTTAAAACGAGTAATGCCTTCATTGACACCAAGGCCAAGATGAATAAAGGATTTGTGTTCTTCACGAGCCCTTTGAAGCATAAATGCAAAGAGGGCATCACTTGCATGGGGGGTATAGTGTTTGCGTGAGTGCGCACCCAGTAGATAGGAACAAAAATTTTGGGGAGCAAAATCCATGAGTAGGGCTGCAGCAAGGTTTCCTTCAGCATCATAGGCATTTAACATACGAATATCTGTGTTAGGATGTGCAAGGGCTGTGGGAGTTGCGACAAAGAGGCGCTGCACCATAGAAGACATGGGAGCTGGCGAAATCACCTGCGTTAGAGGAAGAGAGGCAGAAGATATATGCTCTATATTTGCTGATAATGGCAAAGACGATGTTCTTTGCTGTAAAAATTCTGTCCAAAGGGCATGATGTTTTGGGGTAAAGATCTTATCTTCTTCTATGTGAAGAATGTTTTGTGCTTTTTCTACGGCCCTTTGTACTTTTTTGGGTATGGATGCATTGGCAGAAAGAGTATAATAAACATCTTGTTCTTGTATAAAGGGTACAAGTTCTTCTGGTAACTCAGGCGCAATGGCAAAGCATGTTGTTGCTCCTGTTTTTTCTAGGGCCATGTTCTTAGCGTGTAAAAAATCATCATGGGTATACTTTGCGTTTGGGCCTAAGGGATAGCCAATAATTGTGAGCCAATCATCCTTAGCAAAACATAGATAGTTATGCACAATGCATGGGGTACCACCAGAAACGGCATGCATAAAGTCTACAGAATGTTCAGGTATTGTAGCTATGTTCTTAAGAGCATGTATATCAACCATATATTCTCCAGCGGTATAACAAGGCTGTTGAAAAACTGTAATCTACATCGTCAAATTCATTTTTTGCTCAAGTCGAGTGCCAAAAGAGTACATGCCCTTCGCAAAACACTTCATCTTTCTCATTTCTTACACTTCATGCTTTATTTCTGCAATTTTGCCAATGCAGTGTGACTATTTCGTTTTTTATTATGATTGGTTACTATATTTTTACTGCCGACTATGTAACCGACGCTGAGCAACATGTTTTTATGTTTTTTAAATATTTTTTTATTTCAAATGTTTATCATATTTTTTAATGTTAATTATAAACATATACTAAAAAAATATATAAAGAGCTAGTACATCAGACAGCTAAAAAACGCACTACAAGAGCTGTTATGAGCAAAATTTATTAAAAATGTACATCGAATGCTTGTTTTACGATAGTTTTTGACTTTCATAACAATATCTTTATTTTGAAATTATATACTACTATGCTATTTTTGCATATCTTAACTGCGTACACAATGCTTTTTACGCATATATAAAAAGGAAAAAAAATGTCAAATCATGTATTTATCGCTACTAGCTTGGATGGATATATTGCTGATGCTGCAGGCAGCGTTGATTGGCTCAATGCTTTATCAGCACAACATATGAATGATAACCTTGATAATGGAGAAGATGTTTTTGGTAATTTTATGCACAATATAGATGCCATACTTATGGGACGTAATACCTTTGAAGTGGTGAAAACCTTTGAACAGTGGGTGTATACCAAACCTGTTATTGTTATGAGCTCACGTTTACAATCGTTAGAGCCTACTTACGCAGGAAAGGCTAGTATCAGCGCAGAAGATATAGAAATATTATTGCCAAAACTTCATGCTCAGGGCCTGCATAGATTATATATTGATGGCGGTAAGTTAATTCAAAGTTTTTTGCAAAAAAATCTCATCGATAGTATGACCATCACACGAATCCCCGTGCTCCTTGGAGCGGGCATCCCTCTTTTTGGAATGATGCCACAAATGATGTTTTTCAAACATGTGCAAAATAAGGTGCTGAGCGGTGGTTTTGTTATGGATACATATGTGCCTAGTACAATCTAAAAAAAGCATTTTCACACGAGTCTGACGACCTAGAGTAGAGTTTTTTAACAGCCTGATAAAGCTACATTCATTGTACATACTTTACTTAAAATATCATACCTTTGTTTTTACTCTCATTATACGAACTTTTTGTGCTTTTTTCGCCATTATTACCTTAATAAAGCCATAAATAAGAGGGAATACACATACATGAAATGCATTTGAAACACTTGATAATATTTGAAAAATATGCAACAAAAAAATATCTTTACGATGAGAGTGCAGAAAATTATGCTCATTGCTCCTCAAGATATACACAGCTTTTAATGTAGCCTATACTGTATTTTGTACGATTTTACCGCGTATACGTGTTTTTTGTGTTGAAAAATAGTATTTTGTCATAACATATTATGTAAAGGTTATGTACATTGCATATGCAAGCAACAACACGCCCTCCACAGATCTACTTAGAACAAAGCGATCAAAAGCATCGTTTTCATATTATGTTTAAGCCCATTGGCGCGCAATGCAATCTTAGATGTAGGTATTGCTATTATTTACATAAGAAAGATGTACTTTTGCAATACAAAAAACAAGATAATGCGCAACATGCTGCTTTTACCATGAGTGATGCTACTCTTGAAGCTGTTATTGCTGCATATATTACATCTAATGAGCATGAAAATATTGTATTTTCTTGGCAAGGGGGTGAACCCACATTATTAGGAGTACCATTTTTTGAAAAAGTTGTGCGTTTACAAGCAAAGCACAATACCTTGCGCAAAAATATTGCCAATACCGTGCAAACAAATGGAACGTTACTTACCAAGGATTGGGCAAGCTTTTTAAAAGAGCATGACTTTTTGGTAGGGCTTTCCCTTGATGGACCGGAAGAGTTGCACGATATGTATCGTTTTGATTTGCAAGGTAATGGAAGCTTTGCAAAAGTTATGCGTGGTTTAGAGCATTTGCATAAAGAAAGTGTGCCCTTTACTACATTGACAACTGTTAATAGACACAATGCTAAAAAACCTCTTGAGGTATATAATTTTCTAACACAAACTGTAGGTTCAACCTATGTTCAATTAAACCCTTGTGTAGAGCTGTTATCATTTGATAGCAAAGCTCCGCATCATTGGGATAAAACTACATTACCGCATATAAAAAATTACAAAAATTCTAATAAAGCACAAAAGTATATGACTCCATGGTCTGTGATTCCCGAAGATTGGGGATCATTTTTATGTGCTATTTTTGATACGTGGAAGGAAAGAGATTTGGGGCGTGTTTTAGTTAATTGGTTTGAAACTGCTGTGGCCCAAACGTTAAACCTTCCTGCACAAATATGTACCACAGGGCAAATTTGTGGCAAGGGAGTGGCTGTTGAGCATGATGGCAGTGTGTATAGTTGTGATCATTATGTAAATGAAGAATACTGTCTTGGTAATATTCATACAACAGACCTAAAAAGTTTAGTTTTTTCTGCGCGTCAACAAGCTTTTGCCTTTAAAAAACAGCGCGAACTCTCTGAACAGTGCCTGCACTGCCCTCACGGTACACTTTGCTGGGGCCAGTGCCCACGCCATCGTTTTGTACATACTGCATATGGCGCATATCCTATAAATTATCTATGTCCTGGTTTTAAGCAATTTTATACCCATGCAAAACCATATATTAGAGCTATAGCTGAACAGTGTTTATAGCACTATTTCATTAGTTTAGACTGCGAGAAATACATATTATGATCGACACTGAAAAACAAAATGAGAGTCCTGCATAATTATTTTCCAATTTTATTTTTGTGCTTTTGCAATAAATTTCCTTAAATTTGAAAATTTACTTGTGCAGGACAAAAGGCACAAAAATCAATCGTTTAACTGCG
>CAYJOQ010000002.1:0-38391 GCA_964371825.1 uncultured Desulfovibrionaceae bacterium
CACCACCAAGGAAAGTATCACCATTGGTTGCGCGAACTTCAACAACATTATCGCCTACTTCAAGAATGGAAATATCAAACGTTCCACCGCCAAGGTCAAATACAGCAATTTTTTCATTGGCTTTACGGTCAAAGCCATAGGCTAAGGATGCTGCAGTAGGTTCGTTGATAATGCGTTTTACTTCAAGGCCTGCAATGCGTCCGGCATCCTTGGTAGCTTGACGTTGCGCATCGTTAAAATACGCAGGTACCGTAATAACAGCTTCTGTAACAGGCTCACCAAGATATGCTTCAGCATCGCTTTTAAGCTTTGCTAAAATCATGGCAGAAATTTCAGGGGAGCTGTAGCTACGTGCGTCAACTTCAACAGCGGCATCACCATTGCTGCCACCTACAATACTATATGGAGAATGGGTTTTCCAGCGCTCTACTTCTGGGGTGTCAAAACGGCGTCCCATAAGACGTTTTACTGCAAATATGGTACGCTCAGGATTAGTTACAGCTTGGCGCTTTGCAATCTCACCCACAAGACGTTCTTTATCTGTAAAAGCAACTACGGACGGCGTGGTGCGTCCACCTTCAGGGTTTGTAACACACTTTGGATCCTTACCCTCCATTACATAAACACAAGAGTTGGTGGTTCCAAGGTCAATACCAATTATCTTAGACATGATGCTTCCTCCTCACGGAAATCACAAAATAAATATATATAAAAAACCTGTCGGTTTTTTGAAGTATTTACAAGCTTGATGCAGAAAATGCTTGCTTGCAAAACGTCAAACAACAAAAAATGGCGCAAGCCATTTTTGTACCGCTTTATAGGGCACGAGAAAAAAGTAATACGTGTTATGCTTTCGTCTAGGGGGTAACGAAAAAAAAGTTGCGTTTTTTTCTTCTGCAAGAGGAAAAAGCGTAAAATAGTCTAATTCATAGTTTGTTACTATAAATTAGACTATATTTTCTTAGAAGACGATGATGTAGTGTAGAAGATTTATTCTTTTAATTTATTTTCAGCATGATTTAACAGTTTTTTGGCTTCTGCAAAATCTGGAGAAAGTTTTAGAGCAACAAGGGCTGCGTTGCGTGCCTTTTCCCATTTTTTCCAATCTACATAGAGCCTTCCAATGTTAAAATACAGGTTTGGGTCATGGCGTAGATATTGTGATGCGCGCAAATAATAGGTTTCTGCAATGGGAAATCGTTGTAATTTGCGTAAAGCGATGCCGATGACATTATAAAAAGGCAACATGTCAGGCTTCATATCTAAGGCTTCTGTAAGGTATGTTACAGCTTCTTCAAAAAGCCCTGCCCGCAAAAGGCCTTCGCCTATGTCACCAAGAAGCTGCGCATCATTTGGGTAATCTCGTACAAGAGCTTTAAATGAAGCTTGTGCTTTCATGGGGGAGATTCCAAGTTCTGCGATGGCCCTTGAGAGGCGCTCTATTTTTGCTTCTTCCCTTTCTTTTTTGGCTTTTTCTGCTTGTTCGACCACGTGATCTGAAAGGCTATTATACAGGTCTCTTAATGTAGTATTAAGGCTTTGTTCTTCGCCTGGGGTATACTGTAATTGTAAGGGGAAAATATTGCGTACTACGGGGTCTGTACTAATGTACATAAGCGCATCAGAGAGTAGTTCAACAATCTCAGTACGCTCATTTTTAAGCAAGGGACCACTAAGAGCTACCAATCCGTCTTGTGCCGCTTGCACTGCTGCAACGCTTTTGCCTTGTTTTACATTGCTGTTTGCTTGAGCAAGGCTTTTTCGTACATTTGTTAGGTCCTTGGACATATGCGCTCCAAAAGTTTAGAAATCTAATGAATCATGTGCAATAGCTTATGCTGTGGTTAAGTATCATTGTTCATCTGAATTCTCTGTAATAAATAGTGCCATGCTTTTTGACGAATGTAAAAAATTTTTTTTGGTCACATTGTGTAGTTCCTTGTTTTTATGAGAAGTAATTTTTAGTAAAAGTCTAGTATTGTGTTTTTTTTCAACACTATCTTGACAAGACTGCTGAGAAAATATAAGTTCCATAGAAACTTATGAGGCGCAAAACAGCACCTGACTTTGTGTGACAATGCGGGGCCTTTTGCTATATTTCTATAACAGTCTGACGAGAAGCGGAGAATACAATGCATGCTGAAAGTGCGGCTCCTACAATGGAACATATTTGCTTAAAACATGATAACGGGGCTGATTTGAATTTTCATGGGCGCCTTTTTGCCGAATCGTCATGGTTTGATGAAGAAACCTCAGTCCTAACACGTCAAAAGCTTTACGTAACAGATCACCACGAACAAGTGTACTATATTGTACGTGGCAATGGTCAAGATCGTACACGCCATGCCTATAGGCTTAATGTTATGGGTGATCGTTGCATTATTCATAATGGAAGCACAGAAATTATTTTGCAATTTGACATGCTTATGCTTGCTGTCCGTCAACTTTGCGGCCTAGATGCAAATGCGACTCCTTCCCTTTGTATGGTGGAAGAAATGTTAAAGGCTGCAAATATATAATAGTGTGTATTTTTGTTGTGTAAAGGTGTTCTATCGTAAAACACACAGTATAGAAGTGATTTTTTTAGGGCGAAAATTTTCGCCCTTTTTTTATGAAGTGTTAACGTGCTTGCATAATATATTTTTTTACGTTTTTGCGATATTCATAGTATGTGGGCGCAGGCGTGTATCTGTACTTTTTTATTAAAGGTATCATCTTTACTTAAAGAAGTTGTCTAGTGTATGAGAGAGAAGTCTTTTGCATTTCTGATACACCATGCTGCTCTAATTTTAGGTATTGTGTATAAAAATACTGTACGTAGTATAATTAAGAATGAATTTCATAACCATTATTAAAGTAGGATTCTTATGTATACAAATGATTTTGATTTATTAAGTGAACAATATGTCCAAGAGGTTTTTGGCACGGCTAAACTTTGGCGACACAAAAAAACTGGTGCGCAAGTGCTTTCTGTTGTTAATAGTGATGAGAATAAATGCTTTGGAGTAAATTTTCGCACACCGCCTTCTGATTCATCAGGTGTAGCACATATTTTAGAACATTCTGTGCTTTGTGGCTCAGAAAAGTTTCCTGTTCGTGAACCCTTTGTAGAATTATTAAAAGGCTCACTGCAAACTTTTTTAAATGCATTCACTTTTCCTGACAAAACGTGCTATCCTGTTGCCAGCACAAACTTGCAAGATTTTTATAATTTGATTGATGTGTATATTGATGCTGTTTTTCATCCGCGTATCAACGAAGATATTTTTCGTCAAGAAGGTTGGCATGTAGAGGCGCAAAGTGCAGACGGGCCATGGGAATTTAAGGGCGTTGTATATAATGAAATGAAGGGTGTGTATTCTACTCCTGACTCAGTGCTTGCCGAGCAATCACAGCAATCACTTTTTCCCGATACGCTGTATAGTTTAGATTCTGGTGGACATCCGCAATCTATTTTAACCTTAACATATGAAGCCTTTAAGGATTTTCATAGCTCTTATTATCATCCTAGTAATGCCAGATTTTTCTTTTGGGGTGATGATGATGAAGCAAAGCGTTTAGATATTGTAGGTGCAGAATTAGCAAGGCATGAGGCTTGTGCTGTACAATCAAGCATACCCTTACAAGAGCATTTCTCTATGCCAAGGCATATTGAAGTGCCTTACGCCATAAGTGAAGACGAAGAGAATCCTAAGGCCATGTTTACGGTGAATTGGCTTCTTTGCGAAACAGCTGATAGTACAACATCATTGATGCTTGAAATGCTGGAGCATATTTTAGAAGGCTTACCCGGTTCGCCATTGCGTAAGGCTCTCATTGAGTCTGGTATTGGTGAAGATACCACTGGTATTGGTCTTGAGAGTGACTTGCGGCAAATGTATTATTCGATAGGTCTTAAAGGCTTATCTGCGCAAGATGTGCAGCGCGCTGAAATGCTCATATTTGATACTTTGGCAAATATTGTAGAAACAGGCATACAACAAGAAGCTATTGATGCTGCTGTAAATAGCGTAGAATTTAGCTTGCGTGAAAATAATTCTGGGCGGTTTCCTCGCGGGCTAGCTGCCATGGTGCAAAGTTTATCTACATGGCTTTATGACGGTGACCCTCTTGCTCCTTTAGCTTTTGAAGCGCCCTTAGCCATTATTAAAGAGCGTCTTTCTAAGGGAGAAAAGGTTTTTGAAAATTGTATTCAAGAATGGTTGCTTAGTAATGAACATCGCAGCACCGTTGTGTTATTACCCGATGCACAACTAGCTAATCAGCGTGAAGAGGCAGAAAAAGCTCATTTGGCACGTTTACATGCAGCGTGCACACCTGAAGAAAGAGCTGAACTTGTTCGTGAAACAGAACGCTTGCGCAAAGTACAAGAAGAGCCAGATAGTCCGCAGGCTCTGGCAAGTATACCCAGTTTGCATGTTGATGACTTACCCTTAGAAAATAAAATATTGCCGCTTGTAGAAAAGGGTACCAGTAATAATCCTATAATTGTACATGAACTTGATACAGGCGGTGTTGCCTATGTGAGTTTGCTCTTACCCTTACAATCAGTACCACAAAGACTTATGCCCTTAGTGCCACTGCTTGGCCGAGCACTTACAGAAATGGGCACTAAAAAGCGCGATTTTGTAAGTAGTGGTATGCATATGGCTGCAAAAACTGGTGGCGTTTGGGCTTCACCCTTCTTGAGCACGCATAAAGATACAGGCGCGCCTGTAGCGTATCTTTCTGTAGGTGGTAAGGCTGTGCGTGATAAAGTGGGTGATCTTTTTGCTATTTTAGAAGAAATTCTTTTAGAGCCCAATTTCGATCAACAAGGACGTTTTGGACAAATGCTTTTGGAAGCCAAGGCAAGGCTTGAGCATGGCCTTTTAGCCTCTGGTCATGGCGCCGTATCTTCACGCATTCGTGCACGATACACGCAAACAGGATGGCTTGAAGAGCTCAGTGGTGGCATTGCCTTTCTTGATGCTGTGCGTACTTTGGCGCAAAGAATTGAAGATGATTGGGCCTCTGTGTTAGCTGATATTCAAGAACTCTACGGCCTTGTGTTTAATCAAACCCATAGCTTGATAGATTGCACTGCCGATGCTAGCACCCTTGACCTTGTGGAGCCTTATGCCGCAAGACTGATACAAGCTCTGCCAAGGCATGAAATTACTCCTGCTATTTGGGAAATACCAAACTTTGCATCGGCAGAAGTGTTTACGGCTCCTGCACAAATTAACTTTGTTGCCAAGGGCGCTAATCTTTATACTCTTGGGTATACGTATCACGGTTCAGCCCATGTTATTCTACGTTATATGCGTATGGGGTATCTTTGGGAGAAAGTTCGCGTGCAAGGCGGAGCTTACGGAGCTTTTTGTGTGCTTGATCGCTTAAGCGGTACTCTTGTGCAAGCTTCGTATCGTGATCCTGCTGTTGGTGGTACTTTAGACACCTATGATGGGGCAGCAGCCTTTTTAGAAGGTTTTTCTCCCGATGCAAGAGAACTTTCTTCAGCCATTGTAGGCGCCATTGGAGATTTAGATACCTATATGTTACCCGATGCTAAGGGAGCAGCGGCTCTTACTCGTCATTTATGCGGTGATACCAAGGAAGCACGCCAACGTATGCGCGAAGAAATTTTAGGCACCACAGCTCAGCATTTTCGCGATTTTGCAGCTATTATGCATGAAGTTGGAAAAACAGGAACGATATGTATTCTTGGTGGAAGTAAGGCTGAAGAGTATGGTAAGGCTCAAGGCTTTGAGGTGCAAAAACTTTTATAGCAATAAATGTTCTATAGCAGTCAGCACTGAAAAACTTTGCAGGTCATTGTAATTACAGGCACTCACGCCTTAAAAGGTCACAGGAAAATTGCGAAAACAAAGCAATTTATACGACTTTTTGGCAATGTATCGACATAATTGCACCTGTTTTTCACGTGCTGACTGACAAAAGTTTTGAGTGCCGTAAAATGAGCCAGAACTTGCTTCTGGCGACCAGTAAAGAGGCATTTGAAGGCAACGTGCCTTTCTGAACAGCGCATGAAAATGTGTTGTACTGCATAAACAAGTGAGCGAACCTTTCTCAAAAACGTAGATAATATGTCTGTAATGCTTTGCAATTTGAGACCTTTGTGCAATATATGCCTAGAGGTCTCAAATTGAAGGCAGATTTTGTCTTTTGTGAATGATTACCACATGTATTTTACCACGGAGAAACAGTATGTCGGCAATAGGTCATGTATATTTTGTCGGTGCAGGGCCGGGGGATCCGGAATTGATAACCCTTAAAGGCAAAAAATGTATTGAAAATGCAGACCTTGTACTCTATGCAGGCTCCTTGGTACCAATAGATATAGTGGCTTTTGCGCGCAAAGATGCAAAAGTTATAGATTCTGCACCGCTTACTCTTGAGCAATGCCATACGCTTATGCAACAAACGGCCTTAGCTGGAGGTGTAGTTGCTCGCGTACATACAGGTGATCCTTCTTTGTATGGTACTATTCGAGAACAAATACATTTGCTTAAAAAAGATGGTATTGAATACAGTGTGATACCTGGGGTGACCTCAGCATGCGCTGCTGCCGCTGCTGCAGGTATATCCTTTACTGTGCCTGAAGTTACGCAATCTCTTGTATTGACGCGTATGCCGGGGCGCACACCCATGCCAGAAAAAGAAACCATGGTGAATTTTGCTAAGCTTGGGGCTTCTATGGCGGTATATTTATCGGCAGGGCATGTGCAGGCCTTGGCACAAGAGCTTTGTGCTGTTTTGCCGCATGACACTTCGGTTCTTTGTGCCTATCGGGTGGGTTGGCCGCAGCAAAAACTTGTATGGACAACCATTGCTGAGCTTGAAAAATGCGCATGTGATAATGATTTTCATCGACAAACGTTGTTTTTGATTCTTCCCGGGCAAAATGCAAAAGAAACAGAATCGTACTTATATGCACCGCACTTTAGTCATGGGTGGCGCGAAAAGACGACTAACAACATTTGAGCATGCGTGCCTTTCTTAGCGACACATGAAAAACAGGTGCAATAGTGTCGATACATTGCCAAAAAGTCGCGTTACATGCTTTGTTTTTGGCAATTTTTCTAGGTTGACCCTTGCATGTTAAGTGTACAATTACAAATAGTTGTTTAGTTTTTCAGTGCTGACTAAATAATAGTACCGTTGCCATGAAGCAAATCATGTAAGCGTGTATGAGCCATTTGCGGTTCCATACCTTGTTTTTGTGCAATATGATTTAGGTTTTCAACCGCATCGCAAGGCCTGATATACACAGGTTCTATGTCTTCTGTATGGTACTGAGTATGGCTTGCTAGCCTATATAGCGCAGTAGGGCTTGGATTTGTACAATACAGATTTTGTACCAGCGGGTTTTGCTCAAGATAGGGTGTTAAGAATGCTATGTTTTTTGCATAACCGCTTCCGCAAATATAGGTGGGAGTTTGGCATGATTGTATGTGCTGCCCTAGCACTTCAAGGTTTTGTAATGCAACAGGGGCAAGGCTTTGTGGTAGAGCGTTTTGTTCTTGGTGGATAAATTGCTCAGCATGTACAAGCCCTCGACGCGCATGGGTAAGCACTAAAATATGCGCCTTTTGGGGCATGTGGTTGGGTATATATTCTTGTGCGCTGGTGGCTAAGGCCTGCATATAGTCCATGGCTCCATTGTGGGCATGGGTTATTCTACGTATGGCAGCCACTGTGCTTAGTACAAGGCGAATTCCCGTAAAGCTTCCGGGGCCATTGATGCATGCATAGCGGTTAATATCCTTAGGCTTTATTTGGCATGATGCACACAAGGATTGCAGGGCCGGTGTAAGTAGTTCTGTGCCTCTGGTGGGAGCAAGCCAGTCTTGCGAACAAATAATATTTTGCCAGATGTCGTGAGTAGAATCTTGACTGAGAACAAGCTGTAACCTGCCCTCAGCCGCGTTAAGAGCAAGGGTGAGCATTAACTGTCACCACCAAACAGTCGCATGATATCGTTAAATGTGGCAAATATCATGATGCCAATGAGCATGAAAAAGCCTACTTGCCCTAGAATGAGGCGTAATTTATGGGGCAAGGGACGGCGCATAATGGTTTCAATACCAAGAAATACAATATGCCCACCGTCAAGAACCGGAATGGGAAGTAGATTTAATATGGCAAGGTTTATGCTGATAAGTGCAGCAAGACTAAGTACATTGGCAAGGCCTGTGGCAGCTTGTTCGCTTACCAGTTGCGCAATCATAATGGGACCACCCACTTGATCAAGCGGAACTGTGCGCTGGAAAAGTTTGACAAAACCTGTATAGGTAAGATCCACCATGTTCCAAGTATTTTTGGCACCGAGTGTCAGTGCTTCAAAAAAGCCTATATCGACATGCGCAATTTTTCCGGAAGCTTGAACACCTATAACATAGGTTTCTGTGGCTTCGCCAAAAACATTTTTTTGAATGGATGTTTTGGGCGTGAGTGGCTCTGTATAGATGGTTCCTGCACGGTCAAAGGTCACATCAATGCTTTGGCCTTGGCTAGCCTTAATGCTTTGTGACATTTCTGTCCAATCTTTAATGGGCATTTGTCCAATGCGTAAAATAATATCACCCTCTTTAAGGCCGGCATGGGCCGCAGGGCTGTCTGCCAAAACCTTACCGACTTCGGGTACAAGGTAGGATTGGCCATAACCAAAGGCAAGAATCCAGCAAAGTACAAATGCTGTGACAATATTGGCAAAGGGGCCTGCAGCAACAACTAAAAAGCGTTGCCAAGTGGGGCGCAAATAAAAAAACTCTTTTTCGCTAAATTGCTGCGTAAGACCTTCTTCTTCCATTTTGCTATGATCGTCATCATAGTCTTCACCCACTAGGGCGCAATAGCCCCCAAGGGGAATGAGCGATAGGCAGTATTCTGTTTTGCCTACGACTCTACTATATAATTTGGGTCCAAAGCCTATGGAAAATGTCGAAACGCCCATACCAAGAGCTCTGGCCATGAGAAAGTGGCCTAATTCATGAAAGAAAATAAGACCACCCAGAACCAGGAGAACAGAAATAATACTTATTATCACAATGTATCCTTATACGCCGACCAAGGCTCGTAACTCTTGTCGGACATGTACTGTCAAGTTTATGATATGCGATAACACTTGTTCCACATGTCTTGGTGTATACTGTTCTTCTTTTGAAAAAGACATGGAATGTAAAATGCTTTCGCTATTTGCCGCTGCATGTGTATTCATCGCTTGCTCGATTAACGTTGCAATATCTAAAAAATGTATTCGTTCGTCGAGAAAAAGTTCCACAGCCGCTTCATTGGCCGCATTTAATACCACACATTGATCGCCACGCTCTTTAAGAGCGCGCCTGGCAAGTGCAAGGCATGGGAAAGAAGTTATATCTGGTTTTTCAAAGGTCAAGTTGTTAAGGCTAAATAAGTCTAAGCTTTCTACACCACAGTCTTGTATATGTGGCCAGAGTAAACAATGAGCAATGGGCATGCGCATGTCTGGTTTTCCCATATGGGCAAACATAGAATTGTCGGCATATTCTACCAGTGAATGAATGATAGATTGAGGATGCACGACCACATCAATATCTTGAATAGCAATTCCATAGAGGTGATAGGCTTCAATAACTTCAAGGCCTTTATTCATAAGGCTTGCGGAGTCTATACTAATTTTTGCGCCCATGTTCCAGTTGGGATGAGCCAGTGCGTCTTTAAGCCTTACGTCCTTAAGCTCTGCCTTGGTTTTGCCTCTAAAGGGGCCACCAGAAGCTGTAAGAATAAGCTTTTTCACATGCTTGGCTTCACGGCCTACAAGCATTTGAAAAAGGGCATTATGCTCAGAGTCAACAGGGAGTATGCACGCTCCAGTATGCGTACAAATATGGCGGATAAGATTGCCTGCAAGCACCAATGATTCTTTATTGGCAAGACAAATAACCTTACCCTTAAGGGCAGCAGTCACCGTGGCCCTAAGGCCTGCAGCACCTACTTGTGCTGAAAGAACAGTGTTTGCCTCTGTAAGGCCGGCAAGTTCCATGTATCCTTCTTGGCCATACAATATTTCAGCCTTGTAAGTGTGTCGCAAAAGCTTATGCAAAAGCTCTGCTTCAGCTTGTCCATACACTGCAAGAAATGGAGGCCTAAATTGCAAGGCTTGGGCAGCAAGCAGTTGCACATTCTTAGCTCCAGCAAGGCCTAATATAGTAAATTTGTGTGGTGCCTTTTCTACAATGCGTAGAGCATTAACACCTATGGAACCGGTACTGCCAAGTACCACAAGGTTTTTTTTATTTTCCTGCCAGTCCTTACTTGGTGCAGGAGAAATATAGTCTATTGAGCCTTGAAGTGAAGGCCAACAATGTTTCATAGCGTATTCCACAAGGCCCATTTAGAAAAATTTATACCATTGATCCACAACGGCAAATACAGGTACGGCAAAAAGTATACTGTCAAGGCGGTCAAGACAGCCCCCATGACCGGGGAGTATATTTCCTGAGTCCTTAACATTAACAGCTCGCTTTAGCGCAGATTCAAAAAGATCCCCAAGTTGGGCAAAGGCATTAAGCAATATGCCAAGTAGCCCAAACATCCACCATTCACCGGTACCAAGAGTAACGCCAAGTATAATGCACACAGTAACGCAGCCCACAAGGGAGGCCAAGGCACCTTCAGAGCTTTTATTTGGGCTAACGCGAGGCCAAAGCTTATGGTGACCGTAGCGTGTACCAATATAATAAGCGGTAACATCTGAGGCTGTAACTGCACAGAGCACAAAGAAAAGCTTGGTTGATGTTAGATAGGTGGTAGGCAGTAAAAGTAGCGGCACATAGGCAAGACCCACCATAAAAATACTTCCGGGCGCAAAGTCATCTTCTTCTTCATCAATAACATCTATGCGGAAAAGAAAACTTAACGCAGTAAACACAAAACCTGCCCCTAAAAACACCAGAGCATCTTGCGGGCGCTGCATCCATGTTAAAATGAGCATACCAAAACCAAGCAATATGCCACAAATGCGCATGCGAATACGCCCTTGCTTACCCCAAAAAAGAGAATAAAATTCCCAAAGAGTTGTAGCACAAAGTACAAGAACGCAAAATAGCAAAAAATAACCACGAAAATATAGAGCAGTTGCCGTAATGGCGGCAAGGCTAAGGCCGGTAAAAATACGAGCCTTGCAAAGAGGGAAATTTTTGGTCACGAAATCTGCTCCTGAATTTTGCCAAAACGGCGATTGCGCGCAGCATAACTATCTAAGGCTGCGTGAAGCTGTGTGGGGCCAAAATCTGGCCAAAGGGTAGAACAAAAATAAAATTCACTATAGGCGCATTGGAATAATAAATAATTGCTAATCCGAATCTCGCCACTGGTGCGAATGACAAGGTCAGGGTCTGGTGTTTGTTGCGTATATAGACGCTGACGAAAACTCTCTTCTGTAATGTCTTCTGCTGCAATGCCGTCTAATACAAGCTGCTTTGCTGCGCGCAAAATTTCATTGCGGCCCCCATAGTTAAGGGCAAGGTTAAGGCACATTTTAGACTTTTGTCCAACCTTGGGCGCAGTTTTGGCTATGCCATGTTCAAGGGCCTTGCGTGCAGCAAAGGGCAGTTCACTTATGTCACCAAATATGTGCAAGCTGATTTCTTCTTGCACCATGAGTGGAACTTCTTTTCCTAAAAATTCTACCAACAAAGCAAAGAGTGTAGAGACCTCTTCCTTGGGGCGGTTCCAATTTTCGTGGGAAAAAGTGTAAAGTGTTAAATGGGCTATACCAAGTTTGCGGCATTCTGTAACAATTTTACGCACCGCATCGGCACCTGCTTTATGCCCATCGGTGCGTAAAAGTCCGCGTTCCTTAGCCCATCGACCATTGCCATCCATGATGATGGCGATATGTTGTGGCAAGGTTTCAGCCATTAGATATCCATAATCTCCTTTTCTTTGGCCTGACACTTTTTGTCGGCCTCAGCCACGTATTTATCTGTGAGTTTTTGTACATCATCGGTGGCTTTTTTCAAATCATCTTCTGATATGGCTTTATCTTTTTCAAGCTTTTTGAGCTGCTCATTGGCATCACGGCGTACATTACGCACGGCAATTTTAGCATCTTCGTTATATTTACGTGATACTTTCACAAGATCTTTACGGCGCTCTTCGGTAAGCGGTGGAATAGATATGCGAATAATTTTCCCATCATTAATGGGGGTTAAGCCAAGGTCTGATTTTAAAATGGCTTTTTCAATGGGAGCAAATGCGCCCTTATCCCATGGTTGAATGGTCACACTACGGCTGTCTGGCACAGCCACTGAGGCCACTTGATTTATGGGGGTAGGGGTGCCGTAATAATCTACCTTGATGTCATCTACAAGTGAAGAGCTGGCACGACCTGTGCGTAATTTTGCAAAATCTCTGTCCATATTGCCAACAGCTTTTGTCATGCGCTCTTCAGCGTCTAAGAGTACGGTGTCTTTATCCATAAATCCTCCTGAATAAATCAATATTTAAAATGTGCGCATAGTATGATTGTCTAAGGCAAGGAGCATACTTTGGTGCCAACTTCTTGCCCACGCACTACACGCTCTATATCTCCGTTAAACATTTGGCAAACAAAGATGGGAACATTATTTTCTTGTGCAAGTGCAATGGCAGTAGCGTCCATAACACCAAGGTGCTTAGCTAACGCCTCATCATAGCTAACGGTGGTATATTTTACGGCATCAGGGTATTTCATGGGGTCTTTATCATATACGCCATCTACCTTGGTGGCCTTTACTATGGCATCACATTTAAGTTCCATACCGCGTAAAGCTGCAGCCGTATCTGTGGTAAAGTAGGGATTGCCTGTGCCGGCAGCGCAAATAATTACACGCCCTTTTTCCATATGCCGCAACGCTCTACGGCGAATAAAGGGTTCACAAACTTCTTGCATGGTAATGGCAGAGAGTACCCGTGTGGGAAAACCTTGTTTTTCTAATACGTCTTGTACGGCAAGAGCGTTAAGCACCGTGGCAAGCATGCCCATATAATCAGCTGATGAACGCTCCATGCCCTTAGCAGAAGAAGAAAGGCCACGAAAAATATTGCCGCCCCCAATAACTAAGGCAACTTCAAGGCCTAAGGACACAATAGAGCCAATTTCTTGACATATTTTTGAAACTGTTTCCGGATTGATGCCATGTTTTTGTTCGCCGGCAAGGGCTTCACCACTGAGTTTGAGTAAGATTCGTTTGTATTGTAACGTGGGCATGATTTTTTTCACCTTAGGTTTTAAGTGCAACAATGAGCGGTACTCTAGCAAAAAAAAACCTCTTTGTCACTTACGAAGGTGGCAAGAAAAAAGCACATATAATGTTAGCAGCAATAGTTCATTGTGTATATTACATATTACAACTTTAAAATACCTGTAGTGTTATGCGTATAATTATTATGCAGTGTAAAAAAAATTTACGAAAATTGTGTATATAAACGTACTGGCAGTTGCTTTGCAAGGTGCTAAAAAATAGAGCATATATGCAGAGAAAGTTGTTGAATAGTTCAAGAAAAATGCGCATTATACGGGTTGGCATTCTTTTTGCTAATTTTGCAATTTTATGTGTTAAAAATATGTTGTTTCAATGATAAAGAATATGTGAATAGTATTCATGTTCAGTTAAAGAATAGTCTTATTTTTTTGCCACGTGTATGTAAAATTTGATTTGTTGCGTATTGTGAATAAGGAGAAAAATGGTGTTTCAAAAAAGAATATGTGAATTTAGGTGTAGATATGTGTGGTTGCTCCTTTGTATTTGTATGCTAGCGGTATCAGCATGTACGCCTTTTTCTCCAAGTCCTCGCTCTGAGGATGAACTTTTGCCTGCGGCTATGCCACAAGCATATCCTTCTGATCCGCAGCTTTTTGATCGAACAAATAGAAACACCTATGCAAGCCGTGGGGTTGCTTGGTGGAAAAGTTTTGATAACAAAGATTTAGATGCATTAATTACCAAATCTTTAAAGCATAATTATGATATTTTAACAGCATGGGCCACTTTGCGCCAAAGCCAAGCTCTCACTCGTCAAGTTACGGCAGGCCTTGCTCCAACCATTGGTTTTGATGGAAATATAAGTCAAAGCAATACCTCTACTCAAACAACATCCCAAAACAAACCCACCACGGTGGTCACAGAAAGATATGGTTTTGGCTTTGATCTTTCTTATGAACTTGATCTTTGGGGTAGAGTGGCTTCTCAAAGAGAGGCAGAACTTTTGCGCACCAAGGCTTCGGAGCAAGATTTACAAACAGCGGCCATGACCGTGGTTGCTGCCGTTGCCGATACTTGGGTTTCACTGATAGGCAATAGGCAAGATCTTGCTGTGCTTGAATCGCAAATTGCCACCAATGAAGACCTTGTAGAATTGCAAACAGTACGTTTTAATAATGGTATCAGCACAAGCTTGGAATTATTACAGCAAAAAGAGCTTTTAGCTTCTGTGCTTGCAGAACTACCAAGCCTTGAACAAGAAGCGGTGGTATTGCGTAACCAATTGTCTATATTACAAGGTACATTACCAGGTACGGGGCTAAATATTGATGAAAAAGCTCCTTTGCCTATACTTAAACCCATGACCGAACCTGGTCTTCCTATGGAATTGCTTGATAAACGCCCTGATATTAAGGCTGCTTGGGCCAGGCTTATAGCCGCAGATTGGGACGTTTCAGCGGCGCATGCCAATAGATATCCCAACATCAATTTTTCTGTGTCACGAGTTCTTTCTGCTGGAAATCCCACAATATTATTGAGTAATTGGGTCGATAGTTTGGTGGGGGCTTTGGCCTTTCCTATTTTTGATGGAGGCGCGCGATATTCTGAAGAAGCTCGTGCTAAGGCTACAGCTGATGTTCAGGTGCAAAGTTATGTGAAAACTGTAGCCACAGCCATTGAGGAAGTGGATAATGCCCTTGCAGGCGATGTGGGCGAAAGTGCCAAGCTCAAACGCCTTGAAGAACAATATGTCTTTGCTCATGCTGCTATGATTGAAGCACGTAATAGTTATTTAGGGGGAGTTTCTACTTTTCTTAATTATATTACAGAATTAAAGAATGTTCAAGTGCTGGAGCGTACCATTGCACGGCAAAAAACCTCTGTGTTGCGTGCACGAATAACACTGTATCGTGCTCTTGGTTCATTGAATTTTCCGGTCATATTACAGTAAAGTATGCACAATACAATTATATAAGTAGGTCTTTATGAATAGTGTACAAAAAAAATCTAGATTTTCCACATTTTTGATAGTGGTGAGTATTATAGCTGTAGGTGCTGCTATAGCAGTACTCTTTGTTGTGACTAAACCTAGTACAAAAAGAATAAAACCACCGGTATCTAGTCCCTTGGTCAGCACCTTTGTTGCTGTGCGTGATACGGCAAAGCTAACGGTAGAAGCACTCGGTACTGTAAAGGCAGAACAAGAAACCATTGTGCGTGTGCGTGTTTCAGGGCAGGTAGAAGAACTTGCGCCAAACTTTACTGTGGGTGGGCTTTTGCAAACAGGAGACTTACTCTTACGCCTTGATGCCAGTGATTATGAAAATGCTTTGGCCTTAAAGGAAAGTGTGCTAGCCAAGGCTGAAGCAGACTATTCACTAGAAATGGGACAACAGCGTGTGGCTCGCACAGAAATAGCACAGCTTAATAAAACTGCCCCTAACTCCATAAAAAATACATCACTTGCACTGCGTGAACCGCAACTTGCACAAGCTAAAGCAGCCTTAGAAAGCGCACAAGTAGAAGTACAGCAAGCAAAGCTTGATCTTGAGCGTACTACAGTGATGGCACCGTATAATGCCATTGTCATTGAGCGTAATGTTTCCTTAGGCAGTCAAGCTTCACTGTCAGATTCTGTGGCTACCTTAGTAGGCACAGACACTTATTATGTGGAAGCTTCTATTCCTTTAGATAAGCTCAAAGGGCTTGGGCTTGATGTGTTTAATGACACTACTGCACAAATTTTTACCACCACGGGTACCGAGCGTGAGGGTAGAGTTCGCCATAGTATTGCGACCTTGGATGCCACAACGCGCATGGGCCGTGTGCTCATAGATGTGCGTGACCCTTTAGCGTTAAGTTCTGACTTATCAGAGCTTATTTTGGGTGATCAAGTGCGTGTATTGTTGCAGGCAGGCTCATTGCCTAATGTTATTGTGCTGCCACGCAGTGCTTTGCGAGATAATGACCATGTTTGGGTGGCTAAAAAACATGATAATGACTCTTTTTCCCTTGATCTTCGTCCTGTAGACGTTTTGTGGAAAGATACCTCTGTGGCCTTAATTGATAAAGGCATAGAGGCAGGTGAACATATTATCTCTTCTCCACTAGGGGCGCCTATTCAAGGTATGCCTGTACGTATAGCTCAACCTAAAAAGGGTAAAGAAAATACTACGCCTAAGGATGGGCAAAAGAGTGAGGGTACACCCGGTAAAAAAAATCCGAAAGGGGCTTTAGACGCAACAGCTAAGCCACAAAAGGCGGAGTAGGGTATGAGTACGCAAATACCTAACAAACGATATTTACGTGGATCCATTGGTTGGATGGCCAGCAATCCTGTGGCGGCCAATTTACTCATGGTGGTGCTGATTATTGGCGGTCTTATTGTGGCATCGCAGGTGCGGCGTGAAGTGTTTCCGTATTTTGAATTAACGATGGTTACAGTGTCGGTAACTGTAAGCGGAGCTACGCCTGAAGAAATGGAAAAAAGTGTGGCGCAGGCCATTGAAGAGGCCGTGCAAGGTCTTGACGGGGTGGAAGAAACCACGGCGAGTATTTCTACGGGATCTGCCTCTGTGATGATTGAAGGCACTGATGATGTGGATGCCAATGTGCTTTTACAAGATGTTAAAGCCGCCGTAGATCGCATTACCACCTTTCCTGTGGAAGCAGAGCGTCCTACAGTTTCCTTAGCTTCTTCACGTCGCGACGCTATTGAGCTTGTGCTTGCGGGCGATGTTGATGACAGCTCTTTGCGGTATTGGGGCGAACTTATTAAGGAAGAACTCATTAATGACCCGGCCATTACACAAGTTGAACTTGAGGGAGTGCAAGATCATGAAGTGTGGGTAGAGGTTAGTCAAGATACCTTACGTCGTTATGGTTTAACCATGCAAGATGTGGCCACAGCCATTGGCAATACTGCTGTGCAGCAAGGCGGGGGTAGAGTAAATGCGGCCAGTGGTGATATTTTATTGCGCTTAAATGAACGCCGTGATTATGCCGCAGACTTTGCTAACATAGCTATACGCACCAATGCCGATGGTAGTCGTTTGCTGCTTGATGATATAGCCACGGTAAGTGATACCTTTGATGATACACGTAAGTGGAGTGAGTATGATGGCAAACCAGCTCTTTCTATAGAAATATATAGCCTTGGTAATGAAGATCCCACTGAAGTAGCCATGGCTACGTTACGCATTGCAGAAAAGTATAATCAAATTATGCCTGAAGCCTTGCATGTATATGAACAAAAAAATATGGCTGATGTGTATACGCAGCGTAAAGACTTAATGACTCGTAACGCCATTCAAGGTGTTCTTTTAGTGTTTTTGTGCTTATCCATCTTCTTGCGCCCTTCTCTTGCCTTTTGGGTAAGTCTTGGCATTCCAGTATCGGTTTTGGGTGCATTTTGGTTTTTTACACCATTTGGCATAAGCTTAAATGTTATCTCCATGTTTGCATTTATCATTACCCTTGGCATTGTGGTAGATGATGCCATTGTGGTGGGCGAAAATGTTGGGGCTTGGTTAGAACGAGGGGTAGACCCCCTTGAAGCTGCCGTGAGGGGTACAAAGGAAGTGGCAGGCCCGGTGACGTTTTCGGTGTTAACAAATATGATATCCTTCATGCCCATGCTCTTTATTCCCGGAACTATGGGCAAGGTGTGGATGGTAATACCGCTTATTGTTATTGCCGTATTTATATGTTCTCTCCTTGAAAGTGTGTATGTGTTGCCCGCTCACTTAAGTCATTTGAAAAAACGTGATGGCAGCAGAAAGAACATGAAGCAAGGTTCAATAATTACCCTACCCTTTAGGGCTTTTAGCGCTTGGCAAGAACGTTTTAGTAATACGTTTATGAATTTTGTACAAAACTCTTTTGGACCCTTTGTCGTAAAAGTCCTTGAAAAACGATATATTACTGTTGCTGTGGGTATAGCTATATTACTTGTGACCATAGGATATGTAGCTTCAGGGCGTCTTGGTTTTGACCTTATGCCTCGAGTAGAATCTGATTTTGCTTTTGCTCAAGCAACCATTCCTGCCGGTACTTCGCGAACTGAATTGCACCGTGTGAAAGATGCCATGGTTGCTGCGGCTAGAGAAGTGGTAGATGCTAATGGCGGTGAGGCACTTTCTACAGGTATTCAAGCAGAAGTGCGTGATACCAAGATTATGGTCTTAGTGCATCTTGTAGATCCGGACATTCGTCCTTTAGCTACCGAAGAGGTAGTAGAATTGTGGCGCAAAGCTGTAGGTGTGATTCCCGGAGTGGAAAGCCTTGTGCTTCAAGCTGACCGTGGTGGGCCTGGCAGTGGTAGTGGCCTTACTGTGCGTCTTTCACACCGAGATACAGCGGTGCTGGAACAAGCTGCAGAAGAACTTGGCAGCATGCTGGCTACCTATTCTGGCGTTGGTGATGTAGACCTTGGCACCAGCCGAACCATGCGCCAATTTGATGTGCGCTTAACACCGCTAGCTGAGCAATTAGGATTTTCGGCGCAAGACGTATCACATCAATTACGCTATGCTTTTGAAGGCATAACTGCCTTGCGCCAGCAGAGGGGAAATAGCGAGGTCACAGTGCGTGTGCGCTTGCCCGAAAATGATCGTACGCAAGAGGCTACCTTTGAAGAATTGGTGTTACGCACTCCTTCAGGGCAAGAAGTGCTTATGCGTGATATTGTATATATTGATGATGGAAGGGCCGATTCAACCATTAAACATACCAATGGACGACGCACGGCAGATGTGACTGCAAATATTTCCCCAGCTTCAGCGACAGGGGCCATGATGACGGTTATTGCCCAAGAAGCTATGCCGCAGCTTTTGGCTGGGTATGACGGTCTTTCGTGGGAATTTGGCGGACGTCAAAGCGATATGGCAGATAGTACTACGGCTATGATATTGGGTCTTGCCATGGCCTTGCTTGGAATTTATGCCTTGCTTGCCATTCCTTTCAAAAGTTATACACAGCCACTTATTATTATGATGTCCATACCTTTTGGTATAGTGGGCGCGGTTATTGGACACCTTGTTATGGGCTATAGTTTAAGTGTTATTTCTCTTTTTGGTATAGTGGCTTTGTCTGGTGTTGTGGTAAACGACTCTCTTGTGCTCATTGACTTTGCCAATAAAGCACGTCTTGAAGGCATGAATGCCTTTGATGCCGTGCAACAAGCTGCAGTACAAAGAACGCGGCCCATCTTACTTACAACCCTGACCACTTTTTTAGGGTTAATGCCTATTATTTTTGAAACTTCACGCCAAGCAAAATTTCTTATACCTGTGGCTTTATCCCTTGGTTTTGGTATTTTGTTTGCAACCTTTATTTGTCTTTTGTTGGTACCGGCCTTTTATTTGGTTTTAGAAGATGCTCAGAATTGGATTAAAGCGAAGTTTTTTGGGCATGCAAAGCCGCAATCTACGACAAAGCCCGTGCAGACGTTATAGGCGAATATAAAAACATACCAAGGCTTGCAACATGCATGCCTTGGTATGTTGAGTAAAAGTAGTTGTTTTTTGCCAGAAAATTATGCTGAGGTCATTACTTGTTTGTAGGCACCTATGCCGCCCATGATAAAACCTATGTTATGGCAACCGCGAGCTTGTAACAAGGCTGCTGCAATAGATGCACGATAGCCGCTTTGACAAAGCACAATGGCCTCATCTTCAAGTATGGGGCAAGCATCACTTGCTAAAATATCATCAAAGGATAACACCTTTGCATGCAAGAAAGGAACAGTAGATATTTCTTGCGGTGTACGCACATCAATAATTAAGGGGGCCTTAGAGCTTGCAAGTTTTTCTGAGAGCTCCTTGGCAGAGATAACATTAAGGCTTTGTGTGGGTAAACCTGTATCTATCCATGCATTCATGCCACCATAAAGCCAGCCTACAACGTCATCATAGCCCATGCGCCTGAGCATAGTTCTTTGCTCTGCAAAATCAAAATCATGATTAAGAACAAGTATAATGCGTGATTGCGGTTTTACTACGGTTCCTATCCAATTGGGGGCAGTTCTTTGGCTTATGTCAACATGCAAGCTGCCCTTAATATGCGCCGCTGCAAAAGAAAGTGAGGCACGTAAATCTAAAATAACGGCTCCAAGTTCTTGCTGTATTTTCACCTCTTGCGGGCTAAGGCTTGGTAGGTGTGTTTCACAAGGGGGCAATAAGGGGGCTCCAGCCATATTAGTGGCAATAATATGTGAAAAACTTTGAGGACGCATGGGAAAATAACTCATGATGTTTTTATAAAAAGTATCATAATCTTTAATAACCATACGCGGGTTAGCAAGACGTTCAAAACCAAGAGTTGTATGTGGCATGGTGCTTATGCCACCGCCGCATAAAGAACCTTGCCCATGACCTGGGTAAACAATGACTCCATCAGCAAATTCGCCTAAGACATTTTGTAAGCTATCAAAAAGTGTGCGTACTTGCGTATCTAAAATGGCCTTTCCGGGTAAATCTGGTCGCCCTGTATCTCCTACAAAGAGCAAGTCTCCAGTGAGCAGCATTTGCGGTTCAGTACTGCGCGCCTTATCTGTAATTAATAATGACATGGATTCTGGTGTATGCCCTGGCGTGTGCAATATGCGTACATGGGCAGGACCAAAGTCAAAAGTATCATTATGGGCAGTCTTTTGAACATCGTATGCTACAGATGCACTTTCGTGTAAACAAATGGTTGCGCCTGTAGCGTGAGCAAGTTCACGTCCACCGCTGATATGATCTGCATGTATATGTGTATCAAAAATATGCGTAATCTTCATGCCGAGTTCGCGAGAACGGTTTACATAGATGTCAATATCGCGTTTAGGGTCAACTACAGCCATAACTCCGGCCATAGGGCAACCAAACATATAAGAAAAACACCCTAGGCCAGGGGTAACGATTTGCTCAAAATACATAATGACCTCCCAAATAATAGATATAAGATGTTAGCATGCAACGGTAAAAAAATATATGCCTTGGTACAGGTAAAATTTTCTTAAAAAAGAACTTGCCATAATCCTTACTAATTGATAATAGGAATCATTAGTTGTGTCAAAGAATTTCTTCAAATGGAAGAAAACTATTTTTATATTACATGTAAAGGAGATTGCACATGAGTTGCTCAGAAAAAATCCGTTTACCTCTCTTAGGCGATGCCTTACCTGCATTTGAAGCTGCAACAACCCACGGCCCCATGAAGTTTCCTGACGCCATGAAGGGCTCATGGTATGTTCTTTTTAGTCATCCAGCTGACTTTACACCAGTGTGCACCACTGAATTTGTAAGCTTTCAAAAGCATATTGAAGAGTTTAATGCTCTTGGTTGCAAATTGGTTGGCCTTTCAATTGATCAGGTATTTGCGCATATTAAGTGGGTAGAGTGGATTAAAGAAAAATTAGATGTGGAAATCACCTTTCCTATTATTGCAGGTACAGAAGACATTGCAATAAAACTTGGCATGTTGCATCCCGGAAAGGGCACAAATACCGTACGTGTGGTCTTTGTTATTGACCCTGAAGGTAAATTACGTTTAATGCTGTACTACCCACAAGAAATTGGCCGTAATATGGCTGAAATTGTGCGTGTAGTTAAAGCCTTGCAAACATCTGATGCGCAAGGTGCTATGCCTGCCAACTGGCCAAATAACGAAATGCTTGGTGATAGAGTTATTGTTCCACCGGCAAGTTGCGTTGCAGATGCTAAAAAGCGTATGGAAGAATATGAAGGATATGATTGGTGGTTCTGCCATAAACCTCTTAAGTAGTCGGCACTGAAAAACTACGCAAACCATTGTAATTACAAAACACTCACACATTAAGAGTTCACAGAAAAATTGCCAAAATCAAGCATGAAATGCGACTTTTTTGGCAATTTTCCTATGTTGCCCCTGCACATTAAATGTACAATTACAAATAGTTGTTTATTTTTCAGTGTCGACTAAATAATAAACGAAATGTGCAAAAAACCGTAAAAAAGCACAGTAATACGTATTTTAAGCCTATATTATGTTCCTTGGCATAAAATTCCCCTTTGAATAGTTCTTGTTTTTGTGCAGTAAAGTTTATACAAGACAGAGATGCAAAATATACCATCCTCTCTACATACTCCTCAGCCCTTTGCCAAGGCATACCCTTGGGTTGCTTTTGTAACCTTAATATTTTTCTTTAATTATGCTGTGCGGTCAACACTGTCGCCTCTGCTTGTATTTATGGAGGCAGATCTTGGTATAAGTCATGCGCAATCCACAAGCTTATTGTTCATTCAGGGCATAGGTTTTGCCATAACCCAAATACTCTCGGGTCAGCTAGTGGGCATTATACGGCCAAGAACTGTGGCTGTAGTAGGTATTATAGGTGCTGGGCTTTGTCTTATTCCCTTATATTTTGTGCAAAGCTTGTATGTGGCATGGGTAATCTTTTTTTTCTTTGGCTTGTGCCTTGGCTTATATATGCCGGCAGGTATAGCCATTTTAGGCAGTCTTGTGCATGGTAAGGACTGGGGAAAAGCCATAGGTATTCATGAACTTGCCCCAAATTTAGGCTTCATTTGTGTTCCCCTCGTGGCGCAAGCTATTTTGATGCATAGTACATGGCGTAGTGTTTTTCTGATTATGGGCGCTCTGTGCATTGTCGCAGGGTTGCTCTTTGCCTTGTTTGGAAGAGGTGGCTATGAATGTACGCAAAAGCCTTCCATAAAGGGAAGTTTGCATATCTTTTTGCAAAGAAATACGTGGATATTTGCTTTGCTCGTGAGCATCGGGATAAGCGGCGAATTCTCTGTATATGTTGTGCTACAACTTTTTTTGGTTGACGATTTATTATTCAGTCCATCTGAAGCTAATATGTGGTTATTTTATTCGCGCCTTGCAACGCCCCTTGCTGTTTTTTTGGGTGGGTGGGTTGCTGATAGATTTTCTGCCTCTGCCATGATTAAATGGGGATTGAGTGTTCATGCTTTATCTCTTATAGCCATGAGCGCTGATGCTTTTCTAGCGCCGCTATATGGTGTTGAAAAAGGAACGCTGCTTCCAAATATGGCCCTTACTGGGGCATGTATGCAGGCCTTTGTTATTGCCTTGAGCTTTCCTTCCGTCTTTAAAATTATTGCAGAAAATATTCCAATGCAAGAACAGCCGTCCTTTTTTTCACTTATCTTACCCCTTTCAGCCATATTTTCCATTAGCTTTATGCCTTGGTTACTTGGTATCTTAGGACAATATGTGTTTTTTGGTGTGGGTTTTTTCATTCTTGCCTTGGTATCCATAGGCGGTGCTATAAGTTTATCCTATGTGCAGTCGACAAAAAATATGTCATAAAATCATGTTATTATGCTTTTTTTAGGTTGAGATATATCACCGCTACCAGGTGTTGAACAAAAGAGTTTTGTATTTGACTATAGTAGTCTTATAGGTAGGAAATCGATGGTTTTTAGCTCCTTGCCCTTTTTGTGTATTTTTCTTCCCCTAAGCGTACTTTTATATTACTTTTTTTCGCGCAGTTTTGGCGGAAAGATAGCATTACTTTTTCTCTTTCTTGCTTCCTTAGTTTTTTACGGATATTGGAAGGTTGAGTATCTCTCTATCATCCTTTTTTCCATAGTAGCTAATTTTTATGTAGGAAAATGCATTGACCTAGGCCATAAATGGCGAAAAGCAATCTTTGTGTTAGGTGTATGCATGAATCTTACGCTTTTGCTATATTTCAAATATACCATGTTTTTATTAGATACCATGCAGGCGCTTTTTTCTACCTCTGAAGTTAGTATACATATTGTGTTGCCCATTGGCATAAGCTTTTATACTTTTCAACAAATTGCGTATTTATCAGATATATATACAAAAAAACATCAATTTGGAAATCAGAACTTTTTAGAATATGCAACATTTGTGTGCTTTTTTCCGCAATTAATTGCAGGCCCAATAGTGCATCATGCTGAGATGATGCCACAATTTGCAAACAAGCAAAATCAGCATATTCAATGGCATAATATGTATACAGGCTTATGTTATTTAAGCATAGGGCTTGGCAAAAAAATTCTTATTGCTGATAATCTTTCACCCTTGGTCAAATATTGTTTTGATAGTGCTGAATCTTTAAGTTTTTTTGAGGCACTCTTTGGCAGTATTGCCTATACTTTACAACTATATTTTGACTTTTCTGGCTATGCAGATATGGCCATAGGGTGTGCCTTATTTTTTAACATTAAACTTCCATTCAATTTTAATTCACCGTATAAGGCTCTTGATATACAAGATTTTTGGCGGCGCTGGCATATGACCCTTTCTCGCTGGTTGCGCGACTACTTGTATATTCCCCTTGGAGGTAATAGGGGTAGTGATGCGCGCACCATGGGTAATCTTTTTATCACGTTTTTGCTTGGGGGCATTTGGCACGGAGCTGGCTGGACCTTTGTGCTTTGGGGGGCTTTGCATGGCACTGCCCTTGTTGTGCATAGAATATGGGGGCAGTATCTAGGATTAAAAATGCCTTATTATGCTGCATGGTTTATGACGTTTATGTTTATAAATTTTGCATGGATTCCTTTTAGGGCAGTCAATTTTGACAGGCTTACACTGTTTTTAGATGCCTTTCGTGGGTACAATGGCTTTGGTGTAACACAACCTTTTGCCAAAGCTATGTATGATATTTGGAAAAGAATATTTTATATTCCAGGCGGGTACATAGAATATTCTTGCATTTTGCTGTGCTTGCTAGGCATTGTTTTTATACCAAAAAATTCGCAAGAGCTGATAACAACGTTTGAGTCAAAATTTTTTAGGCTTGCTATAACGCTTATGCTTACGTTTGCCATAACTTTTTTGCTCCTACCTGGTAATAGTCCTGAATTTATTTACTTTCAATTTTAAGTGCGTATATGTATGAATCATAAAATACTATTTATAAAAACTCTTTGTATTGCCTTGGGTGTAAATGCTTTGTTTCTTGCTCTTGCAGTATTGCCCTTATATGTACATGATGCGTATCAATTGCAAAATCAAGGATATTTTGATCAACATAAATTTGATCAAGCACCATATATGCGCGTTCAAGCGCGAGGAATAATACGAAATGTAGACTTTGATAGCGTGATTATGGGCACGTCTATGATGGAAAATACCTCATCAAAAGTGGCTTCACAGCTTTTCGGTGGGCGCTTTGTTAATTTATCTATGGCAGGATCTAACTTTTACGAACGTGATATTGTGTTACGTTATTTGTTCAAACATAAATCTCTAAAAAATGTTATTTTTTCATTTGATAATGCGTATATTGCCTGTGAAACAACCTCAGACCGTAAAGATAATTGGGAATATCTGTACTTTGATAATGTTTTTTTAAACCTTTATGCACAGTTTGAAGAAAAAAAAATTATCTCAGCGGCAAAAAAATGTATGCTTGCAGATGATGTTGTTAAAAAAGCTTCTTTTGATTTTTTTGATAGGCCAACGGCATGGATGTATTTAGCTAATAATGAATCTATTTTTGGCGGTGTGCATAATTGGGTACAGCACCTTGAAACAGATGGTATGCAAGATTTTCTTACTCGCATACTTCCTAATGTAGCTAATTTCTTACAGCATTCTCCTGCGCCTGATCCATTTGCCATTGATGGTGCACCTATTAAAAACTACATTGATACCTATGTGTTAAAAAATATGATAGAGCATCCTGAGGTGCAATTTTATGTTGTGTTACCACCTTACTATAGATACTTTTATGCTGCATGGCGTCAATTAGGCGGTGAAAATTACTTTAAGCATAAATATGCAGTGAAGTACTTGGTGCAAGAGGCTGAAAAATATCCTAATATACATATTTATGGCTTTGAAGATCAAAACTTTGTGGATGCCATTGAAAATTATAAAGATACAACGCACTATCATGAAAATATTAACACGCGTATGCTTGAACTTATGCACGAAGATGCTGTGCGCATTACAGCTACAAATGTTGGTGCGTATTTAGAACGTTGCGAACGTATGGCCTTAGCCTTTGATATAGGTAACTTTAATGCTCAAGTGCAAAAATTGCTTAATGACCGTTAAAAAACAAATAAATGCACTGAAATACTTAATGCTTTTAGCTAATACTCAAAAAACATTACCAGAAACAAAAGTATGGAATGCGCGTTTATGGTAATGTTTGTCATATACTGAATCCGTTTTTTACGTAACGACTATAGATCAAGTAAGAATCCACCAGCCTAGCTGGTGGTCAGACTGATGACAAACCCCACTTTGTGGTGTTTGCGCCGCTATTGTCAGCAAAGCTGCCAAGCGGAAAGGCACGAAAATCAATCGCTTAACGGCGAAGCAAAGCTCCGCCTACTCTTGATTTATCGCTCGTACTGACTTTGTCAGCACTCTCAGAACTTCCCGCCTAGCGGGAGGTTCTCTTTTCCACAAAAAAAGCCTTGGAGCATGCTCCAAGGCTTTTTTCAAAGTGTATAATCTTATTTTGCGTCTTAGCCGCCTTAGCCAGCAAAGGGGTTAGCAAAGAGAAGAATAAAGCTAACAACCAAGGCGTAAATGGCCAAAGATTCGATGAATGCGAAAGCCAAAATCATAGTACCGGTGATTTTGCCGCTGGCATCAGGATTACGAGCAATACCTTCGCAAGCACCTTTTACGCCAAGACCCATGGCGATACCGCAACCAAAAGCAGCAATGCCGATACCAAGAGCAGCAGCAAGAGTTGTGTAGCCAAGAGATGCAGAGTCAAGGGTGGCAGCAAAAGCCATGGAAGCCATGCCAAGTAAGGCTACTGTGTTTAAGGCAATCATCAGAAATTTACGCATTTGAAACTCCTTATAGGTTAGTATATGTTTGGGTCCGAAGGACCATTCCCCTCTTTGTGGGGCAAAGGGCATATGCCCCTTGCATATTAATGTGCGTGTTCTAACGAGCCCTTAATGTAGAGCATGGTTAACATAAAGAACACAAAGGCTTGCATAGATTTTCCTAGCAAGAATAATGCATATACGGGCAAACTACCAAGTATGGGTGCCATAAGGAAGGCCAGAATAATAACGATTTCTTCACCACGAATATTACCAAACAAACGAAGGCTTAAAGAAAGCGGACGTGAGATATGTGAGACTACCTCTAGGGGGAACATAAGCGGGATAAGAGCTTTTGATGGGCCTGTAAAATGATTTACATAATGAAAACCCCAGCGCTGCATGCCTACAAAATTATAGTAGACAAAAACCACTAATGCCATGCTTACAGTGGTATTTAAGTTTGCAGTTGGCGCATCAAAGCCAGGCACAAGTCCTTGTAAATTCATGGTGATAATATAGAGAAAAATGCCCGCTAAAAGTGGAACATATTTTTTGCCGTCTTTTTCACCAAGATTTGAGCATACAAAGTCTTCAATGGTGCCAATGATAGCCTCAAAAAAGTTTTGCAACTTTCCGGGTACCATAGTGATGTTGCGGCGCACAAGGAAGGATGCAATGAAAAGCAAGGCCATGGCTGTCCATGAGAAAAACACATGGCGAAACTCAATAACCTGTCCACCGATGGTGATGTGATCCATATTACACAGCGTTGAGAGCAACACCGGACTTGGCAAACTACCTGCCATAAAACACGCTCCTTACTGCTTATGCCCTGCAAATGTTATGAGGGCAAATGTTCCAAGGGCCACAGCCAAGCTCACTATTAAGCCGCCCACAAGGGCTATGGCTGAAGCATTATATACTACTAACACCACATATAAAACTATGGCGGTAACCAACAATCTAAAGGCAGTTCCTAGGAGCATAAACAATAATAGCCCCATGGAATATGCCGTCAGGGTAAGACCAAGAATGTGTCTAGCAATACCCCAAAAAACATTGGCAAAAACAAGACTACCAACAGCAAAGGTTATGGGCCCTTGCGTAACGGGCAGTGCGCATATGCCCAAAAATGCGCTTAGCACAGTCAAAACAAGAAGATTGTGCATTATAAGGCGAATGGGCTGAATGCTAAATCCCCTTCGCCACAGCCATGCTTCAATGAAGTGCACACGTGGTAGAGCCATCCAAGTCGCCTTATTGCCCTTTGTGCATATGACGCTTCATATACAAAGCCTGCGCCCTATCTTTTGCTAGCATAGCTTACGTGTTGCCACGGTCTTCTTTTTGCATTTTGCGTAAAAGTCTTTTGCTGTCTTCATATACATTCAAAAAACCTGCGCCAATACCAATTATAAAAAATGCCAATTTGCACCATGGGTGCGTTCCAAGCCAAGCATCTAGGGCATAGCCTATACCAAAACCCACCGCAGGCCCACTTACCATATGCATGCCAATGGTGCCAGCAGTAGCAAAAAGATCCATACTTTTGCTCTTGGCTTTGAGTCTTTTGCCTATGTCCATGGGCACCCCTTGTTATGCGTTACGCATCCATTCTTTTTTAGAATTTTAGCAGCTAAAAAACAATAGTGCCTCTTTTCACAAAGCTGTTGAAAGGTAACATAAGGTCACTGAAAGGTCAATGTCTTTAGCGCGTTTTTTTCTTTCTACTCTAGGCAGATAAACGCCTGTTTTTACCAGCAGAGCGTTCCATTTTGTTGGTATCATTTGTTAATTGTTTTGGACCAACTATGTACGTGTAAGCAGTGCGCAGCTTTCAATATGAGCCGTATGCGGAAATAAATCCGCAGCGCACACCCTTTCCAAGGTGTATTTTTGTTGTAAAAGTGCCACGTCGCGTGCAAGGGTTGCAGGATTACACGAAATATATATGAGGCGATGCGCATGACTGTGTAGTATGGTTTGTATGAGGCTTTGATGTATGCCGGCTCTTGGTGGGTCAATAAGTATCACGTGCGGCCTTGGCCATGCACCTTGAGCAGGGGGATTTTTTATTATGCGCTCTGCGTTGCCAGCAATATAATGACAATGTGCATAGCCTAAATTTTGCGCATTATTTTTCGCCATCTGAATAGCGTGGGTATTAAGCTCAACGCCGTACACTTCCTTGGCTTTTCCCGCAAGACCAAGCCCCGGCGCGCCAGCACCGCAAAAAATATCCCAAAGAATTTCTTCACCGCTGAGGGCTGCCATGGCTGTGGCCTCGGTGCAAAGATGTTCGGCTGCCATGGTATTCACTTGAAAAAAAGCACTATGGTGCAGTGTATAGGTAATGTTTGCTAAGGTTTCGGATACATATTTTTGCCCTAATTGCGTAATACATCGTTCACCTTGCGCATATAGGCTTGTGCTATGGCGCTCTTCATGTACGAAACCAAATACACCAAGATTCGCGTCAAGAAGGCTTTGCCCAAGGCGTGCAAGGGTGTGACGACTCTTAGCAGAGGCTGGAGCTGTTATAATTTGTACGTGGCAGCCCAAGGCATTATTTTTGTGCGCATCATAGGCTCTGCGTATGATAACATGTCGCCAAAGTTGCTTGTGTGAGTTTTGGGGGGTGTTTTCCCAAGGCTGTAATCCCGTGGCAGTCATAAGTTGACGTAATCGTATAAGCACAGGTACAAATTCTTTTGGCATTAAAAGGCATTGTTCGGCTGCTACAATGCTGTGTGAACCCTTGGCACGAAGGCCCAGTATAAGTTCATTACTGTCTGTTTTGCCAACAGCAAATTCCATCTTATTTCTGTAATGCCACTGCAATGGTGAAGGATATATTTTTTCAAAAGGAACGTGCGCAACCTTACCTATGCGTTGTAAGGCTTCTTTTACCATGCGCTCTTTCCAAAAAAGCTGTTTTTCATAGGGCATGCTTTGTAAAGGGCAGCCACCACAAAGGTGTGCTTGTGGACAAGCAGGAGCAATATGGTCAGCGGATTCTTGTAGCACCTCAGTGCATATGGCTTCACTAAAGTTTTTCTTACTTTTTGTGATGCGTGCTCGCACCATTTGTCCGGGAAGGCCCCCTTGTACAAAAACTATGGGGCCGAGACTTTTGGTATCTTGTGCATTTTGGGAGGAGAATGCTTCTTCATTCATATGGCTAAGAGCTCTGCCAACAGCTCTACCGTCATGAGCCAATGCGTGTAAATGTATTTCTTGGTATTCTTGTGTCATGTCATTTATATAGCGTGCTTTACTGTGGAATTACAATGGAAAAAATATTGCCAAGTAAGGCAAGTGAATATACAGTTACTGCGCATGAGCTTAAAAATACGTGTTTTTTTATGCTTTGCTAAGTGATAACTATTTGAATATATAATGATAATAGCACGCTATGTGTGCAGGATTTAAGGAGCATTTAATTATGAAATTTATAAAAATGCATGGTGCTGGTAATGATTATGTCTATATTGACACGCGTACCAATGAAGTAAAAGACCCCGCCGCCCTTGCCCGAAAGGTAAGCGACAGGCATAAGGGAATTGGCTCTGATGGTCTTGTGCTTATTATGCCTTCTGATGTGGCAGATGTGCGTATGCGCATGTTTAACAGTGATGGCAGTGAAGCACAAATGTGTGGCAATGCCATTCGCTGTGTTGGTAAATATGCTTATGATAATAATATGATGCAAGGTACAGAATTAAAAATTGAAACCTTGGGCGGCATTAAAATTTTGCATATGAGTGTGACTGACGGCAAAGCCGATGGAGCTTCTGTTGATATGGGCACGCCTGAATGGGTGCCTGCGCGTATTCCTGTTACCCATGAAGGTGACCTTGCTTTGGAAATACCTGTGCAAGCCAATGGCAAAACATATATGGCTTCTTGTGTTTCCATGGGCAATCCTCATGCAGTTATTTTTGGCGAAAACCTAGATACCTTACCCATTGAGCAAGTGGGTCCCGGACTTGAAAATCATCCTCTTTTTCCAGAGCGTATTAATACAGAATTTGTAGAAGTTATAGATCGAAAAAATGTTCGTATGCGTGTGTGGGAGCGTGGCGCTGGTGAAACTCAAGCTTGTGGCACTGGTGCTTGTGCTGTAGCTTGTGTTACGGCGCGTCTTGGTCTTACCGATAGAGATGTTAATGTTCATCTGCTAGGTGGCACATTGCATATTCGCTGGGCAGATGATGACCATGTGTTTATGACTGGTGAAGCTATTGCTGTTTTTGAAGGCGAACTTTTATAAAACCTTAAACGAAAGCACGTTGTTGTGCTTGTTATATTATACAAGAGGTTAGTATGTTTCAAGTAAATCCCCATTTTGCGAGCCTTCCTGGTTCTTATCTTTTTGCAGAAGTTTCACGCAGAGTACGTGCATATCAGGCAGAACATGCCGATGCTAACGTTATTTCATTGGGTATTGGTGATGTATCTCACCCTTTAAGTGCAAGCGTTATTAAGGCTTTACACGAAGGCGTAGATGAGATGGCTATGGGTTCAAGCTTTAAAGGTTATGGCCCTGAGCAAGGCTATGATTTTTTACGCGAAGCTATCATGGAGCATGACTATAAGGCTTATGGCGTTGATATTAATGCCAATGAAATTTTCATCAGTGATGGCGCCAAATGTGACGTAGGTAATTTTCAAGAGCTTTTTGCTGCAGATATGACCATTGCAGTAAATGACCCAGTGTATCCTGTATATGTAGATTCCAATGCTATGTCAGGGCGCACAGGCAGCTTTGTTGACGGTAAATGGAGCAAGCTTATTTACTTACCTTGTACCGCAGAAAATAATTTTGTACCTGACTTTCCAAAAGAAGTGCCAGACGTTATTTATCTTTGTTACCCTAATAACCCCACAGGAACTGTGCTTAATCGTGATGCTTTAAAAGCATGGGTAGAATATGCCCAAAAGCATGGCTCTATTATTCTTTATGACTCAGCTTATGAAGCCTTTATTCGTGGCCGTGAAATTCCGCACAGCATTTTTGAAATTGAAGGAGCGCGTGAAGTAGCAATAGAATTTCGCAGCTTTTCAAAAACTGCCGGTTTTACCGGTTTGCGCTGCGCCTATGTAGTTGTGCCCACAACGTTACAAGTAAAAGGCCAAAAAATTGACTTAAATGGCATGTGGAATCGACGTCAGTGCACCAAGTATAATGGTTGTCCCTATGTAGTGCAAAAGGCTGCAGCTGCTATTTATTCTCCTGAAGGTAAAGCAGAAATTAAAGATATTGTTGATGGGTACATGCAAACAGCAAGTAATATCCGTACTGCTTTCACAGAAATGGGCCTTGAAGTGTATGGTGGAGAGCATGCTCCTTATGTATGGACTCGTACTCCTAAGAACAATGGTGTGCATATTCCTTCATGGGATTTTTTCCAGCATGTGCTTGATAATGCGCAAGTAGTATGTACTCCAGGCGTAGGTTTTGGGCCAAGTGGCGAAAACTATGTGCGTTTTACTGCGTTTGGCTCTCCAGAAAATACAGCTAAAGCTTTACAACGAGTAAAGAATATTTTTTAATGAGTCGACACTGAAAAAAACAGTAAACTTGTTGAAATAATAATTTTTATAGCTAAAATATAATGAAAAAATCACCAGAAACAAGCGCATAAAATGCGTGTTTCTGGTGATTTTTATCATCCAAGGAAATTTTTCACGTGACGACTAACAACATTTTCTGCAAAGAAAATGTTGCGTGCCGTAAAATGAGCCAGAACATGCTTTTGGCGGCCGCAAAGCGGCATTTGGAGGCAACGTGCCTTTCTGAACAATTCATGCAAATGTGTTGTTCAGCGCTGAGTAATGAGTCGACACTGAAAAAACAGTAAACAATTACAATACAAGAATGAAATAGTCACAGTGGCATTAAAAAAAGTTGCCAGAAAAGCATGAAACTTTTCTGGCAACTTTTTTTACGTGAATAGATGCAAGGAGGCATGTGTGTATACACAAAACTCTGCCTCCTCGCAGTAATACTTAGAAGTTATTTACTTTTAGATGCCTCAATGGCTTCTTTGATGG
This sequence comes from uncultured Desulfovibrionaceae bacterium, assembly GCA_964371825.1. Lineage (GTDB taxonomy): Bacteria > Desulfobacterota > Desulfovibrionia > Desulfovibrionales > Desulfovibrionaceae > CAYJAD01. The sequence goes on from CAYJOQ010000002.1 coordinate 33,074, forward strand.
GGCCTTCAAAAAGTGCAGAATAACTATCAAGCACCTTAGTAAATTCGGTGCCGCTTAGATGGTTGGGGGTTACACCGAAAGTAATCAAGCGCTTTTGTACGTCAGGATCATTAACGGCTTCAGCAAAAAGCTCACTGAGACGCTGCACTACTTTGGCAGGCGTTTTAGGAGGTGCTACAATACCATAGATGGAGTCATATACATATTCAGGGCCAAGAATTTCTGTAAAGGTAGCTGCATCAGGCACTTCGGGAGCACGTTTAGGTGAGCTTACAGCAATGGTCTTGAGCTCTTTTTGGGCAATATAACCAGCAACAGGTGCATAACCTACAGTAATATGTTTACCAAGTAAGGCTGCAACTACTTCTGCAGTGCCGTCAAAGGCTACATATGGAAAATCTGCATCAGGATAATTTTTCATAATGGTTGAAAGAAAGAAGCGTTGGCCGCTAAATGCACCAGGGCTGCCTAAGCTGTAAACGCCTTTTTCTGCAGTAGCTTTTTTCATAAGGTCTTCAAAGCTATCAATGCCTGAATCTTTGCGCACAGCCCAGCCCATGGTAAAGGTTGTTACCTGACAAACATGAGCTAAATCAGTATATTTAAAGCCCACATTTTTGTATTGTGGTAGTACCGTAAGCACGTTGGCTGAAGTCAAACTAATGGTATATCCATCAGGGCGCGCACGCAAAACATCAAGCATCGCAGGTGCACCGCCGCCACCGGGCTTTGGTACAATCACAAGGGTAACATTGTGCTTTTTTTGTAAATAATCAGCAATAACTCTGATAACAGAATCTGAAGCACCGCCTACACCAAAAGGCATAATTACGTTAATGGGGCGAGCTGGAAATTCAGCTGCGTTTGCTGCATTTGGTACTATGAAACTTAAACACAATACTAAGGCCGAAAGCAATTTAAGCATTTTTGTTACTCCTTGTGAGTATGTAAAAGGTTGCTATAAAATGTTTTTAATACTTTTTAAACATTGAAAATGTGTATGCTTATGCTGGTTTTTTAGCACGTTTCCATTCATCCCAGAAGCTCTTTACAACAATTAAAAGAGTTACAGCTAAAATGCTGCACGCTATGGGGCTTGTAAAAAATACAGAAAAGTCATCTCGAGAGATGGCTAACGTGCGCCGGAAGTTAGATTCAGCTAAAGGGGCCAGAATCATAGCTAAAAGTAGTGGAGGCTGCGAAATGTTTAATTTGAGCATAATATAACCAACTAATCCAAAACCAGCCATGATTACAAGGTCAAAAGAAGAGTGATTAGCTGCATAGCTGCCAACAGCGCAAAGGGTGAGTACTATGGGCATAAGAATTGCCGAAGGTACTGTAACTACCTTGCCTAAAAAACGGATTGCAACATATCCAACAACAAGAATTAAAAAGTTTGAAATGAAAAACGCAGAAAAAATGCCCGCAACGGTAGAGCCATGATCTTCAAAAAGCATGGGGCCTGGAGTTAAGCCTTGAATCATAAGTGCGCCAAGCATAATGGCAGTGAGCACATCTCCTGGTACTCCAAGAGTCATCAAGGGAATAAGCGCTCCGCCTGTAACGCCATTATTAGAACTTTCTGTGGCCGCTATGCCTTCCAATGAGCCCTTGCCAAAAAGTTCTGGTTTTTTGGCAAAACGTTTAGATTCAGCATACGCAATAAAGGTTGCGGCTGTAGGCCCTGTGGCGGGAATAATTCCAATAAAAATGCCAATAAAGGAAGAACGAATAAGATTTATTCTATTAAACCAAATTTCTTTAAGCGTCAGTGGTTCATTAGAAAATTTTCCTTGCTGTACAATGTTTGTTTGTCCGCGAAACAAGTTTTCAATGGACAAAAAGACTTGAGATACAGCAAAAAGACCCACTAATGAAGGAACTAGCTCTATGCCGTTAATAAGGTTATAATTGTCATATGTATTTCTAAAGTCGCCAGAAACAGGGTCCACTCCAATGGTAGAAAGGAATAACCCAATAAATGTTGCCGCAAGCCCTTTAAGAACATTACCCGATGAGAGCGTTGCGACTACCGATAGGGCAAATATTGCCAGAGCAAAATACTCAGCTGGCCCAAAGGATGTGGCAGCTTTTGCAAGAAGAGGTGCACAAATTACCAGAAAAATAGCGCTGAGTGTTCCTCCAAAAAATGATGCAAAAGTGGCCATTTCTAAGGCTTTACGCGACTGACCTTTGGCTGTAAGATGCGGCCCTTCAAGCATGGTTGCAGCAGCAGCCACAGTGCCGGGAGTGCCCACTAAAATAGCAGAAATGGAACCACCGTAAATGGCACCGGCATACATGCCTAGCAGCATAGCAAAAGCGTCTACAGAAGACATGCCAAATGTGAGTGGAATAAGTAAAGCTATGCCCATGGTGGCTGTAAGGCCAGGCATACTTCCAAAAATAATACCAAGAGAAACTCCAGCTAAATTAGCCATAATAGCGTTAAACGTAAATGCTATTTGTATTCCTGCCCAAATCTCATCCACAGTAAACCTCCTTAGTACCCTATGGTAATATGATGCTGAAGTAATGACCAAAAACAATCAATAAGAGGCCTACTATGCCTGCAGGTATACCTAATATTTCAAACCAATTTCTACGCCCTAATGTGTACAGAGATACAGTTAGAAAAAGAAATGTTGCGATGGAAAAACCGCCGCCATACGGCACAATAAGTTCATCATTTTGTAAAAATACGTCCCCTATAAAAATCATAAGCATTAGATAAGCGGCAAAGAAAATAAAATAACATATTGATTTTGCAATAGCTTTTGTGTCGAGCTTTTCTTCCATTACTTTGGAGGTAAAAAAATGTCGCACTAAAAGTAATAGAGCACAAAGAAAACAACCTCCCAGTGAAAGCCAAGGTAAGACCATAGGGCCCACAAGTTCTTCTTCCATAGGAGCAGGCGTAGTTAGGGTTCCATAAAGGCCCACAGCGCATAACAATAAAAGAAATAGCGCTGAATAGCCATTGCTGCGGTCTTTCACAGTAAGACTCCTTCTTATGTAAAATGTTGCGCATTGCCATAACAAGTGACAAGCAACATGCTTAGATATTGCTTGTCACTTGTATGAGAATGTTTTTATGCAGGCTTATCTTTTTTCCATAATACTACGCGACAGAATGTATCACCCTTGCCTTGGCGTTCTACAATGTCACAATTGATATTGTGTTGGGTTGCCCGGTTGCGATCAAGCTCCATAGCGATATCACACAATACGTCTTGGTCATCTTGAGAAAAGCCCATGGACTTCCATTCAACCAATAATGGACAGTAATTCATTTGCATTTCTGCAAACTCATCATTGATGTCTATCTTGGTTTCAAATACTCCGCCCATCATTTTGTAGTGTGTATTTGTCCAATCATCAGGAGTTAATCCGGCAGGGTCGTGTTCAGCACGAATTTCACCATAACGAGTAATAGCTTCTCGCATAATACCAATAGCTTCTTCACGGGGCATGCGCTTGAGCAGGACCTGATATACACAGCCCATATTTCTTGCACGCTCTTGCATGGCCATTCGTACTCTGTCAACAACCTCTTGATTCCATTCCATAATAAACTCCTTTGTTGTGTATTATAAAAGTACGCTGCTGCGTATTTTTATTGTATGTACTATGGATCTTTGTGAAACTTTATATCTATCAGCTGTAGTAAAAGCAATGCTTTTCGGAAAAATGTACAGTATACGTCTCGTACGATGAACTGCGGTAAAATTTAAAACTGTTTTTTCGTATACAATTTTATTTTGTAAAATGCAAGATGCCTTATCTTAAATGTATTGTGATGAAGAAAAAAATGCGATTTGGAGAAAACCATGTGGAGAACATGGTGTCTTTGAGAAAGTATGTGTTTGCTGTGCATATATGCAATGGTGTTTGTTGCTGAATTTTTTCAGATTTAAAACCACCTTGACTTTAAGCTAGTAAAAAATGTAAGGTACGAGCTTTCATAAACTTTAAGGAAACTATACTTGTTTTCCACTGCGCATATAAGGAGTTTTACTGTGATATTTAACATTGAAAAAGAGACTATGCCCCGTGAAGACATTGAAGCTTTGCAATTGCGTCGTTTGCAACAACTTTGTCAACGCCTTTATGCTAATGTGCCTTTTTACAGAAAGCGTTTTGACGAAATAGGTATTACTCCTGCAGATATTACTTCTTTGAGCCATTTGGCTTCTTTGCCTTTCACCGAAAAGCAAGATATGCGTAATCATTATCCGTATGGTCTTTTTTCTGTTCCGAGAGAAAATATTGTGCGTATTCACGCTTCAAGCGGTACCACAGGTAAGGCCACTGTGGTAGGATATACACAGCGTGACCTTGATAATTGGGCAGAAATGGCCGCCCGTAGTCTTGCTTGTACAGGTGCGACTGCGCGTGACTTTATACACGTGGCATATGGATATGGCCTTTTTACTGGTGGCCTTGGAATGCACTATGGCGCAGAAAGACTTGGCGCAACGACCATACCTGCTTCAGGCGGTGCCACCAAAAGGCAAATACAATTACTGCGCGATTTTGGTGCTACTGTTCTTTGCTGTACTCCTTCTTATGCTTTGTACTTGTGGGATACTGCCCAAGAAATCGGAATGAATTTTAAAGATTTACCCTTGCGTATCGGTGTTTTTGGTGCAGAGCCTTGGAGCGAAAACATGCGTCATGAAATTGAAAGTAAAATGTATATCGATGCGTTAAATGTGTATGGTTTATCAGAAATTATGGGACCTGGTGTTGCCATGGAATGCGTAGAGGCAAAAAATGGTATGCATATTTTTGAAGATCATTTTCTTGCAGAAATTATTGATCCCATCACAGGCAAGCAATTGCCTCCTGGTGAAGTAGGTGAGCTTGTTATTACGACCCTTACCAAGGAAGGCATTCCGCTTTTGCGCTATCGCACGCGCGACCTTACCACCCTCGACTTTACTCCATGTAAGTGCGGACGTACCCATGCACGGGTTGGACGAATTCAAGGGCGCAGCGATGATATGCTTATTATTCGTGGTGTGAATGTATTCCCACAACAAATTGAAGCTATTTTATTAGAATGTGAAGGTACGGCACCGCATTATCAAATTATTGTGTCGCGTGAAAATAACCTTGATCAAGTAGAAGTGCGTGTAGAGGTTGCAGAAATAAACTTTGCAGACGAAATTCGTAAATTACAAAAAATCGAAGGCACCATTCAAAGAACAATTAAGGAATTCCTTGGTGTTTCTGTAAAGGTTCGCTTGGTAGAGCCACGTTCTATACAGCGTTCTGAAGGTAAGGCACAGCGCATTGTTGACTTGCGAGAA
>CAYJOQ010000003.1:0-32121 GCA_964371825.1 uncultured Desulfovibrionaceae bacterium
CGATAAATCAAGAGTAGGCGCAATTTATTTGCGCTGTTAAGCGATTGATTTTCGTGCCTTTCCGCTTGGCAGCTTTGCTGACAATAGCGGCGCAAACGGCACAAAGTGGGGTTTGTTATCAATCTGGGAACAAGGGTATACACTACCCTTGTTCTAGCAATGTTCTTAAGCACTAGGCATACACGTATATATTCAAACATGAATAATATACAAAATTCCACAAAAACCATAGTATAATAACACAAAATATACTCACAAGCATATTTTATTACAGTATTTTTATCCGGAAAAAACTATGACACAAAACTCTTCGCCAAACGAACAACAAGAAAACGCCACAACAGTAGCAAACAATGCTGCGCCATTTTATATGCGTCCGTGGTTTTGGGGTATTATTTTTTTCATTCTCTTACTCCTTGCCGCTGCAATATACGCATGGAAACAGTGGTCACTTTATGAGCGTGAGCTGCAAGCAGAGCATGCACTTTTGCAAAAAAGACAAGATGACAACAGCACTCTTCTTGCAGAAAAAGATAGGTTATTACAATTGCTTGCCATGGACCCTTGCGAACTAAAGGAATTATTAAAAAGTGAAAACAATCTCTTAGCTCCTGAGCCCCCTATCCTATCTCCTGCAAGCCCTAACAATTCTGCAAACCCCAAGGCTGAGGCATTACCGCCACCCCTATCAAGTGCTTCTCCTCAGCAAACATCTCCGCAAGAAGAACAAAGCATTCCTTCAGGTTCTCAGGTATCTTTTGCAAAGCAATTGGAACAATCGACCGTATTTATCATTGCAGAAAATAATAAGAACATCATTACCGGTACTGGGTTTTTTATCGCACCCGGCATCATTTTAACCAATGCACATGTACTAGGCGCTACACCTACTGCCATTTATGTGGCAGGCAAATTTAAAGAGGGTGTGGTTGAAGCTACAGCAAAAGTTATTAGCCGAGAAAAATCTCGCGATTATGCAGTATTACAAGTACCTGTGCAAAATAATTCCTTCCTAACATTTACAACAGCCGTTACACGCACACAAAAAATCAGCGCTTGGGGTTTTCCGGGGGCTATCTCACAACATGACCCTAAATACAAAGCCTTATTTGCAGGTCAAAGCCATTCAATGCCTGAGGTAGTGTACACTGAAGGCTCAGTAAGCGTTATTCAAGAAACAAAGCCGCCTCATATTGTGCACAGCGCAGTAGTGTCTCAAGGCAATAGCGGTGGCCCCTTAGTTAATCAACAAGGCGAAGTTGTAGGTATTAATACCTACATATCACTTGATAAAGAATCCTATCGTCAATCAAATATTGCCCTCGTGAGTAAGGATATTGTCGCCTTTTTACAAAGTCATAATATTCCCTACACCCTTGCTTCTCCCTCAAAAAGTGCCAAAGAGTCTAAGGAGTAATATATGGCAGGCGCATTTATAACTACCACCAAACGAAGTCAATTACGTCCTCTTGCCTGCCATGGTATTTTTGTTACTGATTGCTTTAACCAATTGCAATCCATATTGCAGCAACTCAGTAATGAGCACCTTGCCCTATTGGCAGAACCTATGCACAGCACAGGGGCAAGTGCTCAAAATTCGGCTTATGAAGTTATTGATTGGTATGCAGATGATCATTGCCCACAAGGAAATCCTAAGCCTTTGAGTGCTTTTACTCCTGAAGAGCAAGCAAAAATCGCTCAAAAAATTCAAACTCTTGCCACAGATATAAAGCAAAAAGCCGAAACATTGCTCGCAAGTAATGATAGCCAACACATTTTAGCCGGTGAAATGCTTAACATTGCCTTGCAACACCCACATGACAACGACATTTGGGTAATTGGCGATCAACCTGTGGTGGTGAATTGGGGATTTGCACCGGGTACTGTGGGTGCTCACCCCGTTGATTTAACAAGGGTAACCACGGCTGCTATGCCTGTGGCGGCAGCTGCTCCCATTGCTCCTGCAGCGCCAAGCGCTCCTGCGGTGCCTGTGACACCTGAACCAACACGCAGAGGTTGTTTAGGCTGGGTGGGTTGTCTTTTACCTTTATTGCTGCTTTTATTGGCATTACTCCTCTTACTTGCTGCTTTTAATTTTATTCGCTTTCCGCTACCTACAGGCTGCATACCAAGGCCAGACCTTAGTCTTGATTTTGATCTTGAAGTAGAAAAGGAAAATGCTCTACATCTTGAACTTGATGCCTTGCGTTTACAACTTCAAGAAAGAGCTGCCTTGTGTGTTCCTCCTGCACCTAAGCAAGAAGAGTTGCAATTACCTACCCCAACGCCTCCAGAAGAGCCCGCGGTAGAAGCGCCTCTTAACGAGCCCCCTCTTTTGGCCGAAACTCCAGAAGTGGAACCTGCAAAAGAAGAAGAAATTCCTCCTATGCAAGAACCCTTTTTAGCTATGACACCACCTGAGCCTGAGCCAGCACCAGAGCCTGAGCCAGTACCGGAACCCGAACCAACACCGGAACCAAAGCCAGAACCTAAACCGGAGCCTAAACCCGCGCCACAAAAAGATGCCCCCTTAGAGATTCCTGAGGATGCAAAGAATACTAATGACATGAGCTTTCTTGAAGGGTGCTGGAAAAGTGAAACAGGCCTCTTTAATTCACGCACACGTGAACCTCTTATTGCCGAATATTGTTTTGACAAAAATGGTCAAGGGCGCCGTATTGTGCGTGAAAAAAATGGTCGCATTTGCAGTGGTGCTGTACAAGCTACCTTTAATAATAGAGGTACACTCAGTATGCAAAGTGTTGAAGCCCGTTGCCCGAGTGGCAATCATTATGTTCCACAAAAAATTCAGTGTACAGGGCAAGAAAATAGTACTGAATGCAAGGGACAAGAACAAGCCCCAGGTAGAAGAACAACTTGGGACGCTAAATTCTATAGAAAATAAGTAGGAAGTAATATGGAAACAACGCACATTAGCATTATTCCCGGTGGTTGCCCACAATTTTTGGACTTCACCATTGACACATCCTCCTTACCCATAGTGCAGCGTTTTTTTAAGGAAGAAAAAAATACAAATACCGTTGTTCATGATGCGCATCATGAAGCACAGCGCTACACACATACCTTACGCTGCCTTGAAAAAGACGAAGATGACTTTTTTATAGATCAATTAACAAAACAGCCTTGTGATGAAGATTATTCCATGGATATTCGTCATGTGCTAGACATTTGGGATAATACATGGATTCCACTGCCTTTTTTGCGTACTCGCGGTCAAACTTGGGACGATGGAGCAGAACGATATGAATGCGGTCCTTCCAATTGGGTACGTGCACGCATGACCAAGGGAGAAGGCACTATACGCCATCTTACTCTCATATTTGATACTAATGTAGAACCTGCCCCAGAAAGCGGCGAGCGATATTATGCCCTTTCTCCCAATGATGTGTCAGCCCATGGTACATTTAGCCTTGCTCACCATGTTCGTGACAATGGTTGGTTTTTAAATGAAGCGTGGATAGATACATGGCTATTACAAATTTATGATACATATCGCACATCGCAACATCGTGGTCGTGGTTCATGGCGCGATGAAAACACCTATGTATTAGAGCATTTAGCATCCTATCTTACATGGCTTGAAATGGTGCGCCTTATGGTGCAAAACCTTATAGTGCAAGTCATTAATCCTGAACGTGAACAACCCGTAGAAGTTGACCTTGTTTTAGATATAGGCAATTCACGCACCACAGGTATTTTAGTAGAAACCCTACCTCAACGCATCACAAACCTTAATGATAGTTATTTATTAGAATTACGTGACATTACACAGCCGCAGCATATATATAGCGAACCATTTGAAACACGCATTGAATTTACAGAAGCAAACTTTGGCGATGACCTATTAAGCCGCAGATCAGGCAGACGCACTCCTGCCTTTGCATGGCCTTCAGCAGTACGCGTAGGGCCAGAAGCTGCACGCCTTGCCACCCGCGCGGTATGTGCTGAAGGCAGTACTGGCATGTCTAGCCCTAAACGATATCTGTGGGATGAACGCCCTTGGCAACAATCTTGGCGCTATAATACTGGCCTTCCCCAAGAACCCATGGTAATACGTGGCCTTTTTGCTAAACAAGTCAATTGCGAAGGAACCCCCCTTTCATGCTTTGATGACCCGTATTTTAAACGGTCAAAAATTTTACGAAAACAAGAAAAAGAGCTTGCTTTTGCCTCGCACTTTACTCGTTCTTCATTGATGCTCTTTATGGTGGGTGAAATAATTACTCAAGCTCTTGTAACCATTAATGCTCCTGCCACGCGTTCACGCAGAGATTTGCCTAATGTTCCAAGGCGATTACGGCGCATACTCTTTACTGTGCCCACAGCTATGCCAGAAGCAGAAAAACGTATATTCCGCCGCTGGGTTAATTGGGCTGTGCGCGTTATCTGGGAATCTCTTGGCTGGTCTAAGTGGTATTTAACCCCTAAAGAGCGCAGTAGACAAATTTCTACAGACTATCGTATAAATCCACAAGTTCGTTGCGATTGGGACGAAGCCAGTTGCTCACAAATTGTATACATTTATAATGAACTTTCTGTAAAACAACATGGTGATGCGCATCACCTTTTTCATCTACTTGGCAAGCCCCGTGCAGCATATGATAACAAACCTTGTATGCGTATAGCCTCCATTGATACCGGAGGCGGCACTATGGATTTATCCATAGCTACCTATGAACTGGCAAGTCCTGCAGGAGATACAGCACGTATTTGTCCACACATGGAATTTCGCGACGGTTTTAACATCGCTGGCGATGAAGTTTTGCGTGATATGGTTTCACAACACATTATCCCTGCCCTAAAGCAAGGTTTTACCCAAGCAGGGGCAACAGAAGTTAACGAACTTATAACCAAACTTTTTGGTCGTGATACCATTGGTATTTCAAAAGAACAGCGTAATTTACGCGCTCGTTTTGTTCGCCAAGTGGCAGTGCCTTTAGCTTTAGGTATACTGAGCATTTGTGAAGTTTTATACCAGCAAGGCCCTGAAGGAACAGCGCATCATCCCTCCTTTGTTTGCAAGCTAAAAGACTTTTTCCATATACCACAACAATCATCACAAGACCTTCAAGATGAGCAAAATTCTGGAGCAGAAGAAGAACATGTGCTCCCCTTTGCCACCCTTGGAAATATTCGCTTACCGCAAAATTTTTATCATCCCATGCCGCAAAGTCATATTATCAAAGCAGTGGAAGATGCTGTATGCAATAAATTGCCTGCAGAAGCATCATTTTCACTCTTAGATATGGATATGCGCATTAATCCTGCCGCAGTGGAAAATACCATACGCACAACCCTTGGCCCAGCACTTGCCGATCTTTGCGAAATGGTCCATTTATATGACTGCGATTTACTCTTACTTACAGGACGCCCCAGTGCTTGGAATGGTATTGTAGGCCCTGTTCTCGCTAAACTTCCTGTACCTGCCGACAGAATTATGCCCATGCGTAGGTATCGCGTTGGCAACTGGTATCCCTTTGCCGACGCAAAAGGGTGCATAAATGACCCTAAAACCACTGTGGTTGTAGGTGCCATATTATGCGCTTTGGCTGAAGGACACCTTGAGGGCTTTTCTTTTGATGTAGGTAATCTTGCTCTCACATCAACAGCCCGTTATGTGGGCGAATTAAATACTGACGGCAAACTGCCCATGGCTAAAGTATGGTTTGAAGTGGATATAGACAGCAAAAAACGCTTTAAAGGCGAGCGACAAGTTTCTTTTACCGGCCCCCTACCCATTGGATATCGGCAAGTGCATGCCGAACGCTGGCCCACCACGCGCTACCATCTGATGGCATTTACGAGTGAAGAAGCTAGAGCTAAAGCATCTGGCCGTTTACCGTATGATGTGCTTGTACGCCTTGAAGTTGCAGCTCTAAAAGAAGAAGAAATGGCAAAAGATACAAACGAAGATAGGGATGAAGGCGAATTTGAAATTTTAAGCATTGTAGATAAACACGGCAGCGCTGTGAACATTCGTGATGTAGAAATTCGTTTGCAAACTCTACAACTTGATGAAGGATATTGGCTTGATACGGGTATGATTATTACGTCATAAATTATACATACTATATATTTTACCCACCATAGAATATTGCCTGCGGGAGACACATATGCAAATTGAAGATCAAAAATTGGCAGAAAAATGCCAAAATTTGCAACAAAATTCCAAACAAGCTTTGGAATGGCTTGAAAACAACAAAGAAAGCATTGGTAAGGAATATGATAGCATTCATACCGAGCTTCGTCGCTCCATACGCAGCTTCCACAAATGCCACATAGCTGCAAAACGCAAAATGTGCGTTGGAGTTTTTGGGCCTAGTCAATCGGGTAAGTCCTACCTTATTTCGACCCTTGCCAAGGACAATGAAGGTAAGTTATTTGCAGACTTTGCTGGCGAACAACGTAATTTTATTTCGGAAATTAACCCTCCTGGCGGTAAAGAGTCTACAGGCCTTGTAACCCGTTTTACAACAACACCTCCGCCGCATCTACCTGAAGGCTACCCCATTCGTTTACGTCTTTTCAGTGAATGCGATATTGTGCGCGTGCTTGCCAATACCTACTATGCCGATTGTGAACACCAAGAGGCTCCCGATCAAGACGCACTCTTGCAAGATTTACAAAACATAGAAGCCCTGTATAATCCACAGCGTACTGCAGAAGTAAATATAGATGACGTTGAAGAGCTGCGCGAATACATGCAACGCAATTTTGCTGCACCGCCACGTGCACAGCTTTTGCAAAGAGCTTACTGGCATAAAGCCATGTTCTTAGCTCCCGGGCTTGATCTTCACGGACGAGCCAAGCTTTTTTCTCTTATTTGGGACAAAATCGAAGATTTTACCAATCTATTTATACGATTGAGTGAATCTTTACAAAAACTCGGTAACCCAGATGAAGCTTATTGTACCATTGAAGCTCTTATACCCCGTACACACAGCATTATTGATGTGAAGATTTTACAAGACCTTGACTCCACTACAACAGACGATACCCTACAAATTCTAGGGAAAAATGGGCAAAGTGCCACATTGTCAAGAGCCATAGTCACAGCTCTTACGGCAGAACTTACCATTTATATGCGTGAAAAGCCGGATGATTTTTTTGATCATACAGATTTATTAGATTTTCCTGGATATCGCTCACGTTTAAAACTTGATGATATTCGTAAAAACCTTGAACGTGAAGGAGCCCTTGCAAAACTATTTTTACGTGGAAAGGTAGCATATCTTTTTGAACGGTATTGTACTGAAAAAGAACTGACAAGTATGCTCTTATGTATAGGGCCAGGCAACCAAAATGTTCAAGAATTACCAAAAGCCATACAACATTGGATTGCCGGAACTCATGGTGAAACACCGGAAAGACGTGCTCTATCTTGCGCTGAAACAGGCTCTGCACTCTTTTTTATTCTCTCCAAAATGGATATGGAATTTGAAGAAAAAGACGGAGCCCCCTCAGTTGAAGAGCGTTGGAGCACACGTATTGAAGCATCATTATTAGAATTTTTTGGAAAAAATGATGACTGGCCCACCAATTGGGATGGTAAAAAGGCTTTTGATAATATTTTCTTACTCCGTAACCCTAATGTAAAGGCCAAAGCACTGTTTGATTTTCATGAAGATAAAGAAGCTTCTATTCGCCAAGATCAAGTACAGTATGTTGAAAAAATCCGCGACGCGTTTTATACTTCTTCCTTAGTACAAACACATGTGGCTAATCCACGTGAAAAATGGGAAGCTGCCATGACACTGAACGATGGAGGCATAAGCCTTTTACGCGCTTCCTTACGCCCCCTTTGCAATCCGGCATTAAAACGAAATCAAATTGCTGTAACACTCGCACAAACATTAGAAAAAGTAACCAGTATCTTACAGCCGCACTTTAAAAGCGATGACAAAGAAGAAGAGCGCAAACGCAAAGAAAAACTCTCTAAGCGTTTAGCAAAATTACTCGCCGGAATTATTGAATTGCAACGCTTTGGAGAATTTTTACGCCATTTACAAGTACATGACCATGATTTATACACCCTATACTTTCAAGCCGAACAAGAACGTCTTGAGCAAGAAGAACTTGCACACAGTATTATTGGGCCAAGGGTAACTGCCAATGGTCTTTTACAAGGTGAACTTGGTGATTTAGATTTTGACGATGAAGACGAAGATACACCATCAAGTTCTGCAGTAGATGAGGAAAATACTATACATAAAAGCTCCGTACACCAAGATGAAGCCGAACGTTTTACTGATATTGTCATACGTCACTGGATTGAACAAATGCATGCTTTTGCAGCCAATTCTGCAGCACATAGCTATTTTTCCATGCCGGAAAAAGAATTAGGGCTTTTCATTCATGAGCTTGTTAATACACTGAACAGACTTGGTATCACTCAAAAAATGACCAAGGCACAGCGTAATGTTTCAGGCTATGGAAACTTAGCTCGTCAAGGCCTTGTATGGAAACAAGTAAGTCTTGCTGCCGAAAGCATCAATGCCTTTATTAATTGGCTTGGCCTTGATCCGCGCTATGCTGACACCGCTGCGCGTACTGTTGTGGTGCAAGGCAAATCCATGGTGGTATTTACTCCTCCATCGGAACAAAGTAATGCTGCTATGTTTACCGAAGAGGCAAAAGCCTACGATAAAAGCTATTATGGCGATTGGATTCGTACCTTCATGTATGCAGTAGTAACCAATGTTGACTTTAACGATGGTACGCAGTTAAATAGAGAAGAAAATACTAAACTTGGAAATATTCTTACTTCTTTTCAAACACAAGCATTAGGATAATATATGCCGGCACAATTTATTGCAGATTCCACAAAAGGCCCTGGTTTTGGTATTATTACTATAAGCGATGTGCATTGCACAACAGCTCCTACTTTTGCGCTGTATCGCGCATCAGACAATCAATCTCTTTCTACGCATGGCTGGCAAACCGCCGAAACATATCTTCATCCAGACAATTGGGATTGTGACTCCGGAGCTTTACGCATGTCTGTAGGGCATGATGTTGTCAATTTTTTAGACCCTCTTGAAACCTATAGAATATTTATTAGTATAGATGGCGAAAATCTTAAGCCACAAACTCTATCTATTGAAAATATTGAATACACTTCCATGCATGGCGGTCAAGGCTTAGGCAACATACAACCCACAGCTCCCATCGCCGCTGCCGTGGTACCACCTCCTAGCAATGCCCCAGAACCTACTGATGAGCCTTCTTTGGATTCTCAAATAATGGAAGAACCTATTGTAGAATCTCTACAAGATGACCCCGTACAAACAGAACCATTAACCATGGATCAAGATGCTCAAGAGTCCCAAAAACAACGCTCATCCACTGTTTCCCCCTTGCTCATTATAGCTATCATATGCCTTTTGGCAGCAGTAGGTGCGGGTATTTGGTGGTATCTTACACAAAAAGATGCATTGCCAACTACACAGCAAGAACAGAGCGAAAACACACAAGAGGCTCAAACTCCAGAAGAAACAAAGCCTACTGATGAAGCTCCTGCGCAGCCAAAAGATGCGCAAGAGCAAAACACAAAACCAACAGAAACGACGCCTCCAGTGCAAAGTTCCATGGAAAAAGCACGCGAACTTTTACGTAAAAATGCAAGTGGCAATGAAAGCTTTACACTGGCGCAAAGCTTACAAGCAGCTACCGAAAATACCCATGAAAATGTAGAACAAAAGCAAGATGCCCTCTTCTTATTGCTAGAAGATGCAGCGCAAAAAGGTGTGGCACAAGCTATGCTTGACCTTGGTGCATACTATGACCCAAGTGACACAAAACCAAAGGGAAGCATTAGCCCTGATGCCATTGAGGCCTTAACATGGTACCAAAAAGCACATGAATCAGGGCAACAAGATGCGGCAGCAGCCATTGAACGTTTACGCACCTATGCAGAAGATGCGGCAGCTAAAGGTGATGCTCTAGCCAAAGAAGTACTTAATAAACTAGCTCAATAAGTTATCATGGTAAGAAAAATACAACAACACTACATCGTAGCTTTAGTCATGAGTATAGTCTTTGTTTGTTTGCAAACAACTATACTCTGTTCTTCAAGCTATGCTACCACCAACAGTATTATTGTATGTGTACCCATGGATAACTTTCCTTTTGCTTACTACAAAGAAAATGGAGAGAAAGCTGGCTATAGTTTGGAGCTTTTAGATGCACTGAATTTGCCATATACCATAGAACTCACCACACCTGACTTTGCCACATCCATGGCAGGGCTTACCAGCGGTCATTGCAGTCTTGTGCTTGCTCCAATACTGACCTCAACAACAAAAAGAAGTACGCATTATACACTCTCACAACCCATTATGCCGGCCAATTTGCACGCTCTTGTGCTTCATGATAGCCCCATTAATGACATTAGCGATCTACAATATAGTATTATTGGCGTACTTAAAAATAACTCAGCAGAAAAATTTGCTTTTAAAGAATATAAAGGGAGTACCATATTTGCTCTCAATAGAGAAAAAGAGCTTGTAAACCTTCTGCTTCTTGGCGAAATTGAAGTTATAATAGGCACCAAACCCTTCTTAGATTACTTGTCAAGCAATCATGAGCAATTACGCATACTTGATAAACATTTGTATTCTCAAAAATATGCCTATGCTCTGACTTTACAACAAGAATTTTTACAGCAAACTTTCAACAAAAACTTACAACAATTACAAGATAACGGCACACTGGAAAAACTTTATGCAAAATGGTTTACCACCAAAGCACCAGAAAATAATCCTTTAGATACACATACAGGAGAATAACATATGCGCTGGCAAACTCTTCTTCTTTCATTTTTTTTAAGTCTTACTGCCATTGAGGCTTATGCAGCAAGCCCCTTACTGCAAGAGGGAAAAAAAACGCTCTATCAGCGCATTGTTACACACCCAAATGCCAAGCTTGTACAAGACGCTCAAGATGGGGCCAAGGTATTGCAAGAAAACATAAAAACATTCAGTGTTTATTATGTTTTTGCTCGCAAAGACAATTGGTTACAAATTGGCCCTGTAGGTGGCCCACCTCTTGGCTGGATAAAAAAAGAGCAAAGCACCGATTGGAATCAGTCCTTAACACTTTTACTTACCGAACGCAGTAATCGTGACCCATTGCTTTTCTTTAAAAATGCTCAATCTTTGCAAGACCTTTGCACAGCTCCTACCATGGAACAACAATTACAAGAAGTGCTCAATAGTATTAACACAACTAAGGACACCCTTGCCCTTGAAAAAGCATCCATTATAGCTTCAGAGCCAAGCGATACACAAGGAGCAGTAGCCACTGAGCGCTTTTATCTTATGCCCATTTTAAACATGACTGATCCTTTTGAAGGGGTAAAATTTTTAGAAGTTGCTTCAATCGACCCCGGTAATCAATCTACTACACCTAAGGACGTGCCGCAAAAACCTCGCACAGCCATAGCCTTTGTAATAGATACTACCATTTCAATGAAACCCTATATTGATCAAAGCCTTAATGTTGTGCGCAACATCTATGACAGCCTTGAAAAAAACAATCTTACCGAAGATGTGGGCTTTGGTGTGGTAGCTTTTAGAAGCAGCGTAGCAGCAAAACCTGCCACTGAATATGATAGCCGCGTTGTAAGCGATTTTGTCACAGCCAAAAACCGCACAATGCTTGAAACAGAGCTTGCCAAAGTAAAGGAAGCTACAGCATCTACCCACACATTTACTGAAAACTCACCTCAAGGCATAAAAACAGCCTTAGATAACCTTAGCTGGAAAGAATACAACTCACGTATGCTTATTTTGATTACAGATGCTGGCCCCCTACCCGCCACAGATACGCATGCTACAGTAAAAATGGACATACCAGAACTGGCAGATTATGCCAGAACTCAAGGGGTGTGGATTTCAGCCATGCATATTAAATCTTCCAAAGGAGCCAAGGATCATGTTGCTGCGGAAAAAGCCTATCGTGTATTAACTAAACTTTCTGATAATCGTTCAAATTATCAGGCTATTCAGGCAAAAACTTCTGCTGAAGGTGCTCAAAATTTTGCCAATGCTACCAAATCGCTCACAGGTGGCATTGTCAATATGGTACGCCTTACTCTTGACGGAAAACTTGTGACCAAGCCTAAGGAAGAACAAAGTGCTCAGGCACCATTAAGCCCAGCAGAAGAAGCAGCGCAAAATGCCGCTGCCCTTGGTTATGCTATGCAACTTGAATATTTTGGTAAACTTAATGCCAATAGAGCGCCGCAAGTGGTGGATTCTTGGATTGCTGACATGGACTTAAGCAAACTTGCCAAGGGCACACAAGTGCCCACGGTTGCCGTGGCCGTGTTATTAACAAAAAATCAACTCAATGATTTAAGTCAACAAATTAAAAACATTATTGATAATGCCGAACGCACGAAAAGAACTGACGCCAAAGACTTTTTCCAAGGCATTTTATCAGCCTCTACTCGTGCAGCCAGAGACCCTAATAGCCCCATGCCTGCCGGACAAAATCTCTCACAATTGGGAGTACTTTCTGAATTTTTAGAAGGCCTACCTTATAAAAGTGACATTATGCTCCTTCGTGAAGAAGATTGGTATCGCATGAGTATTGGCCAACAAACTGCCTTCATTAATCGCTTAAAATCACGCCTTGCTCGCTATGAAGAATATGACAAAGACCGTAGTAACTGGGAAAGTTTTGGCGCAAGCAATGCCGGTGACTGGATGTACCGTGTGCCCTTAACCATGCTGCCATAAGAGTATGTATACAGCATGCAAACCATACTTACAGTCAAAAATATCTGCAAAACTCGCCTTGGAGATACAAGCGCAGAAAATAGTAATAATTTTACCCTTTGCATTGATGCATTAACCATACACAAGGGCGAACTTGTCGCCCTTGTAGGTGCAAGTGGTTGCGGTAAAAGCACTGCCCTTGACTTGGTAGCAGGTATTTTGCGTCCTGAAAAAATTGCCAACAAAGATAAGGGGCCAAGCTTTATTTTTACTCCACAAGATGCTGACATTGATATGCTCAGCCATTGGAAAGCAAAAAACACTAATGCTCTTGCTCATATTCGTAAAAAGCACTTGGGCTATATTTTACAAACAGGAGGCTTACTGCCTTTTTTAACAGGTAAAGAAAATATTTGCCTTGCAGGGTCTGGCAATGACAATCTTGAAATAGTACATGATATAGCACAAAAATTAGACATTACGCATCTTTTACACAAAAAACCTGCACATATGTCTGTGGGAGAAAGGCAACGCTTTGCCATTGCGCGCGCACTTTACACAAAACCTCAGCTTATTTTAGCCGATGAACCTGTTGCCTCATTAGACCCTGTTAATGCCAAGGCGGTGTTACAGCTTTTCACCACATTAGCAAAAGAAGAGCATATCAGCATACTTATGGTTTCACACGCGCCAACAATGGCTCAAGAAATGGGTTTTCGTTTAGTGCATACTCAAGTTGGTCGTGTAGAAAAACACATAATATCACGCATCGGCTATACACCACCTCAAGCATCTTCTAAGGAGGCTTTACATGATTGTTAAAGCCTGCCGTCTAGCCTTTAAAGATTATATACACGAAACACTGCTTTCAGCATGCGCAATTTTGTCATTAGCCGCCGTACTTGCACCGCTTCTTGTGCTTTATGGTGTGAAATTTGGTGTTATAAGTACCATGACAGAACGACTCAAAAATGATCCAAGAAACCTTGAAATCATTCCCATTGCTAGTGCAAGTTACACTCTTAAAGATATTACAAGATTGCAAGAAGAACCTTCTCTTGCAAACACCATTGACTTTATCCTGCCGCGAACACGTTCCATAGCCGCAACCATGAGCCTTTTTCCTAAGGGGCAAGATACATTATTACACAGAATTACAGTTTCCCTTGAGCCCACAGCACAAGATGATACCTTGCTCAAACATTATGGCATGGCTATGGATGCAGCACAGCTATATGTGCCAGATGCACAAGCTTTTGCCATTGTTCTTTCTTTTGAAGCAGCACGAAAACTTAAAGCCGTTACAGGCACACAATTACAAGGCAGAATTGAACGCCTCTATGAAGGAAAGGTAGAACGGGCAACTGTTAATCTTATAGTGCATGCCATACTTCCCCTTGAAGCACAGCAAAAAGATGTAGCCTTCATTCCCCTCATGCTTTTAGAAGCAACAGAGGACTTTCGTGACGGTAGAAAACCAGGCTTTTACAATAAACAACAAGAACAAACACAATTGCTGACAAATCTTCTGCCAAGTTCCCTTGGCTGGAATGGTGAAGAACCAAGCGCTACTGCTACACACATAGAGCGCGCCTATGCAGGCTTTCGCTTGTATGCTAAAAACTTAGACAGTGTTGGTACTTTGCGTGACTATTTTGCACAAAAAAATATAGAAGTATTTACTCAAGCTGAACAAATTGCCGCAGTACGTTCTCTTGATACATCATTAACACTTATTTTCACCCTTATTGGCGGTGCTGCAGCATTAGGTTTTTTTGCTTCCACGGCCAGTAATGTTCTGGCTGCAGTTCGCCGCAAAGAGCGTCACCTTGGAATTTTGCGTCTAATGGGGTACAGCTCTTTAGATATTATGGTTTTTCCTATTTTTCAAAGCTTACTTACTAGCATACTAGGTTCTCTTCTTGCCGTAAGTCTTTATGCCATTACAGCTTCCATTATTGATCATCTTTTCGCACATAGCCTGCAAGGTATAGAAGAAATCTGCTCTCTACCGCCCCTGCATTTTTTTCTTGCTATGGGTATTGTATGTCTTCTTTCTCTTTTAGCCACCCTTGCTCCGGCTACACGCGCAGCACATATTGAACCTTCGGAGGTTATTCGTGATATTTAAAATAGCTATAAGCATATGCATACTCACTCTATGCTGCATACATGAAGGTCATGCCGCTTTAAAACTTAAGGGCAGTGTGAGCATTGAAGAAGGATATAATCCAAAGCCTGCGCAAGATGATATCCTTTTGCCAATGCCCTGTGATGCATCAATGGCCTTCAAGCTTGTTGCTGTTCCCGCCAAGGGTTTTTTGTGGGATATGACCACACGCTTTGGACGAGATGATGCCCAGAATGCAGAACGTGCCTATTATGACAGTCGTCACACAAACTCTCTTTCAGCACCCTTTAGTCATCATGACTTACCTGCTGCATGGCAAAAATTAGCCCCCGAAGGAGATTTTTATTATTATCTCATGGCAAAGTATGAAGTAAGCGGCTTACAATGGGATTCACTTATGGAGCAAAGTTGCCCTGCTGTATCTACTGAAAATATTCGCCCTAAAACAAATATTAGTTGGTATGATGCTACCATGTTTAGCGAAAAATATACTAATTGGCTTTTACAAAATGCTCCTGAAGCCTTACCGCGCTTCATCAGTGATACACGCAATGTGGGCTATGTGCGTTTGCCCACCGAAACAGAATGGGAATATGCAGCTAAAGGTGGACACACAACCACAAGTCAGCAACTCCTTGAAAATGATTTTTTTCCCATAGCCCAAGGAACTTCCTTTGAAGAATATGCCGTTTTTCGTCCAGAAAATGCTAGCCGCATTGAAGAACATCCCCTTGGTATAGGCTCACGCAAACCCAATAATCTTGGCCTCTATGATACGGCAGGCAATGCGGCAGAAATGGTACTTGATGTATTTCGTTTTTCGCTTGGTGGACGTTTACACGGCTCTGCCGGCGGCTTTATTCGTAAAGGCGGTAGCTTTTTAGCAGGTACCGACGAAATATTACCGGGAAGACGTGAAGAAAGTCCTTTTTTTTATGTGGATGGCCCAGCCACTGCGCGTGATCTTGGTTTTCGTTTAGCCATATCTGGTATAAATACCCCCGGTGGTAACCGTCCAGAACAGTTACAAGCAGAATGGAAACAAGCTGGCGAAAGCTCAGAACTTGTATTACACGGTGCGAATAATACTTTAGAAGCTATTGACCGTTTTATTGCCACAGCCCGTAGCAACGAAGAAAAAATCAATTATCAAACATTACGTAATATTATAAAAGATAATAATATTAACCTTGAAAGACAACAAATGCTTGCGGCAAGCTCTGAAATACGTAATGCTACTTTTATGATAGAAAGTATACGTAACTTTTCAAGTCGTATTAAAATTGTGAGTAGCACCTTAAAAAGCCTTCAACGGCAAAATGAAGAAGCGCGTAAAAAAGGTCTTAAAAATAACACAGAAAAGCATATAGCAACGGCAAAAAAAGGCATCATGACCTTAGAAAGCGGCTTAGAGCAGTCAATTAATTTTTATCGTACCAAATTACAAGATACACAAAATATAGCCACTGATATTTTTAATGCGGCTTATGCACAAGTACAAGCAGAATTACAAAAAGGAGATGGTTTCAATACAGATTTATACGAAAATCTTCTCATTTATGCGCATCATACTCAAGCAGTTCGTAATAAAGAATTTAAAGCAATCACTGCCGAACAAATTAAAAAAGACATCTTAAATTAAGGAGCAAAATATGTTACACGTAGGATGGATTGGAACTGGTGTTATGGGTCTTGCCATGGCTGCAAATTTGCAAAAAGCAGGTTATGAATTAAGTATTACCACACGTACTAAGGCAAAAGCTACGCCTTTATTAGATAATGGAGCCCATTGGTGTGACAATGCCAAGGAAGTGGCAGCCAAGGCTGATGTAATATTTTCTATTGTGGGCTTTCCAAGTGAAGTAGAAGAAGTATTACTTGGAGAAAATGGCGCCATCCAAGGTTTAAAAAAAGGCGCTATTATTGTTGATATGAGTACCTCTTCGCCAGCTACTGTAGAGCGTTTGGCAAAAGCTGCCGCTGAAAAAGGCGGCTATGGAATGGATGCACCTGTAACAGGCGGTGATATAGGCGCTCAAAAAGGCACCCTATCTATCTTTGTAGGCGGTGCACAAGAGGCTTTTGCTACTATTCGCCCTTGCCTTGAAGTAATGGGCAAAAGTATAACCTATCTTGGTGAAGCCGGCATGGGACAAAAAGGCAAACTTGCCAACCAAATTGCCGCTGTTTCTAACCTCATGGGCGTTTGTGAATCATTACTTTTTGCCCAAGAAGCAGGCCTTAATGTGGAGCAATGGATGCAAGCTACCATTATGGGCTCAGGCAATAGCCATGCCATGTCTGTTATGGGTCCACGCCTATTACAAAAAAATTACGACCCGGGCTTCTTTGTGGAACTTTATCTTAAAGATTTACGTTTGTGCATAGATGAGTGTCGTAGAATGAAAATACATTTACCCAATCTTCACGTCATAGAACAAGCCTTTAGCGTGCTTGAAACTCATGGCTATGGTAAGATGGGAACACAATTCCTTGTACAAGGTCTTGCCATGCTTTCAGGCAAAGAATGGAAAGGTAAGCAATAATATTTTAATGCTACATCTTGCGTTGCTGCGCAGTACATACTTTGCAGCAACACAAAGCCTATATACAAACAGTGCGTTGAAAAATGGTAGCTGCGCAAAGGAGTATACCTAACAAAGCAGATTGCTATTTTTCAACGCACTGTTTATGTAATATGTTCATGAATCAATCTTTCTTGCAAGTTTGAAACAGCCCTTGCCACGTGATTAAGCCCATTATAAAAAGCAAACAATTGCACAACTTCATCATGGGTATAATGCCTAAATTGCCCTTCTGCCCTTGCGGTGGCAAAATGTGAACTTTCTGCTTGAATAAGAGGCAACAATGCTTCGGGAGGGTTTTGCATATTTTTTTCTGTAAACCATTGTAATGTTGCTGCAGTTGCTTTCGCAAGATCAGTTACAATTTCTGTTAGGTGTTCTTCTACCACTTGATTACGGGCAACACTTAGAGAATCTGCCATGGCCATAACATAGGTTCTAAGCTCAAGCATAAGGCGTATTTTATGCGCCAACAGCGGATATTCACGATATATATGAATAAGTTCATATTTGCGAACGCGATAAAATCTTTGAGAATTATCACCAATTTCTTTTAAAAAATCATTGAAATCGCGGGGAGAAAGAGTTTTGTGCCCGTCTAAAAAAATGGCTGTCATTTTTTCTATATGCGCAGCTGTTTGTAAAAACTGTTTATGTACGGTAGCTTGCACTTCTCCTGCTGCAGATGTTGGCCAAAGCAACAAAGAAACGCTTAATGCGCACACAATGCCAATACCCATTTCAAGCACGCGATTAAGAGCAAACATTATGGCACCACTATCAAGAGTATGGCCTAAAATAAGAACCAAAACAGCAGTTACACCTGCCATTTGAAAACGAGCTTCCCATCGTTCTAAAAAAATACCTAAAGGAACAACAATACAAAGGCCAAGGGCGCGTCCTTCAATGGTATGCGGTAAACAAATAGAAACAATAAGGCCTAAAATGGCACCAACGATAGTACCAATACATTTAAAGACGCCTACTTCAAGAGAGGCAGAAATATGCATCTGCATAACCATTAGGGTTGAAAGTGGTGCCCAAAGACTATAGTCCATGTTCATACATTCAGCCCAAACATACGAAATACTGGCAGCAATGCCTGCTTTTATGCTATAAAGAAAGTTTTTTTTAGTAAGAGCTTTTTTAAAATTTTTTCGTAGATTGCGCCATGAATGTAAACTCATTGAGTTACGCGCACCCATAACTAAAGAACGTTGCCAAGAATCAAATACTTTTTTTCCTTTGGCTGCAAACGACATGGTATTTTCCTTACATATCAATAAAGAGTCGACACTAAAAAAACATATTTTAACATATGCATACCGTGAACAATAAGCTTAAAAAAATTACAACAAATTTGCTTGCTTACATAGCATTATATACAAATCTTCATGTTGTTTAGCCATAGATTGTAAAGAAAAAGATTGTACAACACGCTCCCTTCCAGTTACGCCAAGATCCTTAGCCATAGAAAAGTTACCCAACAATGTTTGTATATGCTTGGCAAGACATTGCACGTCTTTAGCAGCACATAAAAGCCCTGTGCGCCCATCTTGAACAAGATCTGGCACACCACCCACCTTGGTTGCAATTATAGGTAAGGCACATGCCATACCTTCAAGCAAGACATTGGGCATACCTTCTGCCACAGAAGAAAGAACTAAAATACGCGCTTTTTGCAAAAAATCACGCACATTATCACAAGCTCCGTGAAAAAGAATATTTTCGCTAAGGCCCAGTTCTTTACTTAAATTTTGAATATTTTCTTGCAGTGGTCCATCACCCACAAGATGCAAACGTGCCTGCGGAAAAGTTTGCACGACAATAGCAAAAGCCTGAAGTAAGGTTTGATGATCTTTTTCCGCAACCATACGACCAACACACACAAGTTCAAGCTCTGTTGTTAACCCTTCTGCAGCAGGTACAAAGTGTTTGGTATCAACTCCATTGCCAATACATTGCAGGCGATTAGCTGGCACACCAAGAGTATGTAAGGTTGTTTGGATGGAAGTGGCATTGCACACATGCCCATGAGCCAAAGGCCACAAAAAGCGTTCATATTGATTATATATATTTCCTGTGCCTCGACAAGATCCAACAATCACAGGAATATGCGTACATCGCCCAAGAACTCGACCCCAAATATTAGGAAAAGTTGTACACAGATGTATAAGGCTTGGTCGTGAATTACGCAATTTTTTCCACAATGCCATAAGCGCAGGAATAGGACGTAACGTACTATCTTGGCGCAAAATATGTACAGGTATGCGCGCTTGCTGCAATACCGGTAAAAATTCTTCACCAGCACGTACTGTCCAAATTTCGGGCGCAAAGATATCTTTGTCAATATATTGTGCCAATTCAATGGTTTGCTTTTGCGTACCGCCAAAATTAATCTCTTCTAATATGAAAACAAGCGGTATGGGCAATTTTTTTGTATGCATACCCACTCCTTAAAAAATAGACAAACTAAGGATGCCAATCACCAGGTAAAGCAAGGTCGGCATGAGATAAGGAAGGAGCTATAAGATCTTGCTCTTGAGCCAATTGTCCAAGAGTTACCCCTTTAAGAGGAGCCTTGGTTGCAAGCCATGTTAAAAAGTTACGCACACGCAAAAGCATAGCATCAACACTATGTTTATGAGGTAAATGCGGTGTTGCACCGGGCATAACTTCTGAAGAGTGCCAAGTGAGTGTAAGAACCCTATCTCCACGTAATAACATAGCCCTTGCAGCAGCTTTCATATAGGCAAGGCTATGATATACTGGGTTTGGAGCCATAACTATACTTTGATGCCAAGTATGCAATAATGCACTTGGTGCTTTGTGCAGCATTTTTTGCAAAAGCGCAAACCTTGGCACTATGGGTACAGCGGTATCTGGCACTTCTAAAATATTTGTACCGTTCACTTGTACAGTATAAGGCTGCGTTGGTGCTAAAAAATGATCACGCCATTGCTTAGGATAATGCCAAGGCCTAATGGATGAATCAACACAAACTCCGTGTTCAGCCAAATGAGGCCACAAAGAACGAGACATATCCCAACGCCCCATACGGAATGTTGTTACAGGGTGACCACAAAAATTTTGCGCAGCGGTGAAAAGTGCAGACATTTTTTGCCGCATAAGTTCCGTGTGCACATCTTTAGCAGCCACATATTTTTTCATGGACCCAGTATCAGCAACCACACCTTCAAGACCATGAGGCGGCGTGCTCCAATAGTGCAAATGCGCTCCTATTTCAGCAGCATATTTAGTACGCATATTCTCAAGCACTGCGCAAGCTGCCACATCTGCAAAAACCGTATGCGCACACACTAATGTTAAAGGAATACCGCACTCTGTAGTAAAAGGAGCAAGGTTTGGCAATGCAGCAACATTATGCACTGTAGGAAATTGCGGATATTGCCCACTAAAAAGACCTTCTTCTTCCACATCTATGATAATAAGAACATACAAAGCTTCCTTACGCATGCTATCTATTATCCTGAGGGTGCTGTGTTTGTGGTGTATAGCGGCAAAAAAGTTTTGTTATAGTAGTAATATTTGCTTCGCCATCAAACATCTTAGAAACAAGTTCTTTTGCGTTTTTAGCCATTTGCAATGCATTTGCCCTATCGTCTAACATATTAAAAATGGCCACGGCAAGAGCCTTAGCATCACGTTCAGGCACAAGGTATCCTGTGTGCTCATCCTTTACCACGTCACTCATGCTCGCCACGTCTGTGCCAATTACAGGAAGGCCATGACACATGGCTTCAATAACCACCGTTGGCAAACCATCAGAACAATCTACATTTTTTTTCACCACACTTGGCATGATTAAAATATCACTTTCCATCATTAAACGTGAAATATTATCATGTGTTACAAACCCAAGCATATGTACATTATTTTCTAGGCCATAGGTTTTAAGACGTGTTGTAAGTTTTTGCATCCAAGGGCCTGAACCGGCTATAGACAGCTCTACCTCAATACCTTCATCAACGAGCAAACGAACCGCATCAATAAGATAGTGAAAGCCCTTTGTTTCCACAAGACGACCAATGGCAAGCAATTTATACGGTGCTTGCATAGGCACAAGGGCTTGCCCAAGGGTGGGTAACGTAGCAACATTATAGACAAGATGCAATTTATCATGCATATTTTCTGGCAAAAAAGATGCCAAATGAGGAATGTTAAAATACGAGTCTGCTCTAGCAAAGGCACAAGCCTCAAGTTTTTCTGCTAAAAAACCATCAGGCGGACGTACATCACCTGCGCGAACGGTAAAAGAAAAAGGAATACCGTCAAGAGCATTCACCACAAAGGCTGCTGTGGCAGGACCATTACCCCAAGCAGCATGAATATGCTCAATACCAAGCTCTTTGCAGCGCTCTGCTAAATAAAAACCGCTAAAAGCAGCCCACGCATTTTCAAGATGCATCTCAGCATCGCGCCAACGACGCCAAAGAAGAGTTGATAAAATATTTTTAGTTTTTTGCGGTTCTTTGCGATATCGTTGCCAAACAGATTTTATAATACGAAAAGTATTTAAAATGCCAAAATGCTCAATAGGTATAGAATTTTTGCATATATGTGGTGCAAGATTTTTTTCTTTTTTCCCATAAAGGCTTATAACAGACACAGGTAGATTACGTTTGTAAAGAGCATCTACCTCATAAAAAACAAATGTTTCAGAAGATAAAGGAAACCAATGTGATACATAAAGAGTACGTGGAAAAGAACGCCCATCTCCTTCACAAAATGTAGTTAAATGTACATTTTCTTGCATATATTTCTCACTATAAATACTATGAAAAACAAATATATTGTTTACTTATCATAGAAATTTTAAAATTATAAACAACACACGTCTATACTCTAAAACAATATAAAAGTATAGACCTAAATAGTCGAACCAAAAAACACGTTTTTGCGCATGTGTCTAAAGGCATGCTCATTACTTGTAATGAACACAGACTAATGACAAACCCCACTTTGTGGCGTTTGCGCCGCTATTGTCAGCAAAGCTGCCAAGCGGAAAGGCACGAAAATCAATCGCTTAACGGCGAAGCAAAGCTCCGCCTACTCTTGATTTATCGCTCGTACTGACTTTGTCAGCACTCTCTGCTCATTACTTGTAATGATCATTCTTTTGCATAAAATATCTTGTAATCTTAGCCTGTGATACGTAATATATGCTGTACAATACAAATACGCTTGGTATAGTTTTTTTTAAGCATATTGCGTATCATTTTTTTAAGATTACTATGTAATATTCATTAATTACCCTCTTTGGCCAAACATATATAGCGAGGATACCATGCACTTTTCTATTGATTTTCCTAATATTACAGAAATTTTCACCGAAGCACACGCTCAAGGAAGGAATTTTCTTTTTGAATATGAAGTGTATAAAGTTCTTGCTCTTTCTGGTGCTGAAGCGCCGCCAAAAAATCTACTTGTCACACGTAAAGCACTTCCAAGTGAAGAAGAATTGCAAAAATTCACCGGTGATAAAATTGTCTTAAAAGTTGTTTCACCAACAATACTGCATAAAACAGAAGCCCAAGGTGTACGTATTATACCAAGAGTTCCTGAAAAAATCCGCTCTGCAGTACGACGCATGTTTTATGAAGTACCAGAAAATTATGCGGCCCTTTTAGAACGTTACCCACAATATGCCCCTGAGGCCTATGCCGGCCTTCTTGGCCAAGATCTTGAAGATGCAATTTTACATGATATACAAGGAATTATGCTTACGCAATTTGTTCCCCAAGACTCCACAGCCTTTGGTAATGAACTTATTGTAGGACTCAGGCATACGCGAGAATTTGGGACTATTTTAAGCGCCGGTCTTGGCGGCACCGATGCAGAACTCTATGCACAACGTTTTCGTAAAGGTCAGGCCATTGTAGCTGCATCGGTAGAGATGGTCGATGGTGAAGACTTTTTTAATCTTTTTCGCAAAACCATTTCCTATAGCAAACTCGCAGGGCACACCCGTGGACAACGCCGCATAGTCAGCGATGAGCAACTCATGGATTGCTTTGCCTCCTTCATTGCTATGGGACGCTATTTTTCACCTTCAAAACCTGAAGTTCCCTTCATTATAGAAGAATTTGAGGTTAACCCTTTTGCTTTTGCTGATTTTACCATGGTTCCTTTAGACGGACTTTGCCGCTTCTCCATGCAAAAACTTTTGCCTACACCAAGGCCAATACATAAAATTCATAATTTACTACATCCGCAAAATATTGGCATTATGGGGGTTTCTGGAAAAAGACAGAATTTTGGCCGTATTATTTTAGATAATGTCATTGCTGCAGGTTTTCCTAAAAGCAACATTACTCTTTTTCACGAAAAAGAAAAATCCATTGAAGGAATTGATTGTGTAAAGCAACTTACTGACATTCCAAGCACTTTAGACTTATTGGTTATGGCTGTAGGCGCTGAACAAATACCAAATCTTGTAACCACAACAATTGCACATAAATGCGCTGAAAGTGTTATGCTTATAGCTGGCGGTATGGGCGAAACACAAGACAGTGTTGAGCGCGCCAATGCAGTAGAAAAAGCCATTGTTGATAGTCATACACAAGATGACGGCGGGCCTGTTTTCTTAGGAGCCAACTGCCTTGGGGCTGTATCTAAGCCTGGAAATTATGATACATGGTTCATACCTAAAATTAAATTTCCTTCTGTACCTTCACGCAAAACGCATCGAGCTGCGCTTATTAGTCAAAGTGGTGCCTTTATGCTACATCGCCTAAGCCAAAAGCCTGAACTTGCTCCGGCCTACATGATTTCCATGGGTAATCAATCTGACCTCACCCTTGGCGATATGATGCAGTATTTTAGTCAGCATGATGAGGTGGATGTCATTGCTATTTATGCCGAAGGATTTAATGATGGTGATGGATTATGTTTTGTACAAGCAGTGCAAAAGGCTGTAGATGCAGGTAAGGTAGTTATTTTTTATAAAGCAGGACGAACCCCAGAAGGTAAGTGCGCTACAAGCGGTCATACGGCATCTCTAGCTGGTGATTATATGGTTTGCGAAAATTGTGTACGTCAAGCAGGCGCCATTGTCACCCGCACCTTTACTGAATTCCAAAATGTCATGCTTATTGCCGAACATCTACACCAAAAAAACATTGGCGGCAGACGTCTTGCAGCCATAAGCTCTGCGGGATTTGAGGCTGTAGGTATGGCAGACTCTATCCAATCAGATGAATATAGCATGTCCCTTGGATCATATTGCTTGCAAAGCGTAGAAAAAATACGCCATACACTCAAAACCTATGCGCTTGATTCCCTTGTAAGCATACAAAATCCTTTAGACTTAACCCCTTCTGCCAATGACAGTATACATACAAAAGTCATTGAAATACTATTAGAAGATACGAGCATTGACGCCATTGTGATGAGTTTTAGCCCCTTAGGACCAACGGTGCATAGCCTTGGCTTTGGTGCAGAAGAGTTTGATGTATACGCCCCAAATGGCATGGTTGCTCTCATGCAAGAAATTGTACAAAAAAGTAATAAACCCATTATTGGCATAGTAGATGGGGGAGCATTATTTGATACGTATCGTAAAGCGCTTATGCAAGTTGGCATTCCTATTTTTAGCGTTTGCGATGAGGCTATAGCAGCCATATCATTATATATAGAAGCAAGGCTCTATAGTAAACGTGCCAAATGCACCAAATGCCCTAAGGACAGTAATTAGTCGGCACTGAAAACACCATGAAGGAAGATCTATGTACACAGAAATTGAAAGAAAATTCCTTGTCACTGACGAATCATGGAAAAAAGAAGCTGTAGGTATTGCCTATTGCCAAGGGTACATTTATTCTACTCCTCAATGCCTTGTGCGTATTCGCCTTGAAGGCAATACAGCCTATCTCACAATTAAAGGCCCAAAGCACGGTATAGCGCGTATGGAGTTTGAATACACTATACCCACAAAGGATGCAGAAGAATTGTTACAAGATATGGCATTTAAACCTTTAATTTACAAAAAACGCTATAAAATCCCTTTAGATAATCATATTTGGGAAATTGACGTTTTTGAAGGCGATAATACAGGCCTTATTGTGGCAGAAATAGAATTACAAACCGAAAACGCAACCTTTACCCAACCTCCATGGCTTGGAAAAGAGGTTACCCATGATCCAAGGTATCGTAATGCAGCCCTTGCACGCCATCCTTTTTCACAATGGACTATGGCAGAAAAAGCTGCATACAATGCCGAGTAACCAGGTTTTCCATAAGAAAAATTTAACACCGCCTAAAATAACCCAGAGAATGCTTTTGGCGGTAACGAAGCGATATTTGAAGCAGACGTGCCTTTAGAAAATGCGTAGAAATGCGTTTTTCAGATTCGACAATATATTTTACCCAAGGATACAACTATGAGCTTACTTGGCAATGTTTTATGGTTTATACTCGGTGGCATTATATCTGGACTACTTTGGTGGTTTTTTGGTCTGCTAGCCTTTATTTCCATCATTGGTATTCCCTTTGGAAGGGCATGTTTTGTTATCGGTTCTTTTGCCTTTTTCCCCTTTGGAAAAGTAGCCATTTCTCGAGATACACTTACCGGCAAAGAAGATATAGGCACAGGCACCCTTGGCTTTGTGGGCAATGTTATATGGTTTATTTTAGCCGGCTTTTGGATTGCACTTGTACACATTGCTTCAGCCATTGTATGTGCTCTTACCATCATAGGCATTCCTTTTGCGTGGCAGCACCTTAAAATTGCCGCGCTGACCCTCTCTCCCATTGGAAAAACCATTGTACCTGTAGCTGTTGGCAATGCTGCAGAGCAAAGAGCTGCAGAAGAATTTATTAATAAGGTACGAAAATAATTAGTCGACACTGAAAAACTAAACAACTATTTGTAATTGTACACTTAATATGCAGGAGCAACCTAGGAAAATTGCCATAAACAAAGCATGTAATGCGATTTTTTGGCAATTTATCGACATTATTGCACCTGTTTTTCACGTGTTGACTAACAAAATTTTTCTGTAAGAAAAATTTTGCGCCACGTAAAATAAGCCAGAACTTGCTTCTGGCGGCCCTAAAAGGGTATTTGAAGGCGACGTACCTTTGTGAACAATACAAAAAACGTATTGTTTAGCGTCGATTCCACACTCAACAAACACAGCAAAAATGTATATTGTTGTATCGCGTAAACTCTGCTCATAAAATTAGCAAAAACAAAGGCATAAATGCGTTGTTAGGTAATTTTATGAGCTGTAAAATTCTTTCCAGCAGTGGCAAGCATGCCCCTTCAATTTTATATAAACATTTGGGCAATTTCTGCCCATGCGCCTACAAAACCATTTTCATAACACGTTTAAATTGTAGTATTTGTAATTTTGGAACAATCCTTGAATACAGTAGTTATCAAGGAGAAGTACTATGCAATTACTGCCTACCACTATTACGTCTACAGGAACTTTGACTGAGCAATATCTTGCCACCTTTTCGCGGCAAGACGATACTCTTTCATCCTTTAGTGATACACTTGCAAATTACGAAGAAAGTAATGCATACGCAACAGACAGCGTTGAGCCCTTAGTAGTTGCTCCTTATAATCTTACAAGCACCAATAATGTCAGTTACACTGCAGACGAAGTACTCTTTACGCAAAAAGATTTACGCGACCTTGAATTGGCATTGCAAAAAGAAGGCGCTCCGAGTGAAAGCCTTGAGGGATTACGCGAGCTTGCAGATCAACCAGAAGGCGCAACCCTTGGTCAAGTGCTTGCAGTATTGCAAAATCCTAATGCCCCCGAAGCTCTTTCCGAAAATGATTTACAAACCCTTGAAGCTCTATTCAAAAAACTTGATCCGAAGGGAGAACTTGGCAATACCATACTTGGTCATATCAATGGCGGCAATGGCTTAAAAGCCCTTGAAAGCATGCTTGACGCCATGGACAACCTGCCTACTGGGCAAAGGCTTGATATTAGCAAAACAGAAATGGCCACGCTTGCTAAGGCACTAGGACTTTCAGATCAAAGCAAAGCCCAATTGGCAGGCAGCTTCGGACCTTTTGAATCTTTAAGCCTTAACAAAGCTGATGTAGCAAGTATTCTTGCTCCGGCATATAAAGAATTTAACGATGCAGCAGCTAATCAAGAAAAACTTGGTAAGGCTCTTGATGCCACCTTGGGTCCTATTTTGAAAAAAGCTAAAGATCGCATGGAAGCAGAAAAAGCCGCCACAGAACTTTCTTCAAGACGCACAGAACAAAGTAAGGTGTATATTGAAGAAACTGTGCTTGAAAAAGTAAATGCAAACTTAAGTAATACGCACGCTGCCCAGGCACAACAAGAATCTCAAGGCGAAATAGTACAAAGCGAACAGGCATTTCTTGCTGATAAACAAGCACAATCTGAACAATCTAATGATGCACTTGTACAAGAAAATACACAGCAAAATACAAAGAATACATCTACTACAGCTGATGTATCTAAGAATATTTCTAAGGAGAGTGTACAAAGTACTCTTCAAGACGTAGCTAAAAACCTCGTAAAAGAGCAAAATACTACTCAAGAAATATCAAATGATACAGCAGATCAAGTACCTGTTGCAGCACTTAAGAACTCTAATAGCTCTGAAAATAAATTCGGTGATACACCACGCGATGCATCAAAAGACAGCCTCAAGGATATGCTTAAAAATGCCGTTTTTGCAAATATTTCTAAATCTGAAATACGTGAAGTGCATACCACTGCCGCAAACTCTGCAAATAGCATTCAGACTCCTGTGCTGGGCATAGGTGGCCTTGCACAAGCAAATACTACCAATACCGCATTGCAACAAAATGTGCAAAACGCCAATCAACAAGGTTTTCTTTCACGTCAAGCTGCCTCGCAAGTGGAACGAGCCATGCTCTCTGCTGCCGCAGACGGCACAAAGCGTATAGACTTACAATTGCATCCGGCAGAACTTGGAACCTTAACCATTAGCCTTACAGCACGTAATGGCGAAATAAGCGCTCTTATTCGCACAGATCGTACTGAAACCACAGATCTTATTCACAAGCAATTAGAACACATTCGCGCCAGCCTTGAAGAGCAAGGTCTTAAAGTGGATAAACTTGAAGTACAAAATCAAACTTCAGAAAATTCCTCCCAAAAAGATATGTGGGACAATATGCAAGAGCATAATTCAAGACAGGAAGAAAATACCAGACGCGAAACACTAGAACAACTTAAAACACTTGCAAAGATGCGAAATAATGCAAGAAATGAAAGTCTAAACTCTTTGGAACACATTATGCAAGAAGATATGCATAATGGTATACAATCGGCAACTAATGCCGCACAATCAGTATATATTGTTACGTAAGGAGTTAGATTATGTCAGCTGTTACTTCACCCGTTACCAATAGCAGTAGTAATGTCATGACCCAAGCAGTGACGTCTCAAACTGGAGGCGATACTCTTGGTAAGGACGATTTCATGCTTTTATTGGTCACCCAATTCCAATATCAAGATCCTTTGAATCCAATGGAAGATAAGGAATTTATTGCACAGTTGGCACAATTCTCAAGCCTTGAACAATTGATGAACTTAAATACCAGTATGGAAGGGCTAACCACTGCTACCTATAGCCAAGAAATGGTAAACGCCACTTCGTACATTGGTAAGACCATCGACGTTACTGGCACAAGCATTAATAAGAGCACTGATCCTTCTACCGGCGATGTGAAAGTTTCTAGCATGCTCTACGCTATCGGCACACCATCAGTTTCTGGTACCATGAACGTATTTGACTCTACCAGTGGTGCTCTTGTGGCAAGTTATAGCCTTGGTGCACAAACTGCTGATACACACCCATTCACATGGGACGGCTTAACTAGTGGTGGAACTGTAGCGCCTGATGGCACATATAATCTTTCCCCATCCTTCCTTGATAGCGAAGGACAACCCATTATGTTTGACGCTGTGGTGGACGGCCTTGTAAGTGGTGTTGCCACAGAAAATGGTATTACATATTTAACTCTGTCTGATGGCCGCAGAACACCACTTTCTGAAGTGCGTCGTGTTTCTGAACTGACAACCGTCAGTGGAAGTTCTGGCTCAAGTGATAGCTCAGCTACCGATGATGATTCAGGTCTTGATACTGACAGTGGACTTGACACAGACGCTGATAGCAACACTGAAACAGATACTGACAGTAGCGTTGATGCTGGAAGCACTGATAGCGGTACCGACACAGGTACCGATACAGGGTCTGGTACAGAAACAGGAAACGCAGGTGAAACAACAACACCTGAAACCAGCACCCCTTAATTAGACATATTATTCTTAATAAACATACAAGGTTACTTGGAGGTACTTATGGGTCTTTCATCTAGTATGTGGACAAGCGTTTCGGGACTGCTTGCACACGGTGAGAAAATGAATGTGGTTGGTAACAACATAGCCAACGTAAGTACGCTTGGTTTTAAAAGCCAGCGTATGGACTTTGAAGATTTTATTTATCAAGACAGCTTTAGCGGCGGCGGCCCTACTCAAGTGGGCTTTGGTGTAGGCGTTAACACCATCGTTACCGACTTCTCTCAAGGCTCTTTTGAAACTACTAACATAGCTACAGACCTTGCCATTGGTGGTGAAGGTTATTTCCAAGTAGGTGACCCCTACTCTGATCAAGTTTGGTACACACGTGCCGGTAACTTTGAATTTAACACCGAAGGCTATTTACAGCTACCTAGCGGTGAAATATTGCAAGGCTGGAAAATTGATAATAGCTCAAGCCCTTCTGTAGCCACAGGAGCAAGCCCTGCAACAACAACACCTTCAGTCATTCGAGGTACCGGTGTACCCACTGATATCAAATTAGATACCTGGACAGTGCCAGCAAAAGAAACCACCAAGGTAGACCTTGCCGTTAACCTTGCTGCCAAGGGCACCATTGATAGAACGCAAGATTTAAATAATCCATTTTTTAGTATGTCTGAAGTGTGGAATGGACACGAAGATCATATCAGAGATAAACCTGCCATTTCTTCCGATGCATTTGCCTATCAAACCCCCATTAAGGTTTATGATGAAGGCGGCACATCACACACTCTAACTACCTACTTTGACAGTGTTAGCAGCGATGCCATAACAGATCTTCCTGCAGGGTATCAAGTGTATGAATACATGGTAACCATGGATCCGGCAGAAGATATGCGTACCTTTGGTGGTACTTTAAATGTTGATACCGGTGTAGTTACTGGCGGAACTTCTTTTCAAGAAACAGAAGCTGCAGGCATACTTATGAAGGGTACCATGGTATTTAACTCTGCTGGTGAGCTCATAAACCAAACTGCTTATACCTATATGGGCAATACAACATATCCAGAAGCTACCGCAGGTGATACAGCCCTCGCACTTCCTTCCATTGACCCCACAGACCCTGGTGCATGGCAACCTACTGCGGTTTCTGACAATGGATATCCTGTGCTTACGGCAAACTTTTCCGGCCACCCCTTATCCAACTCTGTGCGTCAATCAGCCGGTGGAACAGAACTGGAAGATGCTTCTCAGCACCTTATTGAATTTGACCTTGGCATCAAGGTTACCGGTAACCTTAATGCACCTTGGGGCACAGTAACTGACGCTGCGGGCAATGTGGTAACTGTTACACCTACTGATGAAGCAACATCAGTTACAGGTCCAAGTATTGGGTATCTCATGGACCCCAATCCCATTGTACCGCCGGCAACAAAGGCTAATGTAAACTATACATCCTTGGCACAATTTACTCCCACAACAGTAGAAATTGCCGGCGATGCCACCACGCGCACCGGAGAAAACCCCGTAACCCAAAATAGTTTGGCTGACGGCTACTCTACCGGAAACTTGCAAACTGTTAACTTTGACCAATCTGGTGTGCTCTATGGTATTTACTCCAATGGTGTTACCCTACCACTTTACCAGATAACCTTATATGACTTTGTAGCACCACAAGGTTTATATCGTGAAGGGGGCAATCTCTTCTCAGCAACCCTTGAATCAGGCAACCCACAAATTGCCGCACCGGGCCAAGGGGGCATGGGAACCATTCAAGCCTATGCCATTGAACAATCAAACGTTGATATGTCAACAGAATTTGTGCAAATGATTGCCACTCAACGTGGCTTCCAGGCAAACTCTAAAGGCATCACCACTGTAGACGAAATGCTCACTACCGTTATTGGTATGAAGCGTTAAGATACTCCTAGGTAAAAACTACCTAGTTCTATACTCCAAGCACCTGTTGAAAAACGGCCGTCCCGAAAACGGCCGTTTTTTCATGTGGAAAAGAACATTTCATTCTAGGTTGGTGGATTAGTACTTTAGCACAAAAACACCACTCACGAGACTGAAAGAGTATTATTGGCATGCAAAAAATACCTCATCCTACATTGCTCTGCATAATTTAAATGTCCTGCATAATTAGTCGATGCTGAAAAACGCATTTCCATGCGTGTTTCAGCATCGACTATCATAGTTTTCAGCAAAGAGCATTTTACATGCCATAAAATGAGCCTGAACCTGCTTCTGGCGGCCCTAAAGCGGCATTTGGAATGGGCGTGCCTTTCTTAGTAACACATGTGTCAACGCTCCATAAGAGTCCTGCACAATTACTTTTTCAGTATAATTTTGTGAAAACTGTAAAAAAG
>CAYJOQ010000004.1:0-28755 GCA_964371825.1 uncultured Desulfovibrionaceae bacterium
TTTCGTGCCTTTTAGGCCTGCACTGTAAATTTTTTGTTTTGAAAATTTTTTTACAATTTTCACAAAATTATACTGAAAAAGTAATTATGCAGGACTCTCATATATGGATTATTATATGTAGTCGGCACTGAATAACAAATAAATCTGCTGTTCAATGCCGATTAGTTCATATGGCTACAATAAAAAACCATGTTTTTGAGGAGATCAAAGCATGCTTATGGCGCTGCTGTTTCGCGTAGGCAAAGAGCTGCTCCTATACCAATTATGCCCGCAACTACGTATAACCAACATGCGGTACCATATGCTTCGGGGGGAAATCCGACTGTAGTCTTGGGATATAATTCCAATAAAAAACCTGTGAGGGGTTGAAAAGCCAGCATGCCCACTGAAGGCAAACAATTGAGTAAGCCACACGCAGATCCAGTGGCAGACACGCCAAAAATATGTCGCATGGCAGAAAAAGCCACAGACATGGCAGGCACACCTAATGCAGAAAGCACAAAGAACCACACATACATGCTCCATACAGGGAGAACGTCGCCCCAAAGTGCAAGTAGGGTAAAGTTTATGGTCAATACGCTGGACGCAAAAATCATGGTTCTGCGACTTGATGCAAATACAGTATCGCAAAGCCACCCCATAAGAAAGCCGCCGGCGATAACGCCTAATCCTGCCATATTCAGCACATTTCCTGCTTCTACTAGGTGTAATCCATGAACATCGCGTAAGTATGTGCCGCCCCATAAGCCGGCAAAGCTCATATGTAAATTAAATTGGCAAAAGGCCCACACACATGCACACCAAAAATCTCTATGTTTAGTAATGATAGAGAAATTATGTGCCATAAGCTTCCAATCAATAATTTTTTGAGCTTTTTTTTCTTCAGTTTGCGTTGCTGTGGATATATCGTTTGGGGCATCGCGTACCACAAGGTAGAGAATCAAGGCTAAAAGAAAGCTCCCTGCGCTGCAGCCATAAAACATCATTCGCCAACCCCAAAGCTCGCATCCAAGGGCTAGAGGGGTTGCCGCTAAAAACATGCCAACACCTCCCATGCCTAAAAAAATACCGCTCATGCGAGCAAAAATAGCTACCGGAAACCATTGTCCGATGATTTTCATGGCACAGAGAAAAATAACAGAAACGCCAATACCAATGAAACCTCGCCCAACGATAGCCATAGCAAGGGAGTCTGCCATGCCAAATATACATGCTCCAATGGCAGAAACAGCCATCATAAAAGGGAGAAGGCGTTTTGGGCCCACGCCATCAGTGAGTAAGCCCCCGGGAATTTGCATAATGCCATAGGTTACAAAAAAAATAGATGCTAATAGTCCCATGGCAGGAGCGTCTAGCTGTAATGTGGCCATAATATCTGTGGCCATGATGGCGGGGCTTACTCTATGAAAAGGCGTGAGCATATAGGCCACGCACATAAGAGCAAAAAGAGACCAAGCATAGGGTTGTACTACATTTTTTTGCTGCATAATAATCACCATTACTTTGAACTGCCCAGAAAGTACCTAGCTAAAGGAGTCAAAGGTAAAGAGTTTCTTAATATTTTACCCAATGAATTGCGCAGGAGTCTTGCTTTAAGGGGCCTGCACAAGTATTTTTCAATAATTTTTTTGTGCTACTATGGAAAATGTATTTTTTTCGCAAATTGCAAAATTTAGTATTTGCATATAAAAAACGACTGCCAAGGCAGCCGTTAAATATCGTGTATGCATAGTGCTTATACGTCTGTAATGCGCCCTTGCAGCCAAATATAGGCATCAATTTCATCACCTACTTGTGGTTCATATTCCTTGCATAAAGGAACAGGCACATACAGCATTATGTTTAAGGGAGCTTTGTTTGGTAAAACAAAGTCTACGCGCAGCATGTATACTTCAAGTTTATCAAGTTTGCTTTTTTCTACTTCCACAATGGTATTACGAATTTCATATTCGCAATAATTGCGCCCTGGCATAATAATTTGTTTTTCTTTAAGGGCAACTTTAAGCACTGGCACATCAAGACGTGTTTTGCCCGGATTTTCAGCTAGCCAACTGATTGCATGTGCTTCATAAGCAGGACCATTGGTTATGGTAAGCTCATCAAGAAGTGCTTTGCGCAAGCCAAAGGCTAAACCTGAAAGTAAAAATGTATGTGTGACCCCAGGAGTTAAGTCTTCTTTGTCCCTAAAATATAAGGGATTATAAAACCATAATGGTGTTTTGTTTTCAAAAATTTCTACACCCACATGCGCTTCTACGCCTGATTGCCAAACATAGGTTTCTTCAACCATAAAGTCATTAGGAAAACCTTCCATAAGGGGCATGGCGCTCACAGGTTTAAGTTCTCCTTCTGGTGCTCCTTGCATTACAACGCCTGCACGAATAGGTTCATCTTGGGGCCAAGCTAAAAGAAATGTTTCCTTGGTAGCGTCTTGGCGTTTCCAGCTTTCCCTAGTGGCACCTGAGTGTATGACTGTACCAACCACTTGTGGCATGAGGGCCTTAGGGTTACCCACAAGTAAAGTCCATTGATTACCAAGCCCTTCAAAATGTGTGCGTGTGTCTTGTGGTAATTGTGAGTCTTCAGACATATATTTTAATCCTCAGAAAGTAATCATATATAAACATTAAAATCTAGTGAATAGGCATGCTTGGGTCGTACGTGTTGAATATTTTTGATAGCGCAAGGCATGCCTTGCGCTATCGAAGATATTTCAATTAATTGCGTGAGCCCCTGTCGCCTCTGTCGTAACGATCATTTCTATCGTTGCGATCGTTTCGGTCGTTGCGGTCATTTCTATCATTGCGGTCATTTCTGTCGTTACGATCGCCTCTGTCGTAACGGTTGTCACGGCGCGGTCTATCGTATCTATCTCCACGTCCGTCGCGGCTATCGCGCCCGTCACGACGTCCACCGTCACGACGCGGTCTATCACCTCTATCTCCTCTGTCACCTCTGTCGCCACGAGGTTCTCTAGGAGGACGGCTGGTGCTTTCAGGAGTCCAAGGTTGCCCTTGTTCTTCTAATAATACAGCTTTGCGGCTAGCACGAATGCGGTCACCGTTAATTTCAATGACTTTTACTACCATGTCTTCGCCAAGGCGAGCCACATCACCTGGCTGTTCTACGCGATCTACATCCAATTGAGAAACGTGTACCAAGGCTTCCACATTGGGTAAAATTTCTACAATAGCACCAATTTCAAGCACTTTGCGAACCTTGGCCACATAGTTCTTCCCAAGGTCTGCGCGTTGGTCATAGTATTGTACCATTTCTTTAGCCATGCTCATGGCTTCAGCAGTAGGTGCAAATATGGAGATTTTTCCGCTGTCGTCAATATCAATGGAGGCACCAGTTGCGGTGGTGATGGCCTTGATATTTTTGCCGCCAGGGCCAATGATTAAGCGGATAATATCTGGGTTTACTATGATTTCAGCATGCTGCGGTGCATAGCGTGAAACTTCTTCACGAGGAGATTCTAATGCTTTTGCCATTTGATCTAAAATATGTAAACGAGCTTCGCGTGCTTGGGCCATGGCGCGAGCCATTACTTCAGTGGTGATGCCAGTAATTTTAATATCCATTTGCACGGCAGTAACGCCTTCGGCTGTTCCGGCAATTTTAAAGTCCATATCGCCAAGAGCGTCTTCGTCACCTAAAATGTCAGTCAATACCA
Source organism: uncultured Desulfovibrionaceae bacterium (assembly GCA_964371825.1). GTDB lineage: Bacteria > Desulfobacterota > Desulfovibrionia > Desulfovibrionales > Desulfovibrionaceae > CAYJAD01. The sequence goes on from CAYJOQ010000004.1 coordinate 3,677, forward strand.
TGAAGTTATCGCCTTCACGAATAAGACCCATGGCAACACCAGCCACAGGTGCAGACACAGGTACACCTGCATCCATAAGTGCAAGAGAGCCACCACACACAGCTGCCATGGAAGAAGATCCATTAGATTCTAATGTTTCAGAGACAACACGCACAGTAAAGGGGAAGGAAGAGCCTTGTGGCAATATGGGGCGAAGAGCTTTTTCGGCCAAAGCTCCATGACCTACTTCACGGCGAGAAACGCGTACGGGCTTTACTTCACCCACTGAGTAAGGGGCAAAGTTGTAGTGTAGCATAAAGCGCTTGGTAATATCACCATTAAGGGAGTCCATTCGTTGTTCGTCGGTAGAAGCACCAAGGGTAGCCACCACCAGAGATTTGGTTTCGCCACGTGCAAAAAGGGCAGAACCATGGGTGCGCGGTAAAAGAGACGTTTCGATTTGAATCGGACGTACAGTTGTGGTGTCGCGTCCGTCTATGCGTTTGCCTTCTTCTACAATGCGACTGCGAACAAGTTTCTTTTCAAGGTCGCCTAAAATGTCACCTACGCTTCCAAGTTCAGCATGTTCTGCAAAGGTTGCATCAGCAAGCAATGCTTCCATAACTTTTTCTTTAACAGCTTTACGTGCGTCTTTGCGAGCAAGCTTTTCAGCAGTGCGTAAGGCTTCATCAATGCCGGCTTCCTTGGCAAGCTCATGTACACGAGTTGCAAGAGCAGCATCATAGGTGCTAGGAACAAAATCTAATTTGGCCTTGCCTACAAGTTCAGCCAGCTTTATTTGTACATCAATAAGCGGCTGAATTTCTTTGTGTGCCCATTCTAAAGCTTCAATAATTACAGCTTCGGTCACAAATTGAGCTTCGCCTTCAACCATAGTAATGGCATCGGCTGTGGCGGCAAAGACTATATCTAAATCGCTGTTTTCTTGCTGTGCAAAAGAAGGGTTAAGCACAAAGCTGCCATCTACACGACCAATACGACCGCCTGCCACAGGCCCTTCAAAGGGTAGGGGAGAAATCATAATGGCAGCAGAAGCGCCTGTTAAGGCTAAGATGTCAGATTCATTTTCTTGGTCGGCAGAAATAACGTTGGCAAGTACTTGTACATCTTCTTTAAGCCCCTTAGGGAAGAGAGGGCGAATGGGGCGGTCAATTAAGCGTGAAACTAAGGTTTCGCGCTCAGATGGGCGACCCACTTCACGACGGAAGTAGTTGCCGGGCACACGACCAGCAGCATACATTTTTTCTGTATATTCTACAGTGAGGGGAAAAAATCCTTTATCTGCTTCAAGGCTTTGTGAGCATACCGTCACAAGAACTACAGTGCCGCCGCATTGAATCCATACGGCTCCGTGGGCTTGGTTGGCTAAACGGCCAACTTCAAATAAAACTTCTTTGCCCCCTAACATGGCGCTAATGCGCGTGGGGTTAAAAATATCTTGCATATTTTTTCCTTTGCATAAAAGGGGATTCCGGGGATGTCGACGACGTATTAAAGTAAATCTTTACTTCGCCACCATGCCCGGCCCCCCCTTTCTTTAGTGTGGTAATATTGTTATGTGGCTGGCCCAGCGTTAGCTGTGCCAGCCAAGGCCCCGACCATATTCGGGGCAAAACATTACTTACGCAATCCGAGTTTTTCGATAAGTGCGCGATAACGTTGAACGTCTTTCTTCTTTAAGTAGTTAAGCAACTTACGACGTTGGCTTACCATTTTAAGAAGACCTGTACGTGAGTGAAAGTCTTTTTTGTGAGCTTTAAAGTGCCCAGTAAGGCTTTCAATACGTGCTGTTAAAAGGGCTACTTGCACCTCAGGGGAGCCAGTGTCTCCTTCGTGTTTAGCGTGAGAGTCAATAACCACTTTTTTTTCATTAGCTTTCATAGCCACAGCAATTCTCCAATAGGATTTAATGTTAAGGCTGATCAGCAGCTACACCTTTAAAGCTAAGGCTGCCGCATACATCAGTCAGTTGTCCACAGTCCTCGTAATATGGTCCAAAAGGGCTCACCACGCAGTATAGATTTTTCAGCAAGCGCTAAGGGCTCGCCTGACAAAGAGCATATTATGGCTTTGTTTTCCATACCTACCTTGTTAGAAGAATGTGTATGCCCATGAGTTTGTGCATTTTGCTGTGCAACACTTGGGGTATACGGCATGGGAGTGCCATTTTTAAGTTCTGCTTCTTGAGCCTTGGTGATGGTCACTATGGGCCAATGGGGCAGAGCTTTTTGAATGGGCATTACCCAATTTTGCAAACAGTCTGGGTTTGCTTGTATTTCTTCTAAGGTGTGCGCCACCTCTAAACCAAAGGGGTGACTGTATTCTCGTGTAAGTTCTGTGAGCACAGCGCCGCACTCAAGTCGCATCCCCAAGCTGTGGGCCAGGGAGCGTATATAGGTGCCAGAACTACATTCTACACGAAAGCTTATGTATGGGAGCTCTATATTGAGCACTTCCATACGAAAAATTTCTATTTCTTTTACTTTAACCGGAGCTTCCTTACCAGCTCTTGCTAATTTATACAAGGGTTGCCCATTGTGTTTGGCGGCTGAATAGGGAGGTACCGTTTGTTCTGAACGTCCAAGCCATTGTGCCATGGCTTGTTGTATGCTTTCGTGGGTAATGTGTGCATAGGGTTTTTCTACGGTAACTGTACCCTCTGCATCCCACGTATCTGTTTGCATGCCAAGGCGCAATGTTCCCTTATATATTTTTGCTCCATCAGACATAAGGTGCCCGGAAATTTTTGTGGCATGTCCAAGCAAAACAAGCAACACTCCTGTTGCCATAGGGTCAAGAGTGCCTGCGTGGCCAATTTTTTTTTGCCCCAAGCGTTTTAAACCCGTAAGGCAACGGGCAGATGTGGGCCCTTGCGATTTATTTAGCACCAAAATACCATGTGCTTGTGTATATTTTGGGGCTGATGTTTGCTGCATTTCAGACATAAGTAAAGTATTATACTCTTAAGCTTGGTATTCGTCCAGATATCTTTGCACCTCTAAAAAAAGCAATTCATGACTTTTGGTGAGGTTATGATGCAAAGTGGCACCGGCGGCATTGAGGTGACCACCTCCGCCAAATTGTGCACAAATAGAGCGCACGTCAATGGCTCCTGTAGAGCGCAGACTTATTTTGCATTGTTCTTTGGCATCTTCACGTATGATGCCTGATATAACAACGCCACGGAGCTTTCGTAAATGTTCTACGAAACCTTCTAAATCTTCCTTGGTGGTATTGTATTTTTTTAGCATGCTTTGCGGTATAGTAACAATGGCAATGCTACCCTTGCGCCCAAGTTGTAAATTTTCTGTGAGTGTTCCCCAAAGGCGCATACGCTCAAGAGACCATTGATTGTCCATGTTTTGGCGAACTTCGGCAACTTTTAAGCCTTCTTGAACTAAGTAAGATGTTAAAAGAAGGGCATCTTCTGAGGTATTATCAAAACTATAGCTTCCTGTATCAGAACTTATGGAAGCATAGAGCGAGGTAGCAATGTCTCCCTTAAGGGGAATGTTTAAATTGTGTAAGATTGCCGCAACCATAAGACCTGTAGCAGCCATAGTATGATCTGTCCAATTGGCTACCGAGCCAAATTGAGGATTATTCATATGGTGGTCAATATTTATGGAAGGGTATTTTAATAAAGGTGTTTTAAGGTTTCCAAGACGGTCAGCATCGCCACAATCAAGAATGACCACAAGTTCTGGTTTAAACCCTGTACCAAATAATTGTTTATGTACTTTGCCTGTAAGTGGTAACCAATTAAGATACCCAGGAAGGCCTGAAGTGTTACACAGCAAGACTTCTTTTCCAAGGCTCTTGAGGCCATGCGCAAGGGCACCCATGGAGCCGAGGGCGTCGGCATCTGGGTTTGTGTGTGAGGAAAAGCAAATTCGTGTATATGTACGTAAGGTTTGTGCAATCTCACTAGCCTTGGCATAGCAAGGTTTTTGAAACATTTGTTCTATGTATGTCATTGTGTTACCCACCAGCGGCGTATATTTCTATATCGCTATAGATCATTTCTTCAGCGCAAACTGCTTCCATCATTGCTAAACATTTATCCATACGACTTTGTAAGTGCGCTTCTTCGTTAGAAAGGCTTACGACAGCTAGGCGCAGACGTGTGAGCGAATCGGCTGTACCTGCTTCGGCAATGGCCACATTAAAGGTGTTGCGTACTTTTTGTTTAAGGCTGTTGGCAATGCGTCTTTTACCCTTGAGGGAGTCATTGCCATGCAGAGCATACTCAACTGTTAAGACAGCAACTAACATATTCATAATAATAACTATTGTTTTTTATTTTGCCTGTAGTGGTCGTATAATACGGCACATATGTTTACCAGTACATGTCTGTATGAGGAAGAAAATGTGATAATATCTTTACGGTATATATATGGGGGTAAGCTATGCTTACCCCCATATTTTTTACTAAGGGTTAGAGCGTTGCAGCCTCTTCAATCATTTCAAAGGACTCTAGCACATCGCCCACTTTAATGTCGTTATAATTTTCAAGGCCAATACCGCATTCGTAGCCTTTTAATACTTCTTTTGCATCATCTTTAAAGCGCTTCAAAGAACTTACCTTGCCTGTATACACTACAACGCCGTCGCGTAGTAAGCGTATGCCGGCATTGCGTGTAACCTTGCCGTCAGAAACATGGCAACCAGCAATAACGCCAATCTTTGGAACACTAAAGGTTTCACGAACTTCTGCTTGGCCTAGGTATTGTTCGCGTTTTACAGGGGCAAGCATGCCCTTCATGGCACTTGTAATATCATCGCCAAGTTTGTAGATGATATCATAGAAACGAATATCAACGCTTTCTTGTTCAGCCACTTCTTTAATTTTCGCTGTTGGACGAACGTTAAAGCCAATAATAATGGCTTGTGAGGCAGAAGCAAGCAAGATATCTGATTCAGAGATGGCGCCTGCACCGCCGTGTACAACATTGATACGAACTTTTTCTGTGCTCTTTTTCAGCAATGCTTCGGTAATGGCTTCTAAAGAGCCTTGTACGTCAGCTTTAAGCACAAGGTTAAGAGTGAGTGCTTCTTGGTCAGAGGCGCGTCGTGAAAGGAATGTTTCAAGGGTCACCTTTGATTCTTTTGCTAGGTCACGTTCACGTTGCTTGGTGGCACGAGTTTCTGCGATGCGGCGAGCTAGTTTTTCATCAGCTACGCATACAAATTCTTCGCCCGCTTCAGGAACGCCGTCAAAACCTTGTACTTCTACAGGAATGGAAGGGCCAGCTTCTTTAACTTTTTTACCTTGATCATTAAACAAAGCACGCACACGACCAGAAAATACGCCGCACACAAAGGTATCACCTTGCTTTAGCGTACCTTCTTGAATAAGTACTGTGGCAACAGGGCCACGGCCTTTGTCAAGCTTAGCTTCTACAATGCGTCCACGAGCAGGTTTTTGCGGGTTAGCTTTAAGTTCAAGCACCTCTGCTTGCAAAGCCACAAGCTCTAATAATTCATCAAGGCCTTGACGGCTTTTGGCTGAGACTAAGGAGGTAACGGTATCGCCGCCCCAAGATTCAGCTTGTAAGCCAAGTTCGGCCAGTTCACGCAGCACACGGTCAGGATCTGCGCCTTCTTTATCCATTTTATTGACTGCAACCATTATGGGAACGCCAGCAGCCTTTGAGTGGTTGATAGCCTCACGCGTTTGTTCCATAACACCGTCATCAGCAGCAACGACGAGAATAACAAGGTCTGTTACTTGCGCTCCACGAGCACGCATGGCCGTAAAGGCTTCGTGACCAGGAGTATCAAGAAATACCACTTCACCATTTTTGGTACGCACGTGATATGCACCAATATGTTGTGTTATGCCGCCAGCTTCGCCACCAGTTACATTTGACTTACGAATGGCATCTAATAAGGATGTTTTACCATGGTCAACGTGACCCATGATGGTAACAACAGGCGGGCGCGTACGTAAGCTTTCTGGAGCATCGACTTCTGTGGGGATGAGATAATCATCTTCAGAAAAGCCTGCCTTTTCAACTTCGTATTCAAATTCGGCTGCCACAAGGGTAGCTGTTTCAATATCTAACGCTTGGTTAATGGTAGCCATAACGCCAAGACCAAAGAGTACCTTAATGATTTCAGTGGATTTTAAGCCCATTTGGTGAGCCATATCAGCCACACGAATGGCTTCAGTCACACGAATCTTACGCTTGGCAGCCTTTAGTGGTTGGGTTGTGGTTGCTGTTTGACGAGTGTCCTTACCCTTACGACGTCCTTTGGAAGAACGACCAAGACGCATGGCGTTGTCATCATCATGCCCATAGCGACCGTCACTTTGTTGAAATTCTACTGTGCGGCGTCCTTTCATGCGCTTTTTCTTGCTTTGTCCTTCACCAATACTTTCTGGCGTGGCGAAGGGAGCTGGGCCGCGATTATCTGTGCTTGGGCGATTAAAACGAGGAGCTCCTCCGGCAGGTCTATCTTGTGTGCCGCCACCTCCTGGTCTGTCTTGACGCACAGGACGATTGCCTGGTGCTCTGTTATCTGGTCTATCAGTTCTATTTTGTCTATCGCCGCGGTCAGAAGCTCCACCACGTGCAGGACGTTGGCCATCACGTGCAGCGCCTTGATGTTGTCTTTGTCCTTCTTGTCCTGCTTGTCCTGCTGGACGCGCAGGCGCTTTGTCAGGTGCAGGGCGAGAAATTACACGAACTTGTGGTGCCACAGGGGCCTGAGCAGAGCGTTTTTTAGGGCCGCGGTCGCGTTTTTTGCGTTCATCGTCAGCGCCTTTTGCACTTTGACCTGCTTCGGTTTCTGTGTTTTGCTTTGCTGTTTGTACTGCTGGGCTTGGCGCAGAAGAGCCTTCGGGCATAGCTGAAGCTTGTGGTTCAGCCACTCGAGCAGATTTTTCTGTTTTTACTTCAGGCGCAGGGCTTTGTTCAACAGCTTCAGGTGCAGGTTCAACAACATCTTGTACACTTGGGGTACTTGCGGGGGTAGCAAGCTCAGCTACTGTATCAGTAATTTTTTCGCTCATATCCGTGGGCGCAGATTCTGACGCAGGTGCAATAACTTCTTCTACTGCTGGCGCTTCTATCTGTTCGCTTTGCTCTTCAGGGCGGCTAATGATGCGAGCTCCTGCACTATCCTTTGCAGAGGTCTTGGCCTTAGAGGTAGAGTCTTTAGCCGCTTTTCCTTTGGCTTTTTTCTCTTGTCCTTTATCGGCAGGAGCCTTTTTTTCTTGCACAGGAGCAGAGGCTTCTTCACTAAGGTCTTCGTGAGCTGGTTCTGCCTGTTCTTTTTCCGCTGGTGCTGCTTGAACCTTTGGTTCATCAGCCTTAGCATCAGTCGTTTTGCGACGACGCACGATAACATTACCGGGAGTCTTTTCACCTGCAATGTGATTGCGTACCTTTTCGCTATTTTCGGCGCTAATTGGACTTGAAGCATTCTTGGCTTCAATGCTCAAAGACTGCAAAGTTTGCAGCATCTCCTTGGTGCCCACACTGAATTCAGCAGCTAATTCTTTTACTGTCATTTTACTTTTAGTCACTTTGTAACCCCCTTGCGCCTTGTCATTCCCGGCTTGAACTTTGAAAATCTATCCATGCAGGCAGTATGCGAACAAACATACCATCCCCTTCCGGGCATGATGAGGCGTTCGTCACGCACTAAATGTCCTTGTACATCAAGAACATAGCGTGCTAGCTCCACCTTAGCAAAACGCTGTCTGCAAAGAGCACACATGCGTATTGGTGTGTGCGGCATTTATTCCGCTACCTCTTCTTCTTCCGCATCCTTTTCTGTAGCGTCTTGCAAAGGAGCTAAGAAGTTGATGGCAGAGCGCAAATCTGCAATGCGTGAAGGGCTTAATGCCAAATGAAGTGCTAAGTCTTCGTCGCTTGCATCACGTAGTTTATCAACACTTTGATATCCGGCATTTATAAATGCTTCAATAGAGACTTCTGCCACAGAAGCTAATTGCTCAAGACCTTGGCCTATGGCATTGGCTTCATTGTAACGAGTTTCGGTGAAAATATCGATTTTCCAACCAAGTAGGCGCGCGGCAAGTTTAACGTTTTGGCCTTTGCGTCCAATGGCATTGGTGAGTTGGTCGTCAGGAACAATAACTTCTAATAAATTATTTTCATCGTCTACCACAATGCGTGAAATAAGTGCTGGAGCCAGCGCATTTCGTGCATATGTTGCTACATCAGCACTCCAAATGACAATGTCTATGCGTTCTCCGCGAAGTTCTTGCACAATATTTTGGATGCGTGAACCACGCACGCCAACACATGCGCCCACAGCATCTACATCGCGTTCACGAGAAAGTACCGCAACCTTTGCCCTTGAACCAGGATCGCGTGAAACGCCCATAATTTGCACAGTGCCATCATCAACTTCTGGAACCTCACGGCGAAACAGAGCCGCCATGTAATCACGATGCGCGCGAGAAATAAGTACCTGTGGGCCACGTCCTTCACGACGTACTTCCATAATAATAGCTTGAACTCTATCGCCACGTTTAAAGTGCTCACGAGGAATTTGCTCATCACGAGGAAGTAAGGCTTCAGTGCGTCCAAGATTTACAATCCAGCCGCCTTTGTCGCGTCTTTGTACAATGCCGGAAACAATCTCGCCTTGTCTTTCTTTGTATTCTTCGTAAATAATTCCTTGCTCTGCATCACGCATGCGTTGGATGATAACTTGCTTTGCAGATTGCGCAGCAATACGCCCAAGATCTTCCATTTTGACCCTAAAGCCAACTTCATCATCAAGCTGTACATGCGGGTCATGCTTACGTGCTTCTTCCAGTTCAATTTCTGTATCTTCGTTGCTTACATCGCCGTCTTCTACAACTGTTTTAAATTGATAAACGTCTATGTCGCCCGTTTCGTCATTATAATTGACTTCGATTTCCATATCTTCGCTAAAGCGACGTTGTACAGATGTTTTAACAGCATCTTCTAAGGTAGAGATAAGCATTTCTCTATCAAGACCCTTATCTTTGCTGATTTGATCAATGGCTTTTTTTAGTTCAAGATTCATGATGCCTCCGGCGTGTTTTTTGTGGCTACAAAAAACACTCTAGCAATAACTATTTTTCTTTACGTTTTTTACCCGGCTTTTCCGGGGCAACAAAAATATGTACACGTGATGCTTTGCGCACCTCACTAAAAGGGAGGCAAATTTCATGCATTTGCGCACCTGCATCTACGCGCATAGTAAAGTCTTCCTGCGCAACATGCACAAGTTCGCCACGAAATTTTTTGCGTCCTTTGAATGCTTCAGGACAATCAGGCAAAAAATCCATAAGGCTTACTTCTATAGTGTCACCCACATAGGGTGTCATTTGCTGTAGCTGGAAAAAAGGGCGAGAAAACCCTGGGGAAGATACTTCAAGTATATACGCTGTGGAAAAAATGTCATCCACTTCCATGGCTAAACCAACCATTCGCGAAATTCTTGCACATTGTTCTACGGTGGCAGAAGCTATGGATACAGTATTTTCTAAATTTGCATCTGTATCAGGTGAAGGTGTTTTTTCGACTGTACAGCTGGCTTTTTCTTCCAAAGGTGCATCTACATATATGCGCACTAATGGTCGCGTTCCAGGTATGAGCTCAATTCCCCAAAGGCAGAGGTCCATGGAAACAACCACAGGTTCTGCAATGCGGTACAATGTATTTATAAGTTCGGGTCTTGCCATAATTTTCCAAAAATAAAAAAAAAGGGGGCCTTTTATAAAGGCCACCCCGTTGTGAACATGATGTTCTGCATCAGGATGTGAGAAAGATGATTGAGGATGAGAGCAGTAAGAACAGTTCAAGTGTAGGTATTATCTTTCTCCGAGGGCTAAACTAATGATGTGCATTGCTTCTGTCAAGCTTTTTTTCACAAAGAATTAAAGAATCTTAGTGTTTGCCATAGGGTGCATTATTTTGCCACGTGCATACATACCTTGTGCACACAGCGCTTTTGCGTAAGCAGAGGCGTTTGCTTGTTAAAAGCGCTGTGTGTATATGCCAAAAGCCAAGGTGATACTGGAAGAAATGGCTTTTAGCTTAAGCCGAAGAAATAACTATTGTAGTGGGGTAAAGTTTTCTTCGGTTAAAGGCATGGCTTCGAGTATTTCAACGCGCTGGGCCAAAGAGTGTAAATTGTTGCATACAAGCTCTACAAAGGTTGCTTTTTCTGTGGGAAGTCCTTCTGTTGCTTGTTCAAGGGCATTAGCTAAATTTTCGATGTCTATGCTTAACATATGTAGCTCCTTAAGTATATTTTTTGGGCATTGCCCATATGTATGGTGTATTCCTTTGCTCTGAAAGGTAATGTATCAAATGTTTTCTTTTTGTCAATCAAAAATTTATTTTTTAGTAAATTTTTAATTTTATCTATGAAAAATAATTTTTTGATTGATTTTTTTTATATGGCTATGTATGCTTAGCTTATGAAAAACATCATGAATGCATCAATAATACTTGATAGGCTGCTTGAGGCATTGCGCTTTACTAAGGATGTGCAGTTGGCTGAATTTTTGGGTGTTTCTGCGCAAGCTGTATATCAAGCCCGTAAGAAGGATAAAGTTCCTGACGGATGGCTTGTGCGTGCAGCGTATACTGGAAACATTTCTATCGATGCACTTTTGCAAGGTGAGCGACAGCCAGAAAATAAATTACATATTGATAACTCTCAAGACATGGCAGAAGATGCTTTTGAACAAGAGTTTTGCACTGTGCCCTTAGTGGCTGCAAAGCTTTCTGCAGGGGGGGGAAGTTTAGAGACTGAAAGTGTAGTTTTACAACGCATGGCCTTTCGCCGTTCATGGCTTACGCGCAAAGGTAATCCTGATGCTATGGTTATGATGCGTATATATGGCGATAGCATGGAGCCCTATATGCAGCATGGGGATTTAACGCTTATTGATACTTCGCGTAAAAGTATTATTCCTCATGCGGTTTTTGCCGTAGGTGTAGATGATGGTATCTATGTAAAGGCTTTAGAAACGCTCCCCGGGCAAGTATTGGTGTTACGGAGTTTTAACGAACGTTATTCGCCTATTGAAATTGATATGCGCGGAGATTTGGCTGATTCGGTACGTATTATTGGCAAGGTTCTTTGGTGGTGTCACGAAGCATAATTAGTCGACACTGAAAAACTTACAGAGTATTGTAACTACAGGCATTAACACCTTAAAGAGGCATTTGAAGGTAGCGTGTCTTTTTTCGCAACCCATGAAAAGGTGCTGCTAAGTATTGAGTATCTTATTGATGTAAACGTTATTTGTGAATGTATATAAAGGATGCGCCATGGCAAAAGTAGCACGATTACGACAAAATAAAAAGAAATTGCGTGAGTGGTTAGAATCTGCGCAATGGCAAGAGCATGCAAAAAATATTGCGTCAATGGATGGCAGAGAAGTTTCTGGGCCTTTGCTTTCTTTTTTGTTGCTTGGTGGAGCCATGACCTATAAGGCTGCTCATGCTTTAGGGCTTTCCTTGGCCTGCCTTGCCGAAGAAAGTCCTGAGGCTGCGCGTAATATTTTACGCCGCTTTATGTGGCATATGAATGAAGAATCAGGGAATATAGGCTGGGGCATACCGGAAGCGTTTGCTGAAACCCTTGTCTATAGTGAGCGTATGGCCAAGGAATTTTCGCCCATATTGCTTTCCTATATTATGGATACAGGTCATGATGATAATTTTTGTGACCATGCTATTTTACGCCGTTCGTGTTTTTTTGCTGTAGCTCGTTTTGCAGCTGCACGTCCACAATTATGTATCAAAAGCATAGCATGGCTTATGCGTGGCCTACAAGATGAAGATGTGCTTTGTCGTGGTCTTGCTGCGTATGCCTTGGCGCAATTTCCGGTGGAAATGGTACCAAGTCTTGAACTTTTTCCCTTGTTGCGAAGGTTGGCGCAAAGTCCAAAACATGAACTTGCCATGGAATATGAAATTTTTGATGGTGAAAAAATATATTCATTAACGGTGGAAGGCATGGTGCATAAGCTACAAAGGATAGGTTTTGTTGAAGCCGTAAAGTAAAAATATGTGCTGCGTAGTACATGGAATAGTACGCAGCACAATATATATACTTTGGAAATTATAACTGTTTTTTCAAGCTTTCTACCAATTGAGGAATGGTATACTCATCTGGCTGTATATGGCAAGGGAGCCCATAATTACTTAATGTTTTAGCTGTAATGGGGCCAATTGCTGCAAACTTCACCTTGGGATATGCCTTAAGCTTTTCTACAGGAATGAGTGAAACAAAATTGTCCACTGTAGATGAAGAACCAAAGGTAACACAATCTAGACGTTCTTCTTCTAGCGCTTGCAACACTTCATCCTTGCGAGCACCTGCAGGCTTAGTTTCGTAGATGGGTAATACATGAACCTCGGCACCGGCCTTACGTAATTCATCGGGTAACACTTCGCGGGCTTCCATAGCTCGCGGAAGTAATATTTTTTGACCTTTCATGCCAAGAGCAAGCATCCCTTCCACTATTCCTTCAGCAACATAGCGCTCTGGGATAAAGTCTGGATTAATACCTCGTTCACGTAAGGCATCAGCGGTGGCTGGGCCAATGGCAGCAATTTTGATGCCGTGTAATGCTCGGCTATCTTGTTCGCGTAGTGCTAAATGTTTCCAAAAATATTTTACGCCATTAACCGAAGTAAACACTAGCCACTGATATTGTTCAAGACGTGCCATATGCTCGTTAACAGCACTGTAGTCATCAAGGTCATGAATTTCAATGGTAGGAAATTGAATCACATGTGCGCCCAATTCTGCAAGGCTAGAGGCAAGGCCGCTGGCTTGTTCTCTTGCTCTTGTTACTACAACACTTTTTCCCAATAGGGGCTTTTGTTCAAACCAGTTTAATTTGTCACGTAGGGTAACCACATGCCCTACAACAATAACTGAAGGATTGGTAAAACCTTGCTTTTTGCCTTCTTCTGCAAGGGTTCCAAGAGTTGCCACAAGAGAACGATGATATGCGGTGGTTCCCCAATGCACAAGTGCAGCAGGAGTATCTGCACTCATGCCTGCTTTACAAAGGTTAGCTGCAATATCTGGCAAATTTTTCATGCCCATAACAAAAACAAGGGTTGATGCAGAACGGGCTAAGGCGTCCCAATTATGCACAGAACCGGGCTTGTTTGGATCTTCGTGACCGGTGATAAGTGTTACAGAAGAAGCAAAGCTGCGATGCGTAAGTGGTATTCCAGCATAGGCTGGCCCTGCAATGGTGCTGGAAATGCCTGGCACTTCTTCAAAAGGAACACCAGCTGCTAATAACTCTTCTGCTTCTTCGCCGCCACGTCCAAAAATATACGGATCTCCACCTTTAAGGCGCGCAACAATTTTGCCTTCTAAGGCTTTTTGAATAATAAGTTTATTTATATCTTCTTGTGGTAAAGCATGATTATTAGCGCGTTTACCCACATATATGCGTTCGGCTTCAGGGCGTACGTGCTGTAATAGCATGCTGTTTGCCAAGGCGTCATAAACCACAACATGGGCTTTTTCTAAAATTTCTTTACCTTTAATGGTCAAGAGCCCAGGATCGCCAGGGCCAGCACCGATTAAATATACCTTCATGAAAACCTCTGTTTGTTTACTATGCTAATTGCCACGCACAAGCTCAAGAAGCGTGCGTACACCAAAACCTGTGGCACCTACAGGGCAAAGGGGAGTTTTTGTAAAGTTCCAATCAGTGCCAGCAATGTCTAAATGTGCCCAACGAATATCTTTGTTGATAAAAGCTTTGAGGTAGAGCGCAGCCTTACTTGCTCCGGCTTCACGAGTACCTACATGAGCTATATCTGCCACATGGCTTTTCATATCTTCATCATAAGGGGCATGCAAAGGTAAACGCCAATATTTATCGCCTACCAATTGTCCAATGTTGAAAATTTCATCAGCAAGGAATGTATCGTCGGTAAAAAGTCCGGCCATATCATGGCCTAGAGCAATAATGCAGGCTCCAGTGAGAGTGGCAGCATCAACGATAAATTCTGGATTCCAAGTATTTTGAGCATAGGTAAGGGCATCGCACAGGGCAAGGCGACCTTCAGCATCTGTGTTAATAATTTCAACAGTTTTTCCTGAAAGGGTAGTAATAACGTCGCCAGGTCGCATGGCTGAGCCACTAGGCATATTTTCTGCGCAAGCAAGTACAGCAATAACACGTTTTTCTATATTGCTTTGGGCTATGGAGTGCATAGCTCCTACAATGGCAGCAGCTCCTGCCATATCGCATTTCATAAGATGCATATTGCTGGCAGGTTTAATACTAATGCCTCCGGAATCAAACGTGAGCCCCTTACCAACAAAAATAATAGGGTCGTCATGTTCATGGCCTTTAGGGGCATGCTCTAACACAATCATACAAGATTCATGTATAGATCCGTTACCTACTGCGAGTAATGTATTGCAGCCCATTTCTTCAAGAGCTTGTTCGTTAAATACAGTACACATCATGGCATGTTCTTTGGCCATTTTTTGTGCAGCTTTGGCAAGAGCCATAGGCGTCATAACATTGGCAGGAGCATTGGCAAGGTCACGAGCAAGCATAATGCCCTCAGCAGCATGCTGCCCTTTTCGAGCGGCACGATGCTCTGCATCAGGAACGCTTGTTTCATTAAAGCCAAGAGCCAGCCAGTGTGGGTCTTGCTTGTGGTCATCCTTAGGGCTTTTGTGTGCAGTAAAACGGTAAAGGCCTAAAAAGGCAGCACAAAGCGCTTCTTCAATGAGGCGTAAATGTCCACTGGGTAGTGCTTGTAACGCAGGCACGGGCAAAAGAATGGATTCTAAACCAAGTTCACGACAATGAGCAACGGCCTTGGCCACTGAGGTGCGAAACGTGTCGATGGTAAAATCATCGGATTCTCCAAGCCCTAATGCAAGAACTCTGGGTACAGCTTGTTGCGGATGCCCATAAAACATAGCCATGCTTCCCTTGCTGGCATCAAAATCATGACGAGCTGGGGCAATGGCAAGCCACGGAGACATATGTTCCATTTCAGGGCAAAGCAGCGCAGGGTCTTGTCCTTTAAAACAAAAAACAAGTGCCGCATCACCCTTCCATTGTGAAAAGCCGCCGGCTTGAAAGCGTATATCCATAAAAACTCCTTAGTGTATATATAAACGTAGACGCAGTATGTATGCATTGCGGTATGCGCCGTGTATTTTTTGCAAACTCAAAGTATACGAAGACTTTCATTCTTTGCCAAGGATTAAAAATACACTCTAGTGGCAAAGTGATATATATGCATACAAGCTACATATTTTCATTGACAAATTTGTTTGAACGCGTAAACAAAAAGTATGCAAAAATGGTATGTGTACATAGTGCGCTGCGCAGACGAAACGTTATATTGCGGCATTACAACAGATATGGAGCGCCGCCTTAAACAGCATAATGGCTTGTTGCGTGGCGGTGCTAAATATACACGAGGCCGCAGGCCAGTGGCATTATGTGCGCATGCGCTGTGTGGTGCACGTGCTCACGCAGCAAGGTGTGAAGAGCGCATTCGACATTTGCCGCGTGAACAAAAAATTACGGCTGTTGAGGCCATTATGTGTAGTCAGGTGCATGTTGTTTGCTCAGATATATAAAAAGGTATGTTTTATAGGGTTGGCTGAAATGGTGAAAGTTTTATGATTCCCATAGATGTAGGTTTTGCTTTTGTACTGGCAGCATTGGTGCTTGCCATAGCGCCGGGGCCTGATAATATTTTTGTGTTGACCCAGTCAGCTCTTTATGGAGCAAAGGCCGGCATTGTAACTACTCTTGGTCTTATTACTGGGCTTGTGGGGCATACCTTGGCAGTGGCTTTTGGGGTTGCAGCCATTTTTACTACGTCACCTATGGCCTATACCGTATTAAAATGCGTTGGAGCTGCATATCTTGTATATTTGGCATATTTAACATTCAGAAGCGGTAGCTCAGTGGCAGCTTTGCAAAAGCAAGTGTTTGTTGGTTACGGTGCCCTATATAGGCGTGGTATTATAATGAATATTACCAATCCTAAGGTGACATTATTTTTTCTTGCACTGTTACCGCAATTTGCAAATCCAGCACGGGGGAGTTTGCCCTTGCAAATAAGTGTGCTGGGACTATTATTTATGGCATCGGCACTTGTGGTATTTTCGCTTGTGGCTATACTTGGCGGCAGGCTTGCATTGTGGTTTAATTCTGCCCCTAAGTATCAAATTCTTATGAATCGTATGGCTGCCATAGTCTTTTTAGGTATGGCGTTGGCCTTGGTGATAGGGTAAGATTTGTAAAAAAAAGCAGGTATAGCGACTTGACAGCATGGGGTATGCCCATGTAAGAAGCTCAATTCGCGAGGATAAAATGGGCATAAAAAATATTTCTTTGAATGACGTTCCGAAAGAAGGGCTGCATCTTGTTGTGGATGACCAGCATATTTGGAACGCATCTATAGCAGAGTTTCACGTGGGATGCCGCATAGTTGAACCTTTACGTGCTGAGTTAACTATCTTGCCTGTGCAAGGTGGTTGTCTTGTGCGTGGAACATTAACAGGTTCAGTTGTGCAACCTTGTGACCTTTGTGCTGAAGATGCCCCTGCTCGTCTTGCCCATACCATAGATACTTTTGAATCCATTCCGGGTGAATCAATTCCCTTACTTGTGGAAGATGACTCTGAGGACGAGGATTTTGAAGATGCCTATGATGCAGCAGACAGTCATATTTATTTAGAGGGAAATACCCCCATGCTTCATGTGGCTGAACTTTGCTGGGAAGAATTTATGTTGGCCTTGCCCTTGCGGCCCTTATGCACAAATACATGTAAGGGGCTTTGTGCACGCTGTGGCATTAACCTTAATGAAGGTTCTTGTTCTTGCACCCACGAGCAAGGAGACCCGCGTCTTGCGGCTTTGCGATCTTTCAAAGTGAAAAACTCGAAATAATCGAGCTAACTAGGAGAAAAAAATGGCTGTTCAACAAAACAAAAAATCCCGTTCTAGAAAGGGTATGCGTCGCTCACACGACCGTGTGGCTATTCCTGCTGTAATTTACTGCAATTGCGGTGAGCCAACTCTTCCACACAGTGTCTGCGCCAGCTGCGGTACTTACAAAGGCCGCAAGGTTTTGTCTACTTCTGACGAACAAAGTTAGATGGAGATACGCCCCACTATTGCTGTGGACGCTATGGGGGGGGACTTTGGTCCTTCCGTAGTTGTGCCGGGTGCCATTAAGGCTTCAAAGCAGCACGAGCTGACTGTTCTACTCGTGGGTGATACCCCACGTATAGAATCAGAGCTTGAGCGCTTGAACCTTGAAGGTGCCCAGTACGAAATTGTCCATGCCAGTGATGTGGTGCTGATGAATGAAAAACCTTCCGATATTTTACGTCGCAAAAAAAATGCCTCTATTCAGGTGGCGTGTCGCTTGGTGCGCGAAGGCTCTGCTCATGGCGTTGTGAGTGCTGGACACTCTGGTGCAACGGTTGCTTGTGGTATGTTCATTGTTGGGCGTATCCAAGGGGTGGAGCGTCCTGCATTAACGGCATTGCTTCCTACTGAAAAAAAGCCTTTGGTATTGCTTGATTGTGGAGCCAATGTGGATTGTAAGCCATATCACCTTTTTCAATTTGGTCTTATGGGTGATGCCTTTGCGCGTGACCTTTTAGACTATCCATCGCCAAGTGTAAGCTTGTTAAGCATTGGTGAAGAAGAAGGTAAGGGCAATACGCAAGTCAAAGAGGCTTATGAGCTGCTAAAAATGGCTAAAAATATGAACTTTGCAGGTAATTGTGAAGGGCGGGATTTATTCACAGGCGATGTGGAAGTAGTTATTTGTGACGGTTTTTTGGGCAATGTGGTGCTAAAAATGAGCGAGGGCTTGTCAGCTTCTCTCATACGCATTTTGAAAAGAAATTTACGCTCAGGTTTTATGGCCACTCTTGGTGCAATGTTAGCAAAACAAGCTTTTAAAAAGTTTGCTGAAACAGTTGACTATGCAGAATATGGCGGTGCGCCTGTACTTGGCTTGCAAGGGTTGACATTAGTATGCCATGGTAAGTCAAATCAAAAGGCCATTGCCAACGCCACTAAGATGGCTGCAACCTTTGTGCGTAAAGGAACCAATGCCCGCCTTGCAGAAACTATTATAGCCAATGAGGAATTGACCCGATTTAGTCGGGCCTTGTAATTCTCACAAGCCGCGCTATTCCGCGCAAAGCAGCAACTATGACTACTCGTTGTTTTATCCATGGATTTGGAATTCATGTTCCCTCACGTATCGTCACCAATGACGATTTGAGTAAGGTGGTAGATACTACAGATGAATGGATCACCACACGCACAGGCATTAAAAACCGCCATATACTAGCCGATGATGAACAATCTTCAGATATAGGTGTTGTTGCCGCGCAAAAGGCCTTGGAATCGGCTGGTATTGCGGCAAGTGATGTAACGCATGTTATTGTAGCCACGTGTACACCCGAGTTTTTGAGTCCCTCAACGGCCAATGTCATAGCCGGAAAGCTTAATTGTGGCATAGTTATGGCGATGGATTTTAACGCAGCATGCTCTGGCTTTGTCTATGGTCTATCGCTTATTGAATGCATTACTACAACGCACAAAGATGCCGTTGTGTTATTTGTATGTACGGAGGCTTTAACACGCCGTGTTAATTGGCAAGATCGTACAACATGCGTACTCTTTGGTGATGGCGCTGGTGCTTTTGTGCTCAAACATTCTGATGCAGGTGCCATTGGTCGTGTGTCTAACGTTATTTGTCATGCAGACGGTTCTTTGCGTGATCTTATTGTCATTGGCGGCGGAACCAATATTTCTTATGAACATGGGCAAAGCATTGATGATTCTTTCTTTATTCAAATGCAAGGGCGTGAAGTGTTTAAGCATGCGGTGCGTAATTTGAGTAAGGTGTGCGGTGAAGTTTTAGAACAAGCAGGATATACCCTTGATGATATTTCGCTATTTATTCCTCACCAGGCAAATTTGCGTATCATTGAAGCTGTAGGTAGCCGCCTTGGCATAGATGCAGCTAAAGTTTTTAGCAATGTAGAAAAGTATGGCAACACATCTTCAGCTTCTGTGCCTTTAGCTCTTGGCGATGCCATGGAAAAAGGCCTTTTAGGAGCGCAAAAGCGCGTACTTGTGGCTGGTGTTGGTGGTGGATTTACTTGGGGTGCTGCGCTTATTGAGTTTGTATAAAAATATACAAAAAAGCTCTACTATGTACGTTGCTTTGAAAAAAAGCTGAATTACGTAAAAAAAATATAATTTTAATTAAAATCAGCTTACTACAAATGCTAAAAAGCATGTAAATATTTTTACGCTTGTGTAGTGTCGCTCTTAAAATCAAGATATTTTCATTGTTAGACATTGAAAATTGTGCGGCTTTAGGGTATGAGTGAGTACGATTTTAGTTCTGGAGTAGTCAATGAGTGAACTTTGCAAAACGGCTCTTGTTACGGGTGGCTCACGCGGTATAGGTAAGGGCGTTGCTATGGCCCTTGCGCAAGAAGGCTATCAGGTTTTTTTAACCTATGTGAGTAAACCTGAAGAAGCAAAAAATGTAGCAGCCAGTATTTGCCAAAATGGCGGTAAGGCTGAAGCTTTTTGCCTTAATGTGGGCGATGCCTCTGCGGTGGCAGATTTTTTTGCAAGCCATATTAAGGGCAAGGTAGATTTGCATGTGCTTGTGAATAATGCAGGCATTACTAAGGACGGTTTTCTTATTCGCATGAAGGATGATGATTTTGACAGTGTTGTAAATATTAATTTGCGCGGTGCATTTGTGTGCTTGCGTGAGGCTGCCAAAATAATGAGCAAACAACGCTTTGGACGAATCGTAAATATTTCTTCGGTGGTTGGGCAAATGGGTAATGCCGGACAGGTAAACTATGCTGCCACCAAGGCCGGCTTACATGGCATGACCATGTCTGCTGCCAAGGAGCTTGCGGGGCGTAATATTACGGTAAATACCGTAGCCCCAGGCTTTATTGAAACAGATATGACGGCCGCTCTTCCGGAAGATGTGCGCAAAGCTTATGAGGAAGGTATTCCTTTAAAGCGCATGGGCTCGGTGGAAGATGTGTCAAATGCAGTAGTATTTCTTGCTTCTGAAAAGGCCGCGTACATTACAGGACAAATTCTTGCCGTTAATGGCGGCATGTATTGTTAATATTAACAAAGAAACAAGTATAAGCACAGGGAGGCTTCCATGTCTGACGTAGCACAAAAAGTTACCAACATCATCGTAGAACAACTCGGCGTTTCCGCTGAAGAAGTAAAGCCAGGCGCATCATTTGTTGAAGATCTTGGCGCAGATTCTCTTGACCTTACCGAGCTCATTATGGCTATGGAAGAAGAGTTTGATATAGAAATTGCCGATGATGACGCACAAAAAATATTAAAAGTACAAGACGCTATTAGCTACATTGAAGGTAAGCAATAGTGTGCATAAGCCGGAAGGGCAACTTTCCGGCTTTTTGTCTTGTGATAGGTGCGCATAAAATGCTTTTTTGCGCGCATATGCGGCATAGCCTTAAGGCGTGCCGTAATGTTGTTTTTGTAAAATGAGTAATTAGGCATCAAAGCTCTATAGCAAAAAAGAGTAGCAACTGTCTAATATTGTAATGATTTTGAGTACTGATTAGTATTATTAACAGTAAATAATTTTAAGGAGTCCATGCATGACCCGCAAGCGCGTTGTTGTCACCGGTCTTTCCGCATTAACACCCCTTGGCAATGACTTGGAAACCACTTGGGAAAATCTGGTGGCTGGTGAGTCTGGCATTGCGCCCATCACCCTTTTTGATGCTAGCGAATATGATTCTCGTATCGCAGGTGAGGTTAAGGGCTTTGTTCCCGAAGACCATATGCCCTTTAAACAAGCAAAGCGCATGGACCGCTTTACGCAATTTGCAGTGGCTGCCTCCACCATGCTTATGAACGATTCAGGCTACGTTATTGATGAAAATACTGCTGAGCGTACAGATGTTATTTTAGGTGTGGGGCTTGGTGGACTATCTACCATCGAAACATACCATACCAAATTGATACAATCTGGCCCTGGCAAGGTATCACCCTTTCTTATTCCTATGCTCATAGCGAATATGGCTCCTGGGCAAATTGCCATTTTTACAGGCGCAAAAGGCAATAATCTTGTGGCTACAACAGCATGTGCCTCGGCTCTTCATGCTATAGGTACTGCATGGAGTGAAATGCTGCTTGGGCGCAATGATGCCGTAATTACCGGCGGTGTTGAAGCTACAGTTACGCCTCTTGGTGTGGCAGGTTTTACAGCTTTAAAAGCTCTCTCAACGCATAATGAAGAACCCACCAAGGCTTCTCGCCCGTTTGATAAGCAAAGAGATGGCTTTGTTATTGGTGAAGGTGCTGGCTTGCTTATGCTTGAGCCCCTTGAAAGTGCCCTTGAACGTGGCGCTACCATTTATGCTGAAATTGTGGGATATGGCACTTCTTGTGATGCCTTCCACATGACTGCACCTCATGAATCGGGTGAAGGCATGGCAAGAGCTATGAAAAATGCTCTTCGTGATGCTGGACTAAAACCTGAAGATATTGACCATATCAATGCACACGGAACATCTACGTATTTGAATGATTCTTGCGAAACTCGCGCCATTAAACTTACGTTTGGTGAGCATGCGCAAAATATTCGTATTTCAGCTACAAAATCTATGACTGGCCACTTGTTAGGCGCAGCCGGTGGCATTGAAAGTGTCTTTACTATAATGGCACTACATACAGGCATTATTCCTGGCACTATTAATCAAGAAAATCCTGACCCAGAATGTGATTTGAATTATATGGCTAGTGGCTCAGAAAAGGTACAGTGTGAATATGCCATGTGCAATTCCTTTGGTTTTGGTGGCACCAATGCCAGCCTTGTGTTTAAGCGTTGGAGCGGTAAATAACCACGTAGGTTATAGTACTTACAGCCTTAACCACAAAGCCAAGCTAGTTGGTATGTAGAAAATAATAAATAAGGATTATAGTATGCACGAACTTCTTTTACATGATCCAGAAGTGGCTAATGCCATAGGGCTTGAGGCAGGGCGTCAGGTTAGCAAACTTGAGCTTATTGCGTCTGAAAACTTTGTTTCTCCATCAGTACGTGAAGCACAAGGTTCCATTATGACGCACAAATATGCTGAAGGTTACCCCGGTAAAAGATATTATGGCGGCTGCGAATATGTTGATATTGCAGAAAATATAGCAATTGAAAGAGCTAAAGAGCTTTTTGGTTGCGCATATGCCAATGTGCAGCCTCATGCAGGTTCACAGGCGAATATGGCAGCATATTTTTCTTGTATTAAGCCTGGTGATACTGTGCTTGGTATGGACTTATCACATGGTGGGCACTTAACGCACGGAAGCCCTGTAAACTTTTCTGGACGTCTTTTTTCCATAGTGTCCTATGGTGTTCTTCGCGAAACCGGACGTATTGATTATGACAATTTGGAAAAATTAGCACATGAACACAAGCCAGCACTTATCGTTGCTGGTGGTTCAGCCTATGCACGCACAATTGATTTTGCGCGTTTTCGTGCTATTGCTGACGCTGTGGGGGCTAAGCTTATGGTTGATATGGCACATATTGCTGGCCTTGTGGCAGCAGGTGTGCATCCATCACCCATTGAACATGCACATATAACAACCACAACTACGCATAAAACCTTACGCGGACCTCGTGGCGGCATGATTTTGTCTTCAGAAGACATGGCAAAGTCATTGAATAGTCAAATTTTCCCCGGCATACAAGGCGGGCCGTTAATGCACGTTATTGCAGCTAAGGCTGTAGCTTTTGGCGAGGCTCTTCGTCCTTCTTTTAAGACGTATCAAGAACAAGTTGTAAAAAATGCTGCAGTGCTTGCTAAGTGCATTATGGATGCAGGCTATGACCTTGTTTCTGGTGGAACCGATAATCATTTGATTCTTATAGATCTTACCAATAAGAATATTACTGGTAAGGATGCAGAACACGCACTTGATGCTGCAGGCATTACAGTAAATAAAAATACTGTTCCTTTTGAAACACGTTCTCCCTTTGTTACTTCCGGTGTACGCATAGGCACGGCGGCATTGACCACTCGTGGCATGAAAGAAGCAGAGATGGAGCAGGTGGCAGCATGGATAGTAGATGCCCTAAGCAACATTGATGATAGCAAAAAATTGGGTTCTATTAGTCATTCTGTGGAGTGCTTTGCGCGTAAATATCCTCTTTTTGCACAATAGTTTGTATATGGGGAAGGGGCAAACATGGGCCCTTTTCCCATTTTTTTAAAATATATAAACGACCATGGGGTAGAAGGAATTTTTTATGTCAAAAACATTACACATCCTATGGCTTAATGATAATCCCGTCACAGCAGAATTTATGGTTTTTATGTATGCAACCAACTCCTTACGCAGAGGGTGGTGGGATGATGTGCATCTTATTTTATGGGGTGCTACGGTGCAATTAGTTTGCGAAAATGAAAAAATGCGTGAACTTGTTAAAACTTTTCAAGCTGAAGGTGGCGATGTTTCGGCATGCTTACGCTGCGCAGAATTGCTTGGTAAGGTAGAAGAATTGGAAGCCATTGGCGATATAGATATTCGACTTATGGGTGAGCCCTTAACGCATATTATTCAGGGCGATGATAAATTAATTACCCTATAATCGTTGATAATACATAATAAAACGGCATTTATATATAAGAGGGCAGTGCAAATATCTGCGAAATTTCAAGTATAATGCATTGTAATTGTAACTATTACTTGCCATGACGAGAAGTATTGTGCTGCTCTTTTTTGTATAAATGTTCATCTTGAACTTCTTGCTAACTCAAGTTATCGTTATTATATTGTGTGTATAATTACTAATATTGTTTTCCGGTCGTAAAGGAGCTTCACAATGGCGCAAACAAATATTCTTCTAGAATCCGGAACAAATGAACTTGAAATTGTAGAATTTTATGTTCAAGAAGACGATAATGTGGGTAACTATGGCCTTAATGTTGCGAAGGTTGTAGAAATTATCCGCATGCAAAAAATCACCTCTATGCCAGAAATGCGTCATCCAGCCATTTTGGGCGCATTTATGCATCGTAATGGGCGCGTGGTGCCTCTTGTGGATGTGGCAAAATATCTTGATAGTGCTCCCATCAATACTGATGGCGAATGCAAAATTATAGTTACAGAATTTAATAGTATTATCACAGGCTTTTTAGTGTCTGGTGTTACACGAATTTATCGTTTAAGCTGGGCAGATGTAGAAGGCCCCGGGCCTTTGCTACAATCATTAAGCCGCAGTGCCATCACTGGCGTTGTGCGCTTGAGCGAAAGGGTTATTTTTCTCTTAGATCTTGAAGCAATTGTGGCTGATATGTGCCCAGAAATGGCTATGCATCTTGATATGAGCAATAGAGAAGTGGCGCAAGAAGTGAAATTGCGCATTTTGCATGTTGACGATTCAGGAAGTATGCGTCGTTTAGTATTTAGTTTGCTTGAGCAAGAGGGACGTTTTGAAGTTATGCAAGCTGAGGACGGTAAGGTTGCGTATGATATGTTGCTTGATATTTGCGAGGAAGCCAAAGAAAAAAATGTGCCTGTAACGCAAATAGTGCAAGGTATTATTGCAGACATTGAAATGCCCAATATGGACGGGCTTGCCCTTTGTAAAAAAATTAAAGAACATGCGGTACTCAAAGACATTCCTGTGGCTATATTCTCTTCCCTAGTCAATGACAGTATTAAGAAAAAATGCTTCACTGTGGGTGCTGATGCTCAGTTTACCAAACCAGATTTGCAAGCCTTAAGTGATAACTTGCTAGAGCTGATTTTGCACGGTAGAACAACAGGTTCTAAAATGCACGAAGAGTAAGCTTTTTTGCTTATTGCCCCCTTTATATTGTATGTATTGTTTACAAAAAGCATATAAAGAGTACAAGAAACGTATTCTTTGTGTTCTTTTGCATCTACAATGATGCTAAAAAATACCCTAAAATTATGAGTCCTGCATAATTAGTCGATGCTGAAAAACGCATTTCCATGCGTGTTTCAGAAAGGCACGCCC
>CAYJOQ010000005.1:0-28544 GCA_964371825.1 uncultured Desulfovibrionaceae bacterium
GGCATCATAGTTATTGCCGTCAGCTTCTGTATATAAAGTGTATGTGGAGGTGTAGCTATAAGAAATAAAATCATTTGGAACAGTCAAAATTAGAACGCCATACTTACCGGCAATGGTCAGGGTAGTGCCCTCTTCCGTACTGCTGGAAGAAGGATTATGTAAGGATACACCGCTAAGAGTCACAAGCTCATTGGTCATCTGTCCGTTAACTATGGGGAAGTCAATTTCAGTTTTTAAAATACTTCCTGTGGCACTATTTTCACCATTGGAGATATATATATCATTATCAGTAACTGCTTCTACTCGTAGGACGGGGCTATTATTGGTGCCTATTATGTTGCAAGTAAATGCTGTTGGCGTGCCAGCAAAGCCCTCGCTATTAACGCCCATGACATTGAGTTGTAGGTCTGCAATGTCATGAAGAGCTGCTCTTTGATTCTCTTCAATATCTGTTAAGGTAAGGGTATAGCTATATCCGCCATCTTCCTTGGTAAGAACCAAGGTGGCCACAGGAGAATTTGAGGAAAGATAGATTAGAGGATTATAAATGCTATAAGTAAGCGTATTACCATCTATTTCGGGTTGTAAGCGTACTGTTTGTGTTTCTACACCTACACCTAAGGACACCGTTTGCTCAAAGGCCACATCCGTAATGTCCGCTGCAAGCTGTATTTTGCCCGTGGCTGTAAGGTCTCCGGCATAGGCAAGGTTTGGGTTATCGCTTAAGGATCCATCGGCATTACGGCCAACGCCGGATTCAATGAGGGTATCATCAATGGGGGTAACTACAACGGCAGCAGGTATGTCTCCTGTGGAACCATGTACGGTAAAGTGTATTTCTTGACTATTTTCAACTCCTTGTGCGTCGGTGGCAAAGAGGGTGAAGTTTTCAAAGCCTTGTCCTGCTTGACCAAGGGCTGCTAGTGCATCTGCTTGAGGGCCGTCTTTGGCAAGCTCATAGGTAAAATGAGTATAAGAAGACCCTTGTTGATAGGTAATAACTAAATTACCGTACGTTCCTTCAATCGTTATGCTGTTGGCATAAGAATTGTTGGGATCAGGTACAGAGTTTACTCTGACGCCATTTACATCATGCATGGCACTCAAGTTAGGCCATCCGTATAAGCTTTCTGGATCTGTAACATGAATAATACCAGTAGCCATATGTTCGGCATGTTCAGTGCTTACATCATCGGGAGCCACAAAAGCGCTAACATGATCAGTATTACCGCTATAGTCTAGGTCAAAGGTTATAGCATTATTGCTTCCCACAAGGGTGATAAAATCTGCGGGCGTTGAGTGTAAGACCAACTCTTCACCTTCACTATTGACCGCGCGTAAAATAAAGGGGCTAATTTGGTGGCCTTGTATAAGATTTTCTATGAAGTGATTGTTGTAGGGAAGGTCATCTTCTGTAAATTCGCTAAAGGTATAGTAGGCACCGCTGGCATTGGGGGTAATTGCTAATTTGCCATAGGGGGTATTGAAAATAGTACTGAGACCTTCTTTTTCACTTTCTATAATCATAATCTGTTGGCCAGAGTTGTAATATAGGACATATTCAAGTTCACCCCCGGCTGGGTCTGTTATGGTAATTTGTCCGCTTAGGGGAGTACTTGTGTATGGAATGTTTACGTCAGCAGAAAGGCTTCCGTCTGCTTCACGCCCAATGCCTGAAGCTATCATGGTTTGGGCTTCTATGTGGCCCACAGGAGTAAGGTCACCTACTCCAATGATGTTGTAACTCACATTTTCTGTGCTACTAGCGCCGTGCGGGTCAACGCCGGTAATGGTAAAGCTTTCTGTAGCTCTTCCTTCACCAAGGGCTTTTATAGCATCATAGAGTGGCCCATCCATTTCAGTATAAGGCAGATAGATGTAAGTACCAAGCCCATATTCATTGGGGAAAATCTGAAGTTTGCCATATAGTCCGTTAATGATGAACGCATTACTCTCTTCGGTAACAACATTATCGGGAAGATGAGCAGAGTAAGCACTTAGGGTAACAGTTTCTTGTGTGCTTCCTTGCCCATCATACAATGTATCACTATCCATGACAGACATAAATCCTAAGAACTGAGATTGTCCCAAGTTTAAATTTACCGTTACAGGCGCAGTTTGCATTGTGATTTCAGGAGCATCATTGGTGCCTAGAACTTCAAAGGAAAGGGTGCTCTGTTGGCTAGTATTTGTGGCTGTATCGACAATAGAAATACCTAGGTTAATGGGCAAAATATCGCCCTGTGCTAGTGATGTGAGTGCTCCAGATGTTGGATTTAACGTAAATTCATAGTCATAACCCTGAGCTGTTTTTGTGAAGACAAGGCTACCATGCTCGAGGTTAAAGGTAGTTGTATTGCCTTGTATGATACCTTCAACAGGAGAATTGAGAAGCTTAACGCTATACTGAGTAGTACCGCTTACAGTAAGGCTACCACTGGCTGTAAGGTCGCCTGCATATTCTGCATTGGCATCACTGCTCAAAGCGCCTTGCTCATCGCGGCCAAAGCCTGCGGTAATAAGGCTTGTGTCTGTTTCATTAAGGGTAATCTCTATTTCAAGAGGCGTAGCTCCTTTGTGGAGGTTATAACTTAAGGTTTCAGTGGTGGTTGCGCCATACGGATCAGTGGCGGTGATTTCAAAAGTTTCTACAGCTTTGGAATTGTCAGCAAGATTTGCTAAGGCATCATAGTTATTGCCGTCAGCTTCTGTATATAAAGTGTATGTGGAGGTGTAGTTGTTAGGAGTCATGATATTTGTATCTAAAACCAAAACGCCATACTTACCGGCAATGGTTAGGGTAGTGCCCTCTTCCGTACTGATGGAAGAGGAATTGTGTAAGGATATGCCGCTAAGAGTTGGGAGCTCATTGGTCATCTGTCCGTTAACTATGGGGAAATCAATATCAGATTTTACTAAGCCTCCAATGGCAGTATTTTCTCCATAGGATATATGTATATCATTTCCTGTAGCTGTGCCTGCTTGAAGGATGGGATTATTATTGGTGCCTGTTATGCTGAAGGTAAATGCTGTTGGCGTGCCGGCAAAACCTTCGCTATTAACGCCCATGACATTGAGTTGTAGGTCTGTAAAGTCATGAAGAGCTGTGTTTTGAATAGTATCTGTTAAAGTAAGGGTATAGTTATATCCGCCATCTTCCTTGGTAAGAACTAAGGTGGCAAAAGCATAATGCTGGTAAGAATAGTATTGAGGATGATATACAGTATAGGTAAGCGTATTACCCTCTATTTCAGGTTGTAAACGTAGTGTTTGTTCTTCTAGATTTCCAGACAACACCGTTTGCTCAAAGGCCACATCCGTAATGCCCGCAGCAAGGGTGATTTTGCCTGTGGCTGTAAGGTCTCCGGCATAGGCAAGGTTTGGGTTATCGCTTATGGAGCCATCGGCATTACGGCCAACGCCAGACTCAATGAGGGTATCATCAATGGGTGTAACTACAACGGCAGCAGGTATGTCTCCTGCGGAACCATGTACAGTAAAGTGCATTTCTTGCGCGCTTTCAACTCCTAGGGAGTCAGTGGCAAAGAAGGTGAAGTTTTCAAAGGCTTGCCCTGCTTGGCCAAGGGCTACTAGTGCATCTGCTTGAGGGCCGTCTTTGGCAAGTTCATAGGTAAAATTAGCTAATTGTTGACCTTGTTGATAAGTAATAACTAAATTGCCGTACGTTCCTTCAATCGTTATGCTGTCGGCATAAAGATTATTGGGATCAGGTTCAAGGTTTACTCTGACACCATTTGCATCATGCATGGCGCTATAGTTTGGAAAAGCTAAGCTAGCGAAGGCATCTGGATTTGTAATATGAAGAACGCCAGTAACCATATGTTCGTCATGTTCAGTGCTTACATCATCGGGGGCTACAATGCCGTTAACATAATCAGTATTACCGTAATGCTCTAGGTCAAGGGTTATGGCATCCCTGCTTCCTTCAAGGGTAATGAAGTCTGCGGGCGTTGAGTGTAAGACCAATTCTTCACCTTCACTATTGACCGCGCGTAAAACAAAGGGACTCACACTTTGCTCTTGCAGTAATAGTTCTAACGAAGTGGGAAAGCCAGTATTATAGATTGCAGGAAGGGTACTTTCGGTATATTCGCTAAAGGTATAGTGGGCACCGCTGGCATTGGGGGTAATTGCTAATTTGCCATAGGGGGTATTGAAAACAGTACTGAGACCTTCTTTTTCACTTTCTATAATCACAATTGATTGGCCAGTGCTTAGATATAACACATATTCAAGTTCACCCCCGGCTGGGTCTGTTACGGTAATTTGTCCGCTTAGGGGAGTACTTGTGTATGGAGTGCTTAAGTCAGCAGAAAGGCTTCCGTCTGCTTCACGCCCAATGCCTGAAGCTATCATGGTTTGGGCTTCTATGTGGCCCACAGGAGTAAGGTCGCCTGCTCCAATGATGTTGAAATTCAGATTTTCGGTGCTACTAGCGCCGTGGGGGTCGGTGGCGGTAATGGCAAAGCTTTCAAAAGCTCTTCCTTCACCAAGGGCTTCTATAGCATCATAGAGTACTCCATCCTCTTCAGTATACGCCCTATAGGTGTAGCTTTTTCCTCCATATTCATTGCCACTAAGCTCGAGCCTACCATATAGTCCGTTAATGATGAACGCATTATTCTCTTCGGTAACAACATGACCGGGAAGATGAGCAGAGTAAGCACTTAGGGTAACAGCCTCTTGTGTGCTTCCTTGCTCTCCATGCAATGTATCATAATCTATGGCAGACAGAGGGAATGTGATGGAAGATTGCCCTAAATTTAGATTCATCGGTATAGTTACAAGTTGAGCCATGATTTCAGGAGCATCATTGGTGCCGGTGATAGTAACATCAATGGCACTACTTGCACCTGCAAAGCCTTTGTCATTGACACCCTGTATTGTAAGATTTAAGCCAAGTTCTTCATCAAGGGCTAGTGCTTTAATACTACTGTTTTCTGGATTAAGGGTGAGCGTATAATCAAAGGTATTACCATTTTTTGTTAAGATTAGAGTTCCATAGCTTGGTTGGCCATAGGAATTAAGGTCATAGGTATAGATATTGCCCTCAATGTTGGGCTCTATATTTGAGCCATTAGCTTGGAGAATGTATTTTTCAACATCAGGCAGGGCAGCAAATGAGCCACTTGTTGTAAGCTTGCCGGCATAGGGGGTGTTGGCTCCTGCGGGGTCTGTAATACTTTCACCATTTTCGTCACGTCCAACACCGGCAGCAAAAAGATTTGTATCTGACGTTGGTATGAGTTCCACTTGAGCCGGTATATCTCCTGTGGAGCCATGCACTATAAGGTGTATTTCTTCTTCATAGGTGTTACCTAAACCGTCAGTGATATAGATGATAAAACTTTCTGCACCCTGCCCATCAGCTCCAAGGGCTGTGAGGGCCTCATATTGTTCGCCATATGTGCTAAGACCATATGATACAGAGCCATAACTGTAAATAGTAAGAGAACCATACGTTCCGTTAAGGGTAAGTGACCCATTTTCTTCCGTAACAATGGTGTCAGTGCCTGCAATTTTAGCTGCATAGCTATAGGGTGATTGATATGTGTCAAATTGAAAATGACCAGATACATAGGTTTCGTTTGTGTAAGGTGTTTCATAATTATCCGGAGCTACAATAGGATTGCCTTGGGCATTTGTAGTCGAGTAGCTGATTTCTACACCATTATCCACACCACTATTCATCGGGCTAGCCTGTAGTAACTCAGCATCAATATGTGCAACAGAGACCATAGCTGCCTCAGGTATCATAAGAACGTCATCATTTGCTGCCTCAAGGGAAGCAGGTCTGGCTAATTCATTTCCTATTACGTTGAACGTTAAGACCTTGGTGCTTGTGCCACCATTGCCATCATTAACAGTAACAGTAAACTTATCTGTTGCTTTAGCGCCAGTGGCAAGGGCTTCATAGGCTTTAATTTGGGCATCTGATGCATGGATTAATGAATATGCATACTCACCTTGAGCGTCGATGGTAAGCGTGCCATAGGTTCCGCGCAGGGCGGTACTGTCTGTACCGTATACGAAGGACATGTGCTCTTTATTGGTAGCAGTAACGGCAATTATGTGGGTATCGCTGGTATCAAGGTCTGTAATGTCAAGAGTTCCTGTAGATGACATTGCAAGATTAGCATCGTATCCTACTACCATGTTGTCAAACGTTTCGTGCTGTATGCTTGGTACGTCATTGGTTCCGGTAACAGTAATGGCTATGGATGGGGTTTCACTGGCAGCTTGGCCATCACTTACATCTAGCGTAAAGTATAATGATAATTCTTCACCATTGCCGAGCTCTTGTATGTCAATGGATTTATCATTGAGCTTAAAGGTATAGTTAATACGTCCGACAGCAGGTGTGAGGGTTAAGGTGCCATATTGTGTTTCGTATACGGTTGAAGTTCCCTTAAGAACACCACTTACTTCATATGTACTATCGAAATTTGAAGCATTGCCGCGGAAGGTAACATCGCCAAATATGGGCTTATCACCGTCTACATCGGTGAAGGTATAAAAGCCACTAACGGCCTTGGTTGCCACTCCTGGTTCTTGTAGCGCATGCATTTTAAGATCATCATTGCCAAGCACAAATGCATCATTTTGTCCAGAAACTTGTATAATGACTTGTGTTTTAACAAAGGCACCTGTGGCATCTGTGGTGGTTATGTAGAAGGTTTCTTGTTTTTCTTCACCTTCTGGCAGGGCAGCGTAGGCATTTTGCTGCGCTGTGCTTGAGCCGCCTAAAATATATTCATATGTTTGGGTATTTTCATTAAAGACAAGGTCTCCATATTTTCCGGCAATGCTCATGGAGCCTGTATCATCGGCTACCTTTACTGTTTTTGCCCCATAGCTTATGGCAAAGGAATGAGTATCATCAATATCAATATCTTCTACAATGATTTTTCCTTCTAACTGGTGAAGATGTTCTATGTATGCTGTGGGAGCATCATTGGTACCACGTACGATAATACCTACATCTTCGCGTCCTACTTCTACGCCTTCTTTTGAGACTACAAGAGTAAAGGGGAATGATGTTGTAAAACCTTGAGGTAATTCTTTAAAATCTTCGTGATCCTTATTAAGAGTAAAGGAATAATTTATGCCGGTGGCGGTTTGCGTTAGGGTAATGGTGCCATATTCAGAAAAGAATTTGGTATAAATACCATGGGTTTCGCTAGGTATAGCTGCGCCGTGCATGTCATACATGCTAAAGCTTGCGTGCGCATCATTATATTCTGTACCGGTAACCTTGCCTGTGGTGGTAATATCTCCGGCATATGCTTTATTGCTTGCAAGTATTCCCGGCAATAATAATTGATGGTTATCACCGGAAGTAAAGTTGAGGGCATCATTAGCAGCACTTGAAGCTGTAGAATCATCCATATCAATTATGGTATTGCTCAATTTTTCCTTGCCATAAACAACACCGGCAGCATCAATAATGCGCACATCTATAGAATCTTCTAAGCTTTCACCGCTGTGAGGTGCGTCTACATATTGCGTATAGGTGTAGGTAATGGTGGCTACATCATCTATGGTTTCCATGGCAAAATTGCTGAAGGTGCCATATGTGCCGTCAATACGTAAGGTAGCAAGTAATTCTGCACTTATGCTATTAAAGTCATAACGTGTGCCAGTGGCCCCTGTAACTTCAATTACGTCTATGCCAGAAATAGTGCCAATAGCAAAAGAACCTGTAACTGTGTTAGTATCAAGGCCAATTACAGGAGCATTTTCACTGTCAAGATTATCGTATAGGTTTGCATCTTCTGTTGTGGTTTGTGCATTGTCTACAGTAAGCGTAGGCGCGCCATGTCTGCCAATATTAACGACTATATTTTGCGCAGTAGAAGCACCGCGGTCGTCAAAGGCTTCAAGGGTAAAGACTTCGTGCTGCTCATTAAAATTGCTATGCGCTTTAAGGGCTGCAATTTGTGCATCGGTAACGCCAAGGGCATAGGTGTAGGAATAATGAGTATCATCAGATGCTGGGGGCATTATGACTAAATTACCATATGTGCCTTCAATGGTTTGCTCTTCTGGTGCAGCTTGTATTGTGAGTTTTTGTCCATTGATGGTTATGTATTGCATATTATCATCAACATCGTGCATGTGTATGGTGCCGCTGACCGTATCATTGGTGCCAGAAGCAGCTGCAATGCTAGGTTCTTCGGCTTCAAGCACGTCAAAGTCATTGTTCGTGGCCTTAATTAACACTTCTGGGGCATCATTGGTTCCCCTAATGGTAATGGGCACATCTATACTTACATGAGTATCACCAAGAGAAATTTGCGGATTAATAACATGCTCTTCACCGTGGGCTAGACCATCAAGGGCGTGTTTGTTGGCTGTAAACACATATGAATAGCCTGCGGCAGTTTTAGTTAATACAAGAGAACCTATGGGGGCAGTCTGTGTTATGGCATCATGATAGATAGTAAATGTTGTGGTATTGCCATGCACTGTGCCATAGTCATCATTAATGTGTAATCCTTCATTTTTGTACGTTGCATGCACAGTCACACTACCACTGGCTGTAAAATCGCCAACATAGGCAAGTTCATGATCAATGGTTGTGCTTGTGGTGATGTCTACCCCTTGTGCATTGCGACCAATACCATCTTCAATAACGAAAGTATTGCCGGAGGCCGCTTTAAGCACAAGTTCATCTTGACCGAGGGGAACATCGCTGCCCACAAGGGTGTTTTTAATCACTTGTGTGGCCTTAGCTCCGTCATTATCAAACACCGTGAGGGTAATATTATCTGCTACTTGCTTATGGGCTGTAATGCTTTGTAAGGCCATTTTTTGTGCATCGCTAACACCTACCTCATATACAATATGAGAATCAGCACCCACATATACATTACCATAGGTGCCTTCTACAAGAAGGGCTCCTTCTGTAAAGTTATTTTGCATGTCTACAGCTGTAAAGCTTTCTGTTTTGCCATGTATGCTAATACTCATTTGAGCAATGGTTCCGTCTGCATCACTGGCAGCATAGTTTATGCTAATATGTTCTGCATCTTCAATATTTGCTTGTACGGCCCCAAGGCTGATACTATGTGTGCTTGCATCGTGAATAAATTCAGGAGCAGTGTTTGTACCGGTGACAGTAAATGCAATATCGTGCTCTGTAATATGTGTGCCGTCTGAAATATTGATGGTATAGCCAATGGGCAGGGTTTCATTGTGGGTAAGCTTTATAAGCTCTTGATATGCAGGTGTTTGTACATCAAGAGTGAGGCTATAACTTACACCTGCGGCTGTTTTTGTAAGCGCAAGGGTGCCGTATTCTGTGGTGTAAAAGCTCGTGGCACCAGAAATTTTTGTGGGTTCATATCCGTCTAAAGAATATGTGAGGGTTTGTACGTCATAGTCTTTAACTGTTACTGTTCCCTTTGAAATAAAATCTCCCTTATAGGCAAGGTTAGCAGAAATACCGGAAGCATCATGAGCATCAAGGCCTGCGCCATTACGACCAACGCCAGGCATAATAAGGGCATCAGGTATGCTGGCATTAAGCACCTCTGGTGCATCGTTGCTACCTGTAATGGTAAAGCTTAAGGGGAGGGTGTCTGTGAGTTTGTCAGCATCGGTGGCGCTTAAGATGAAGTTATCGTTAACTTCTTGCCCTTCTTTTAAGAGTTTTGTGGAATTTTCTTGCGCTGTGGTTTTGCCAAGGGTGTATGTGTATGAAAGGGTTTCAGGGTTAAAAACAAGGTCGCCGTATTTGCCACTAATGGTTACTGTACCATGTTCGTCTTGCACAGCCTTGGTTCTTCCATAACTAATGCTAAAGACGTAGCTATCTGCATCAACGCTGTTATCAGGTGCCGGTGAGTCAGGATCTGTTAAGAGCACAGTACCTGTGGCACTTATTTCTGTAAGGGCAATAACATCTGTATCAGCATTTTCGTCAAGCGCAAGTATGGGGCCGTCATTAGAACCTTGCACGGTGAATTGTAATTGATGCTCTTCTCCGCTATCACTGCCGCCACGCCCGTCGCTGACCATTAAAGGAATAGTAATGACAAGGCTACTTGGGGGCACATCTTCACCGGCAGCAGAAGCTTTATCGGCCTCTGCTTGTGATACTAACTCTTGAACTTGGCTATTGGTTTTGCTCAGCGTAAATGTATAACTTGAGGTGGTGGTATTTGCCTTAACAATACTTAAGGTGCCGATGGCTTCGTCACTATTTGGTAAGGTTATGGTGTAGGTGGTTGTTGTGCCTCTCACCACAGGATCGCCTAATAATATACTTGAATCTGCTACAGAGAAGGTTAAAGAATCTTTATCATCATCACTTGCTACCAATGATCCTTTGGCAACAAGGTCACCGGCATAGGCTCTATTGCTGGCATCGTTAAAGCCTGCAGCTTTGAGTGTTGCATCATTAAGGGCAGCTGCGCCATATGTTATGTTTGAAAATTCTGGGCTAAAGTCATTGCTGCCGCGTACAGTATAGGTGACTGTTTGTGAGCGTGCCACACCTTCTGCATCAGTAACGGTAATGACAAAGCTCTCCTTAGCTGTTTTGGTATCGCCAAGGGCAAGGGCTGCAGCATATTGTGTCCCTTCTTCTGCCAAGGTATAGGTCATACTTGGTTTTTCGCCGGTGGTGTCAATGGTTATATCGCCATAAGCACCTTGTAACGTAATTTTTCCGGGCTCTTCACCAAGAGTTGTAGAGTCTTTACCACGTGTTATTGTAAAGCTATGACTATCATTTGCATCGTCCACAAGGATAATTTCAGAGCTTACAGAGTTATCATTGGGAGGTGCGTTTTCACTATCGCTCACTGCAGAAACTATAAGATCACTGGCATGGCTAAAGCTCATGACGGGGGCATCATTGGTGCCGATAATGGTAAAGGTTAAGGAGGCAGGGTCTGCAGCATTGCCGCTAAGATCAGTTATTTGTAGATCTATGTTTATGTCTAGTTCTCCATCTTTATCAAGGCTTTTTATCGCTTCGGCATTTTTATTCATGGTAAACTTATAGGTGTATCCTGTGTTTGTTTGTGTCAGCAAAAGGGTGCCTTCATCAAGGGTAAAGGTAGTATTTAGTCCCTTAGTAATGCCGATAAGTTCCTCACCATTACGATGTAAAGTAAAGGTAGTTTTTTCTTTATCAACATCAACTACATCAATTTTTCCAGATGCCACAAGGTTACCGGCATAAGCAAGGTTTACATTGGTATGTTCACTGCCACTTGCGCTACGTCCAAGACCTGCGGCTACGAGGCTTTCGTCAATAGGATTAATACTTACTTCTGGGGCTCTATTTTCTCCGTACACTGTGATGTCAATATTTTCGGTAATATTTTGCCCAAATGTAGAGGTGGCAGTAAGAGTAAAACTCTCCCTAGCGTAATCAAGGGATGATTGTAATTGGGCCACATTCCATGCTTGTGAATGTTCTTCGGCTGCAGCATCTGGATCTGCTAATATATAGGTATACTGAGGTTCTTTGGAACTGTCATATACAAGGTTACCATATTTACCTTCAATAATCGTGGGGGTAGAGTCCGTGAGCTCTTGGGGGGTATCTTCAAGCAAAGTTGATTGCATATGCAAGCGTGTATCTTCTGTGCTTAGTAAAGAAATGTTAAAGCTTGCATTGGTATCTTCAGTATCGCTATATACCGTAAAATCGCTAACTTTCTGGATTGTAATACTTGGCATGGCAGAGCTGTACTGTTGGTCAATGGCAAGGATAACGCCTTCACTTTCAAGGCCAGATGTATCCTTAACAGCGAAGGTATATTCTTTAGTTGAAGGTTCTTCTTCATTGCCAAAGTCTATATCACCAACCTTGCTAAAGCTTACTTCAAAGCCCAATTGTCCATCCTTTGTAACTCTGGTGAACACAATTTTTTCTGCATACGCAGAATCAGGTGATTCGCTCGCTATAGTGTAGGTGGTGACAGTTCCTCGAGTAACGCCGGTAAGAAGAGTTCCTTCAGCATCATATAACACAGGTGCGATTACATCGCGGGCATCAAATTCGTTTACGGCAATAAATCCCGTGGCTGCCTTTGCCGTATAAAAAGCATTTTCTTCTTCAGGACTTGCGTTAACAACAAGAGTACCGTCTGCATTACGCCCATACCCTGAGTTAATATAGTTAAGGCTAAGAGCTGTTTCACCTTCTAAGAGCTGGCTTCCGTCTGCGTCAACCACCATGGGGGCATCATGCGTGCCTATGACGGTAAAGGCTACATTTTGGCTATGCGAAGCATTAAAATTGTCAGTAGTTGTAATGGTAAAGGTTTCTGTTGCTCTGGCATTGTGTGCAAGGCCTGCAAGGGCAATAGCTTGTGGGCCATCTGTGGCCAGGGCATAGGTATAGTCGCCATTACTGTGTATGGTAAGATTACCATATTTACCTTCGATAATAAGTATAGTGCCTTCAGCTTGCACAGAATCAGGAGTTTCTTGTGCTATAACATTGGGCACAAGTGTAGCCTTGCCGCTTAGGGTTTGTTGCATAAAACTATCACCGGCATCAGCGTCGGCAATGGTTATCTTGCCCGTAGCAACGCTGTCGTACATATGCTCATTGGCATTAACTGTCACATCATTGGCATGGCGTATGATGCTTAAGATGGGTTTATCGTTGGTGCCGGTAATGCTAAGATGTAAGTTTTGAGAAATTTCAGAATATTTTCCGTCTGTGAATCCGCGAATTTCAAAAGGAATGGTAAAAGAATCATTATGATCAAGGGCTTTTACTACATCGCTCGTTTTGCTTAGGGTGAAGGTATAATTGGCGCCTACGGCTGTTTTGCTAATGGTCATGGTGCCATATTCTGTTACATACGTAGTTGTGGCACCGCGAGTAGTACCTGTATATTCTTCATCACCCATAAAGAGGCTATATTTTTGAATGGTTTCACTATCTTGAGCAAGACTTATGGTGCCCTTTGTTACAAGTTTGCCGGCATAATTTGTGGCGGGAGAGGTGGTATGTATATCATCTCCTGCAGCGTTGCGTCCAGCACCAGAGGCCACAAGTTCACCATTGGGCGCACTTATGGTGCCTACAACAAGCGTATCGCTTATATCTAAGTCTTCCTTGGTATCAATTTCAACGGCAATGCCTGTGGCACGAATGGAAAGATCTAACGAATGAGAAAGGAGCCCTTGGGCATCACGTGATTGCACATAAAAGGGTAAGGCCAGTTCATCATTTTCTGCAAGTAGGGAAATGGCAGGATGGTCATTATTTTGCGCAAAGCTATAGGTCACACTGCCGTCTTTTTGAGTCATAAACTTCACTATGCCATATTCGGTGGTATAGGTAACAGTGCTGCCTGAGGCTTTGCCCACATATGCGGTACCAAGGTCATTGACTAAAAGATAACTGATTCTACCATTTTCAGGATCTAAACCCTTAAATGCGTCGGCATCAGGTGTGTCATAAAAATCAATTGTTGGGGCATCATTGGTACCTACAATGGTAAAACTCACAGCCTTACTTACTGTGGTTGTACCGTCATCACTTTTGATAGTGAATGTGTCTACACGTCTTTGACCGTCCGTAAGTTGTGTGTGGTCATTGGCCGTGTAGGTATAATTACCGTCAGCTTCAAGGATAAGAGTTCCGTATAGGCCTTCAATGGTCGTGGGCTCTGCATCTTGAGCATTGTTAACGTTGGTACCATTAACTTCGATGCTTAGACTATCACCGTCCACATCTGTAAAGAGAATTTTACCGACGGCAGTGTTAGTGTGTTCAAGATCCATGATAGTGGAACTGTGCTGCCATATGTTGATGATAGGGGCATCATTGGTTCCCTTCACTTCAAGCATAACATTAGCCGTAGCCATGGGAGTATCATCCACACCGGTCATACCTTGCTGCTGACGAATAAAAGTAAAGTTTGTAGTGAAGGGATTAATGCCTTCAGCGTCATGAGCAAGTGATTGAATATCACTATGAGTACTATTTAATGTAAAAGTGTAATTTACTTTTACTAAGGTTTCGCCACTTTCTGTATCTATGCTTTTTATGTTGGTGGGCGTTACGGTAAAGGTACCATGCTCCATGGCGAAAACAGTAGAGGTGCCCTTAGCATCACCATATGATATAATACCATTTGTATCCTTACACGCTAATACAAGAAATTTTGTTTCTGATTGTGCTATGGTAAAGCTACCTGAAATAGGTCTTACAGCATTGCCTGGCTCAACAAAGTTTAATGTATTAGACATGGGAAACTCCTTAAAAAGAGGTATGTAATATTGTGTGTAACGATATTTTGTGCATTAGCCCAAAAAACAATGTAATTTTTACATGTGCATTTTTAATGTGAATTGCCTACGCATGAATGTGTAGGCTTTACTTGTGTCAGTAACTATAAAAAATGATGCACTTCATTAAAGATTTATATACATTTTTCTTAAAATGCAGGGGTTTTGTATAGTTTTGTATTTTAAATGTACTCACAAAAGTTTCATGTACATGTTGTAGTGCTAAAAAAGTTATAAGAATAATAAATTTTTTTAGACCATAATTGCATATCATATTTAGTTATGTACGTCAATATTCTTCTGTAGAAAATGTGTTGTAGTTTTCTTTATAAAAATAGGGTGTTATATTTTTTTTGTTAAGGAATGTACAGTATGTATGGACTTTATGTATACAGTGTACTGCGTAGAATATATACGTAATGTACATCTAAATGGCTTGACTTTAGCCCCTTCCCCTCGTAACAAGGCTGACATGAAAAAATAAGCTCTATGCTTTTATAAAAATGCTTGAAAACGTATTTTTCAATTTCGATTATAGAGTATGTGTATTGGGAGGAAGGATGCAAAAAAATATTGAGGCGGCCTTAATGCTTATTCGCCCTGTGTTACAACAAGATGGTGGAGATATTGAACTTGTGGAAATTACACCTGACGGTATTGTACGGGTACGTCTTCTTGGTCGATGTAGTGGCTGTCCTAAATCAAGTAAAACCCTTAAAGGGGTAGTGGAACGTACGCTTGTGAAGATGGTTGAGGGTGTTCGCCGAGTGGAATCTGTTTGATATATTGTAAAATATGTTGTTGATTTATTGTCAAAAAATGTTCAACAGTTTGTGAATATGAGTATATATTGCTATGAGGAGAAATACTATGTCCAAGGTTGTTACTCGTTTTGCTCCAAGTCCTACAGGGCATTTACACATAGGCGGTGCGCGCACTGCTATTTTTTGTTGGTTACTTGCACGTCACTTTGGTGGTGAATTTTATCTACGCATAGAAGACACAGATCTTGAGCGCTCAAAACAAGAATATACCGATTCTATTTTGGCTTCCATGCGTTGGCTAGGTCTTCAGTGGAATGGAGAACCCACATATCAAACGCAACGATCGGCTATTTATGATGAATATGTAAATAGACTCCTTGCAACAGATAAGGCCTATTGGTGCTCATGTACACCGCAACAAGTGGAAGCTATGCGTGAAGAGGCTAGAGCCAAGGGGCTTAAGCCACGCTATAACGGTTGTTGTAGAGATAAAAATCTTGGTCATGGTGAAGGGCATTGTGTGCGCTTAAAAACGCCAACATCAGGTAGGGTGCATTTTGACGATATGGTTAAAGGCCCCTTGGCTGTAGAAATAAGTGAGCTTGATGACATGGTTATTCGCCGTGCCGATGGCATGCCCACCTATAACATGGCTGTGGTAGTAGATGATTATGATATGCATATTACGCATGTTATGCGTGGAGACGATCATGTATCTAATACGTTTCGTCAAATTCTTATTTATGAAGCCTTGGGTCTTGCTTTGCCGCGCTTTGGCCATGTACCCATGATTTTGGGGCCTGATAAGCAAAAGCTTTCTAAACGTCATGGGGCGCGTGCTGTTATTGAGTATGAACAAGATGGTCTTTTGCCAGAAGCCTTGGTGAATTATTTGGTACGTCTTGGATGGTCTCATGGAGATCAAGAAATTTTTAGCACTGACGAGCTTATACATATTTTTGATGGCGATAATTTAAATGCTTCGCCTTCTGCTTTTGATCCTGATAAATTACAATGGCTTAATGCTCATTACTTGCGTGCCTTACCCATTGAAACATTGGCACAGCGTACTATGCCCTTTGTGAAGGCTTTGGGTTTTGTGGATGTGAGTAACTTACGTGTGCAGGAGATTGTGCCTCTTTTTCGTGAGCGGGCCAATACCCTTGTGGAGTTGGCTAAAGCCTTACAACCTATGTTGGTGCCCGCAGCAGAGTTAGAATATGATGCAAATGCTTTAAAAAAGGCCCATTCAAGTGAAAATGCAGCCCTTATAGATGCTCTTTGCGCGCATTTTGCCAAGGTTGAAGATTTTAGTGCTGCAGCTCTTGAGGTAAGTTTACAAGATTTTGTGCAAGCAAGTGGTCTTAAATTTAAACAGGTGGGCCCGCCCTTACGTGTGGCCTTGCTTGGATATATGGGCGGACCACATTTACCTGAAGTTATGGCCGCTTTACAAAAAGAAGAAAGTCTTGCGCGTTTACAAAGGTTTGTCACCTTGTAACAGCTCTATGAATGTATATCTATTTTACGCTTGATAATGCGTAAGAGCATGACAAGGATTGATTGAACCTATTTGATAAATATATATGAAATATCGTATAAAATCCTTGACGAAATGAGCAACGCAGGTTAGAAACTTGTCTGCCTAGAATGTAGGAGCGTAGCTCAGGTGGCTAGAGCACTTCCTTGACATGGAAGGGGTCAGCAGTTCAAGTCTGCTCGTTCCTACCAATTACACCATTATAAAGGGGAGGTTATGCCTCCCCTTTTTGTGTATTACAGTGCCATATAAACACGGCATATATATAATTTTAAGATTGAAGTGCATTAGCGTTACAGTCTGCAGAGGAGAGTTTTTGTGAATGTGCAAATAAACGAAGCCGAAATAGAAGTGGCACAAGATGCACTGTGTGCTGATGCCGTAAAGGCAGCTTTAAGCGGTAAAAAGTTTAAAAGTGTGGTGGCTTGTGCTATATCACCAAGTATTGTCGTAGACGGTGAAGAGCGTACATTGCTTGATCTTTCTGCTCCTATACCTGCAGGAACTAAAGAACTTACTCCTATTTTTATAGACAGTGCTGAAGGTCTTGACCTTTTGCGTCACTCTACATCGCATATTATGGCTGCAGCTGTACAAAAGCTTTTCCCCGGTACCAAGGTAACTATTGGCCCTTCTATTGAGTCAGGTTTTTATTATGACTTTGATGCAGCCCGACCCTTTACGCCTGAAGATTTTCCTGCCATCGAAGCAGAAATGCAAGCTATGATTAAGGCTAACATGCCCTTTACCCATAAAATTATGGAAAAAGAGGCTGCTGTTGCGCATTTTACTGAACTTGGTGAAACATATAAAGCCGAAATTATAGCTGGCATTCCATCAGATACAGTGTCTTTGTATACTTGCGGTGATTTTATGGATCTTTGCCGTGGGCCGCATTTACCGCATACAGGGTTTGTAAAAGCCTTTACATTGCTTTCAGTGGCTGGTGCTTATTGGCGCGGTGATGAAAAAAACAAAATGCTTTCACGTATTTATGGAACAGCCTTTGCGGAAGATAAAGCCCTTAAGGAATATTTGCACCGCATAGAAGAAGCTAAGCGCCGTGACCACAGAAAGGTTGGGCGTGAGCTTGAAATGTTCACATTTCATGAAGATGTGGCACCGGGTATGGTCTTTTGGTTGCCAAAAGGCATGCTTATGCGTACCATCTTAGAAGATTTTTGGCGTAAAGAGCATTTAAAGCGTGGGTATGATATTGTACAAGGGCCGCAATTGTTACGTGTAGAAACATGGCAAACCTCTGGTCACTACGATAATTATCGCGAAAATATGTACTTTACCAATATAGAAGACGATGCCTATGGCGTAAAACCCATGAATTGTATTGGGCATATGCTCATCTATAAAAACGCTTTACGCAGCTATAGAGAGTTGCCACAGCGATATTTTGAATTGGGTCTTGTACACAGGCATGAAATGAGTGGAGCGTTACACGGTCTTATGCGTGTGCGCCAATTCACACAAGATGATGCACATATTTTATGCGCACCAGAGCAACTTGAAGATGAAATTTTAGATATTGTTGCACTTATTCGCGATCTTATGCAAATTTTTGGCTTTGAATATAAAATTGCCGTTTCTACACGACCAGAAAAAAGTATTGGAACAGATGAAGCATGGGAGCTTGCCACAACAGCACTTAAGCAAGCAGCAGAGCGTGCCGGCATGGAATACAGCATCAATGAAGGAGACGGTGCCTTTTATGGTCCCAAAATTGATGTGAAATTGCTTGATTCTCTTGGCCGTGAGTGGCAGTGTTCTACTATTCAATGCGATTTTACCTTACCTGAGCGTTTTAATCTTGAATATGTTGGGCAAGATGGTGATCGTCACAGACCGGTAATGGTACATAGAGCCATCATGGGATCCATGGAGCGTTTTATTGGTATTTTGCTTGAACATTTTGCCGGAGCTTTGCCAACATGGCTTGCACCACAGCAGGCGCGTTTACTTACAGTAACCGATGCTCAGCATAAATTTGCGCATACTGCACAAAAAATGTTGCAAGAAGCAGGCATTCGTGTGCATGCTGATGTGCGTAATGAAAAGCTTGGTTTTAAAGTGCGTGAAGCACAAATGGCTAAAATTCCCTATATTCTTGTTATAGGAGATAAGGAAGTTGAAGCTGGAGGTGTCAATGTGCGCCTTCGTAATGGAGAAAATCTTGGTTTGAAAACCCTTGAAGAAGTGGTGGAAATGATTCAAACCGATTGTGAACAACCTTTTAAGCAGAGAGGGATGCATTATCGCTTCGCCTAATATGAGACCGCGGCGTGAAGTGCCGCAAGATAGTGTGCGCCGTAATGAAATGATTCGTGCTCGTGAAGTACGTGTCATTGGAGCGGAAGGTGAGCAACTGGGAATTTTATC
The DNA here is from genome assembly GCA_964371825.1 of uncultured Desulfovibrionaceae bacterium. GTDB lineage: Bacteria > Desulfobacterota > Desulfovibrionia > Desulfovibrionales > Desulfovibrionaceae > CAYJAD01. Next base: position 18,985 of record CAYJOQ010000005.1, read on the forward strand.
CCGCAATGACGCTATTTTTGCCGCTAAAGAAGCGGGTATGGATCTTGTTGAAGTAGCTTCTAATGCCGAACCGCCGGTGTGCCGTATTATGGACTATGGAAAGTTCAAATACGAGCAACAAAAAAAGAAACAAGAAGCCAAAAAAAGACAAACAGTGGTGCAAATTAAAGAAATCAAGGTACGTCCTAAAACTGACGACCATGATTATGAAACAAAGCTGCGCCATATTCGCCGTTTTATTGAAGCCGGTGACCGTTGCAAGGTAACTGTGTTTTTTAGAGGACGCGAAATTGTACACAAAGATCGCGGTGTAACTATCTTAGAGCGTGTTATGCAAGATACGCAAGATATTGCACGCGTTGACCAAGAGCCACGGGCTGAAGGTCGTACTTTGCAAATGCTTCTTGTGCCTAAAAAGTAGCAAGATTCCTAACTTCATACTTTGTTATAAGTATGGTATGTGGGCAAAAAATATTTCCTATATTGAAAATATTCTTTGCTAGGAATGTCTTGAGCAAAAATTTTCTGTAACTTGCCTCTTGCCTTTATGGACAAATTGAGGCAAGTTACGGCTTCTTTGCCATACTGCTCGTAAACGTTTGTGGGTTTGATGAGGGCAAAATACATGTATTTTGCTTAGTATGGCTATGGGTGCGTATCTATGCACCACAGAGTTTGTAAACACAAAATTTGCTGTTTGTATACATGCCAAAAGGCTTTTAAGGAGAAAACATGCCTAAGATCAAAACTCGGCGCTCAGCCGCCAAGCGTTTTGAAGTCACTGGCACTGGCAAGTTTAAGCGTCGTCGTCAAAACTTGCGCCATATTTTGACCAAGAAAAACGCCAAACGCAAAATGCGTCTTGGACAAGCTACTATCGTTGATCCTACTAACGAAAGAGCTGTTCGTCGTATGATGCCTTACGCTTAATTGTTAAGCGTTATGTATTTTGTTAGCAGTGCAAGGAGCTTATAAATCCCATATTTTGGGTGCTTTACGACTGCTTTTTAGTGTCACTATTTCCCATCAGGCTGGCATGATCTCCGCCTCGCCTGGTGTCTGGAGGATATATCCATGCGTGTAAAGAGAGGTCTTGCCGCACATCGCAGGCATAAAAAATATTTGACCCTTGCCAAGGGTTTTCGTGGCGGTCGCAGCCGTTTATACCGCACTGCGCGTGAAGCTGTTGAACGTTCATTACAATACGCCTTTGTAGGGCGTAAATTGCGCAAGCGCGAATTCCGTAAGTTATGGATTTTACGTATTAATGCTGGTGCTCGTGAACACGGTTTGTCATACAGCCGTTTTATGCATGGCTTGCAAAAAGCTCAAATTGAGCTTAATCGCAAGATTTTAGCCGACATGGCCGTGCGTGCTAAGGACGATTTTGCAAAGCTTGTAGATGTAGCTAAAGCTGCATTACAATAAGCCTTTTGTGAAGCGTTAGCTTTATCATACTACTAACAGACAGCAAAGCCTAAGGCTCGCGTAACAAACGAGACTTCTTCCCAAGGTTTTATCATCATGTATAAAACCTTGGGAAGTATATAGCCACCATAGGCTGCATAAGCCTCCTTTATGACATTTTCTGTCATAATTCCCCATGGTCTCTGTCCCGCTTGATTGCAAAATTTACGCAAAGCGCAAGGCGGCGCCGCTAAACAGCCTGTGAATACTTTACCACAGTCTGTGCAAAAGGGAATGACATGAATCTTCTCACCGCATTGGAAGGCCTGGTACCTCAGCTCCAAGAAGGGCTTGACCAGGCTGTTTTATTATCAGACCTTGAGACATTACGTATTGAATTTTTGGGACGCAAAGGGCGTATGGCAGAAATTATGGCAAAATTGCCAAGCCTTGACCCAAGTGAGCGCCCCTTGCTTGGTCAAAAAGCCAACGAAATCAAAATTGCACTCAATAATCTCTTTGATACCAAAAAAGCAGAACTTGACGCAGCTATAGAAGCTGCTGCACTTGCCCGTTTTGACCCTTCCTTACCCGGCCGTACTCCGTGGCAGGGCTCATTGCATCCTACTACCTTGGTGATGGAAGAAATTTGTTCTATTTTTACAAAGCTTGGCTATGATATTATGTCCGGCCCTGAAGTGGAAACTGATTATCATAACTTTGAAGCCTTAAATTTGCCACCTGAGCATCCAGCACGTGACATGCAAGATACTTTGTATGTCACAGATTCAGTGCTTATGCGCACACATACATCTCCTGTGCAAATTCGCTCTATGCTGGCAAAACGCCCCCCTCTTGCCATTATTGCGCCTGGCAAGGTGTATCGTAGAGATTCAGACATTACGCACACGCCTATGTTTCACCAAGTGGAAGGACTTTTTGTTGACCGTAAGGTAAGCATGGCGCATTTACGCGGAACGCTAACAGCATTTATGCGTGGTGTTTTTGGACCGCAAACACAAGTTCGCTTTCGTCCTAGCTTCTTCCCTTTTACAGAACCTTCGGCCGAAGCTGATATTTCTTGTTGCATTTGCAATGGGCAAGGCCATGTGGGTGAAGATACTTGTCGTGTTTGCAAAGGCACAGGATGGGTAGAAATTTTAGGCTGCGGCATGGTGGATCCGGCTGTATTTGAAGCTGTAGGATATGACCCTGAAGAATTTACGGGTTTTGCCTTTGGGCTTGGGGTAGAGCGCGTGGCTATGCTAAAGTATGGCATTGGTGATTTACGTATGTTTTTTGAAAATGATGTACGTTTTTTGTCGCAATTTAGATAGGTTTGTGTAGAGTTTTGAAGTAGGTTTGATTATGCGTTCTCAATTACATACACTGAAGATATATAGTTTTTATAGTGTTATATGCTTTTGCTTTATTGTAGTGCTTTGTGTTATGCCAGCATATGCTGCCACCAATGCACCGCATACCGGCCTTGAAGGCGGGCAAAGACATAGTTATGGCCCAGACACTGAAGGTCGTCAGCAGCAACAAATTAAGGCTGGTCAAGGCATGGTGGATGCCTATGGAAATCCTATTGTTCCCGAAGAAGAAAAAGCCCCCAAATCACGCTTGCGTAGTGGGGCCTATGGTGGCCCTGCTAAACAACTTGATGAACGCCCCTTACCAGACTTGCCGGAAACTAATGCCGGTTGGAATTTTTAATAATATTTTGCCAATGAAAAGGTTTTGCCATGTTATTGAGTGTAAAATGGCTACAAGAATTTGTGCCCTTCACAGGAACAGCTGAAGAACTTGGTCAACGTTTGACCATGTTAGGACTTGAGCTTGAAGAAATACTTTACCCCTATGCGCCCATAGCCGACATTGTGGTTGGGCATGTGCTTTCTTGTGCTAAACATCCTGAAGCAGATAAGCTGTCTGTGTGTAAGGTTGATGTGGGCGGGCCAGAAATCTTAGATATTGTTTGTGGTGCTCCTAATGTAGCTGAAGGACAAAAAGTACCTGTAGCAACTGTGGGTACTACCATGCCAGGTGGTATGGTTATTAAAAAAGCAAAGTTACGCGGTCAACCATCTATGGGTATGATTTGTTCTGAGCGTGAACTTGGCCTTACTGAAGACCATAGCGGTATTATGGAATTGCCCTTAGATGCTCCTGTTGGGCAAAAACTTGTGGAATATTTAGATCTTGATCTTGAAATTTTGCATATAGGCATTACGCCTAATCGTGCAGATTGTATGTCTGTGCTTGGCCTTGCTCGTGAAGTGGCTCTTGCGTATAATCTACCCCTTACCTTGCCAAGTTTTACTCTTGAAGAAAAGGGCCATGATGCCAGTAAAGAAATACCTATTACCATTGAAAACTCTGATGAATGCTACTTGTATCAAGGGCGCATAATAGAAAATGTAACCATTAAGCCTTCGCCCATGCGTATACGCCATCGTTTACATGCTATTGGCATTCGCCCCATTTCAAATATCGTTGATGTAACCAACTATGTGCTTATGGAGTGCGGTCAACCCCTACATGCCTTCGATAAAGATAAAATTCGTGGCGGAGCCATTACTGTGGCCACAGCTAAGGAAGGCGAAAAACTTGTGACGCTTGACGGGCAAGAACGCGTGCTTTGCGCAAAGGATGTAACTATTCGTGATGCACAAGGGCCTACTGCTCTTGCTGGTGTTATGGGTGGTCTTGATTCTGAAATTGTAGAAGGCTCAAAAAATGTATTTTTAGAAAGCGCAGTGTTTCGCCCTGCTGCAGTGCGTAAAACTTCGCGCCGTCTTGGGCTTTCTAGTGAGTCCTCCTACCGCTTTGAACGTGGCGTTGACCAAGTGATGAATACTTGGGCCATGAATAGGGCCGCAAGCCTTATGGCACAATTTGCCGATGGCCAAGTGCGCACAGGTATTTGTGTGGCAGAGCCTCTTCCGTGGAAAACGACACGCATTCCATTTCGCTTAGCCAGAGCCAATGATTTGCTTGGTCTTGAGCTTGATGCAAAATTTTGTTTAAACACCTTGGAAAAACTCGGTTTTAGTGTAGATTCCATTGACCCTGCTTGCTGGCAAGTAGATACACCCTCATGGCGCGGTGACGTTACCCGCGAACCTGATCTTATTGAAGAAGTAGGACGCGTTTACGGTCTTGATCGCATTGAGCCGTCTTTGCCGCGTATTCCGCATCATCTTGATGCGGCAGGTGCGCCTGAGTCGACTTTTGCTTTTTGGTCACGCATAAAAAAATGGGGTCTTGGTCTTGGGCTTAATGAAGCTGTAAACTATAGCTTTGTTGGACATAAGGACTTAGATCACTTAGAACTGACCAAGGAAGGGCGTGTATCTATTCTTAATCCTTTATCGGCAGAACAAGATGTTTTACGCACGGCTTTGGCTCCAGGGCTTTTACAAAATTTACGTACTAATATAGCTCATGGTAATGCAGGCTCTGGCGGAGGTTTACGACTTTTTGAATTGGCACATGTTTTTAGCGCCGATACAACTTCTGAAACCACAGTATGTGAAAAAGGCCGTCTTGCCATATTGCTTTATGGTGATCGCTTTGACGGTACATGGCCACAAATAGAAGCCCCCATTGACTATTGTGATATGAAGGGCCTTGTGGATAATCTATGCACATTTTTGCATATTCCCTCAGCAAACTATATACTTTTAGAAAATCATGCTTACCTATTACCATGTGTATCGGTATGTGTTGCAGGGCAAGAAATTGGCACTATAGGTAGAGTAAAACCGACAATGGCTGAAGCTTTTCATGCTAAGAAAGACGTATGGTTAGCTGAACTTGCTATGGATGCTTTACGCACTTTATGGCAAGAGGCACACATTGCCTTTACTCCCTTACCTATGTATCCGCCTGTGCGCCGCGATATAACTGTTATGGGTGATATGACCTTGCATGTAGGCACAGTGCTTGATGCTGTGCGTGATATGTCCATGCCATTGCTTGAAGATATATGTCTTATTGATCTTTTTGAACCTGCAGATGGCGGTCGAAATGCTACCTTTAGGCTGACCTTTAGGCATGGGCAACGCACCCTTAAAGACTCTGAGGTGGATAAGGAGCGAGAAAAAATTGCGCAAGCCCTTGTGAAAAATCTTGGTGTGCGTGTGTAATATGTTTTATACACTGGGAGAAAAATTTTTATAATTTTTCTCCCAGATATGTATATGGAAAATTAATAGCAAAAAAACTGTCTTTTCAGGGGTATATTTGCTATGCTGAAAATATGATTAAATGTAATAAAAAAATATGTGCCTAAATGTGGCCTTGAGGTATTGATTGAAGTATATTGTTGCGGCACTATGAGGCGCACAAGGTTGAAACATATTTTTATGGCAACGTTTTTTTGAGAAGAAACGTATTTTGTTGTTTTCGGAGGTGGCTATGGTGGAAAAAACCTATCGCATTGGCGAAGTAGCAAACATGCTTGAGTTAAAAAGTTATGTGTTACGCTTTTGGGAAACGGAATTTTCACAATTAGACCCTTTACGAACCAACAAAGGGCAGCGTGTGTATACAGAATCGCATGTAGCCTTACTGAAGCGCATAAAGTATCTTTTGCATGAACAAGGCATGACCATTGATGGTGCAAGACGTATGCTGAAAATGGCAAAAGGCCCCCATTGGCATGGGGAAGATAATGTAGTAGACACAGCTTGTTCAACAAAAAATCAAGAACATATTCGGAAAAATTTGTCCTCAGAAATGGTGCCGGATGTTGGTGCAACACAAATACATGAAAGCGTTGCAGAGCAAAATGCATTAGTAGAACACAATTACGTAGCAACGCAAAAAATTTTGCAAGACGTACGTGCTGAGCTTGTACATTTGCGTAATTTACTTGATGTGCGTATGTGTGAGCATATATCAGTTGAAGATCAAAACAATGGAGGCGGCTTGTGATTTTATCCCCTTCCCTTCTTAGCGCAGATTTTGCTAATTTGGCAAATGAACTTCACGCTTTGGAAGATGCAGGACTTACATGGATACACCTTGATGTGATGGATGGTACCTTTGTGCCTAATATAACCTTTGGTCCACCAGTTATGGCAGCGCTACGTCAATGTAGTAAGCTGTACTTTGATGCGCACCTTATGGTAGAAGCACCAGAGCGTTATCTTGAAGATTTTAAAAATGCCGGCGCTGATATGCTCGTTGTACATGCAGAAGCAACGCGTCATTTGCAACGTACATTAGCACGTATTCGTTCCTTGGGTATGTCTGCAGGTGTAGCTCTTAATCCTGCCACACCAATAAGCGCCGTTGAGTATGTGCTTGATGATGTGGATATGATTCTTGTTATGAGTGTGAACCCCGGATTTTCTGGGCAAAGCTTTTTACCATCTACCTATCAAAAAATACAAAATCTACGCAGTATGCTTACCAGCATGGGTAAATCTCATGTGCGCATTCAAGTGGATGGCGGCGTAGATACTGGTAATATAGCACAGCTTATAGATGCAGGTGCTGATGTGTTTGTTTCTGGGTCGGCTTTTTTCTCAAAACCGCCCTATGATGTACGTTTGCAAGATTTTTGTACGGCAGCAGCTAAAGCTACTCGGCCGACGGTTTAATGTGGGAAATATATTTGCCAAGGCATATGAAGCAAGTCAGTACTTTATGTACGCTTGCCATAAAGAATGTTTTTTGCTTACATGTATATGTGGCTGTGTGGCGGTAAAGGCTGCTTCAGCATAAGGGTATACATTGTAAGATTTGACGAAAAAGGTAAAGGAATGAAAGGTTTTGGTGCTTTTGCTCCACTTTTTGTGCTTGCTAATGTGTTGGTTTTATAAAGCAAAAAATGTACGCAATGTGCACGTTATAGTATAAAGAACGTTATAGTACGTATATATTACTTTTGTTGGGAGAAAATCATGGCTATTTTATTATTACAAGATTTGGATATACAAGGTAAAAGTGTTGTTATTCGCGAGGATCTTAATGTTCCCATGAAGGACGGAAAAATCACTAATGATAAACGTATCAGAGCCGCTTTGCCAACTATTCGTATGGCTTTAGATAAGGGCGCAGGTGTCATTTTACTTTCACATCTTGGCCGTCCCACTGAAGGAGAATTTGAAGAAAAGTTTTCGCTGCGTCCTGTTGCTGCGCATCTTTCACAATTGCTTGCTATGCCCGTAGATTTTTTTGACGGTCTTGAAGGGGTGAGTGTTAAGCCTGGACAATGCGTATTGTGCGAGAATATTCGCTTTGCCAAGGGTGAAAAGAAAAATGAAGCTGCTTTAGCACAAAAATTAGCCAATCTTGGTGATGTGTATGTGATGGATGCTTTTGGCGCATCCCATAGAGCCCATGCTTCTACAGAAGGGGCTGTGCGTCAAGCTAAGGTTGCGTGCGCTGGTCCTTTGCTGGCTGCTGAACTTGCCGCATTTGCTAAAGTGCAAGAAGTTCCTGAGCGTCCCTTGGTGGCTATTATTGGCGGTTCTAAAGTTTCAACTAAATTGGCCTTGTTAGAAAATTTGCTTACTAAGGTTGATCGCCTTATTGTAGGTGGTGGAATAGCCAATACGTTTCTTGCCGCAGCTGGGTATGCTGTTGGCAGTAGCCTATGTGAAAATGACCTTATTCCCGAAGCTAAACGCATTATGGAGCAAGCTAAAGCTACTGGTAAAGAATTACCCTTGCCCACTGATGTTGTTATTGCCCATGCTCTTGCCGAAGGCGAAGTTGCAACTACCATTGACATAAAGGATATGCCAGCTGATCAAATGATTTTAGATGTGGGTCCAAATACTATTGAACAATATGCCGCTCTTTGTACTGATGCCGCGACTGTTATTTGGAATGGTCCTGTGGGGGCGTTTGAAACCGAACCTTTTGGAAAAGGGACTCAAGCCCTTGCTGCAGCTCTTGCTGTAAGTAAGGCTTTTGTTGTTGTAGGTGGTGGTGATTCTGTTGCTGCTGTTGAACAATATGGCTATGCTGATCAAATGGGCTATATTTCCACTGGTGGAGGCGCATCACTTGAACTTTTAGAAGGAAAGCTTCTCCCTTCCGTAGCTGCCTTATTGGATAAGGGTGCGTAGTTTGCTATCGTTACAAGGAAGGGGAGTAGTGTATGCGTAGATTCTACCAAGAAAGCTGGCAAGGTATACCTTTTTCAGCCTTTACACATGTATCTTTCTTCCACCTAGCTGATAGTCAATTTTATGCTACCTTTTATGAAGAGCTCTTTAGGCGTTATAATGGTTGGGATTGTCTTCCTGCTCAGTGGCGCCGCAGCAAGGATAAGGGTGCTCATTGGCTTGCTAAACAAATTCACTTGCAACGAAATTCGTGGGAACATGAAGATGCACCCAATGTGCCTATAAGGGTTTTGTCCATTGGTAGTGGTGTTGGTTACATGGAAAAAGCTCTTTTAAATGTAGACCCGACCATAGAATTGCATGTTAATGAGCCAAGTACTGTGGGTATGCGTTGGCTTAAAGAATCCGTACCCAATGAACGTATTTATATTGGCCCGCCTTTGCATTCTTTGCCTTCAGATATTGAGTTCCATGTAATATATCTTTCTGCTGTGGATTATGGCATGCGTTCCATTGAATTTGAACAAACCTTGCGTATGCTACGTGGACAATTGGCACCAGGTGGTAGAATTTTGTGTATTTCTGCCTCATTGCTGGAAGAAGATACTTTTGTAGGTAGCATAGTGAACTCTTTTAAAATTGCCCTGCGTGGTGTTTTACATTTTTTAGATGTACGTAGGCAACAGTTTTGGGGGTGGCGACGCACTCGAGAAGAATATAACCATTTGTTTACTTCAGCGGGCTTTCGTAATGTACGTGATGGTTGGCTTGAAGATGGCTTTGATAGTTATTGGATAAGTGGTGAATAGGCTCGTTTAATGAGCCGATATTGAAAAACAAACATGCTGAAATAATAATTTGTTGATGCTGAACAACACATTTTCATGTGTTGTTTTTCAGTGCTGACTAATTTTTTATAACTCAAGTGAAATGAAAAAATCACCAGAAATGCGCATTCCCTGCTCTTGTTTCTGGTGATTTTTTCATTGTATGTCAGTTCCGTGTCGAAAAATAAGAGTCCTGCACAATTACTTTTTCAGTATAATTTTGTGAAAATTGTAA
>CAYJOQ010000006.1:0-28462 GCA_964371825.1 uncultured Desulfovibrionaceae bacterium
CCCCCCCCCCCCCCCCCCACAAAAAGTTACGAAGTATAATAAAACAAAAACAGCACTAATAATTGCCCTGTAAATATGCGTAAAATCATAGTTAAAGGATACACAGTGGCATATACAGATGCTGGGGCATCTGAACCTATAATTTGTGTAGAAAAGGCTAAGGCAGGAGGATCTGTCATGCTACCGGCCAGCAAGCCACAAATGGTAGGATAGTTGCATTTTAGGACTATCCAAGCAAAGAGTGCTGTGGACATGAGCGGTAAAAAGGTAATGATGGCACCAATGCTCATCCAGTAAAGACCTGCGCCATCGATAATCATGGGTACAAAGCCTGGCCCTGCATTAAGCCCTACTGTGGCTAAAAATAGGGAAATGCCAATTTCTCGAATCATTAAACTGGCGCTTGGTGCGATGAAGCATACCATACCGCCAATTTGTTGTAAACGACTGAAAATAATAGCAACAATAAGAGGGCCACCGGCAAGACCCAATTTTAAGCCTGATGGAAGGCCGGGAATATAGATAGGAATGCTTCCAAGAATAATACCAACTAAAATTGCGGCAAATATAGGTATAATATGCGGATGATCCAACATACGTTTTGAATCGCCAAGAAGTTTGCGGGCAGCATAAATTCCTTTAGAGTCAGAAACAAGGCGCATAATATCGCCAAAATGAACCACAGTGGTAGGCTGTGCGGTAAATTCAAAGCCTGAGCGAATTATGCGTGTAGGCACAATACCAAATTCAGCGCCCATTTGTAGTTTTGCAACGGTTTTTCCGGCAACGGCACTGTTTGTTACGGTAATATCAACGGTTTTTAGACTGCCTTCGATGCTGTGCAAATCAATTTCTGCTTTTTTACCTGCTATTTCCACAAGTTTTTCAAGTTCATCGGCATCGCCAACAGCGTGTAGTAATGTTCCCTTGGTAAGAACGGTTTCAGCTTTGGGTGTTTGTACAATGCCTTTCATTTGTTCTACGCGTGAAAAAATAACATCGAGCTTTTGTAATGCTTTTACAGCTCCGAGGCTTTTTCCTACAATGGCATCATTTGTAATTTCTACAGTTTGGTAATTAAGGTGAACTCTTTTGGTATCAGATGAAGCTTCCATGGCGGCATTTTCTTGTGCAATATTAATACGGAAAATGAAGCGCACCAAGATCATAATCAAAATAATGCCTAAAATACCAAAGGGGTATGCTGCCGCATAGCCAAGGCCTGCTTGTTGTACATATTGCGCTGTCATTTCTGCATTAGGCAATATATCACTAAACATATGCGTAGAAGCTGCAAGAGAGGGTGTATTGGTTACTGCGCCACTGTAAAGACCTACGATGACAGGCATGGGAATATCAAAAAAGATAAAGCACAAGCCAGCAATCACAGCTCCTGAGCATACGATAAACGCAGCCATAAGATTCAGTAATAGGCCATTACGTTTAAGAGATTCAACAAAGCCTGGCCCCACTTGCATGCCTATGGAATATACAAATAAAATCAATCCAAATTCACGAGCAAAGTGTAAGATATGGCTATCTATAATAAAGCCAAAATGCCCTACGGCAATGCTACTAAAAAGCACTCCACCAACACCAAGGCTGATGCTGCCTATTTTAAAATGCCCAAGCACGAGCCCTGTAATGATGCACAGGGAAAGAACCAATATGGCCTGTGGAGCTGTTTGCGTAAAAAAAAGTTCTGAAAACATAATGCCTCACAAAGGTAAAGTGCAGTAAAAGTATTAAAAATTACACAATGTGTATCAAAACAAAATAATATCCGACACCTGCTAAAAAAAGACATACACTCGGTACAATCATTTTTTTCACTGAATGCATGACATTAACCTTAAAATATTCACACGACAAAACCAAACAAATATGCAAGGGGCTAATCATGGCACCCACATGGTTAGAAACAAGACCAAGCATTAACCATGGAATAACAGAACCAGCATTACTTACCTCCACAAGAGCTACAAGTAAGGGAAAGGCCGCACCAACGCCAACAATCATTAAACCTGTAAGCATGCCAATACTCATGGGCAAGACAGTAGCACAAAGCCACAAAGCAATGAGATCAACATCCTTACTCAGCAGATGCTGCACTATGCCGCCGCCAATAATCACATTTTTAAAAACACCAAGGGCGCCTATCATAAAGAGCATGGAACGCACATTTGGTTTAAGCAGTGTTTGTAAAAGGTCACCTGCGCCAAGCTTGTTTTGCAAAAGGCAGCAAAAAACAGAGCATACTAGGGCAACAATAATGGCATAATCCATGGGAATTTGTGGAAGAAAATACGCAAAACACACTTCTAGAAAGAGTGCACCTACAATGGCAATAATCAGTGGGGCCCCTTCTTTTACAATCGTATGCCAGATATGAGAAGTATCTTCATGTGTATATGTGGGTAGTGTTGGAATATTATGAGAACGAACAAAGAAAAACCAGCCAATGGCAAAATAGGCTATACTTATGGGAAAGGTCCATAACACCAAATTGGGTGTTGTTACACCACCAATGCTGGCAGCTAATATAAGCCCCGGAAATAATGGCCAAGACATTTCACCTGTATGTCTAAACCAGTAGTTTATATCAGACTTACTCTGTTCTGCCATGGGAAGTTCTTTTGCCACTGCACTTATCATGGGTGCAGAAAACACAGCACCACCAGGAACAGGCAAAAGACCTATAATTATAGGAAAAAGCACCATACGAATACGCGGAGACGTCACTTTACGCGAAAGAGCCGTCATAAAACGCTCTGCTTGCTTGGAACTTTCCATAAAAGAAGAAAGAGAAAGCACGCAAATAATGATTGCCCATACAATTATCATGGAAGATTCAGAAAAAATACTTAAGGCCAGTGTGTACCATTCCAAGGGTCCAATTCCAAACAGTAAGGCCATAATAAAGGAGCCAATCAAAGCACAAACTCCTAGGCTTAAACGTAAACGTAAGCCTATAAACATTAATGCAAAGACGGCAAATAATTTTATGTATGGAAAAATCATCAATCTACCTTATGGTTTAAAACATGTGTCATGGCATGTGATTTTTATGTCAAGCACATGTTTGTGGCTAAAGCAATCTTAACAAAAAGTCAAACCTTGAATGCTAGATTTTTTTCATAGCAATAGTACACATACTAAAAGGCCCTTTTCACGAACTCTTTCATAAGACTTACTGCAGTATCAATATTTGAAAAAAAACACACTTAGTTGTAAGCTTCCAAAACATACAATGTATTCTTTTTACTTTTTGGAGAAAACATGTTTACTCATCAAGCTATAGATATGCGTGCTATACCTCCTTTACGTTGTGATATATTTACTAATGTGACCCTACTCCCCATGGTGGGTGACGTTATGGGGCCAACATATGTCTATGCCCTTGATGCCTATGCGCAAAAAAAACCATTAGTTCAAGCTCGGCGTATCACAAACAACGATTCAAGCTATCTTCAGCTGCCTTATATAAAGCCCTGGAAATATACTGACCAAGAAGTACTCTATGGCGGTATCTTTCATATGCACTGGGGGCATTTTTTACTCGAGGTTCTCCAAAGGTTATGGTATACTAAACATTGTTCACTACCCATTGTTTGGTCAGGCGTATGGGGAGTATTTCATACACCATCACAGTTTAAAACTTGGCAAAAAGATATTTTTACAGCGCTTGGCATTACCAATGAACACATTTTTCTCACCGAACCAACACAATTTGCCAAGGTGCATTTTCCGGAACCCGGCTCGGGCATCAATACGCATTTGCACCCTGAACAGGTGGCTTTTTTGGAATATTACGAAGGTACACCGGTTCCTGGAAAATATGTTTACTTTTCACGGGCAAAAATCAGAAGCTGCGCTAACGAAGAGCAAATTGAACAAATCTTAAAAAAACACGGTTGGCGCATTGTATATCCAGAAACAATGTCTGTAGCGCAACAACTCAAAACAATAAGCACTGCACAAGTGTGCCTTATGATTGGAGGCTCTGCACAACACACTATGTTGCTTGCAAAAAATTTGCAAACACGATTTATTGTTATACCGCGTGAGCATGGCAACACATATAATTTTATCGCTCATGCAAAATCAGATAACTATTACATATTTAATTTAGAAAAAAAGGTTCTTTATGCAGATGGCTTTGATGAAGCTAACGATTTTTTTACATTAGATACAGATACATTGGAAGATATTTTACAGAAAACAAAAAACTTTACTGAACACATCTCTCATTATGCACATATACTTAAAAAACCAGATGCACTTATAGAAACAAACCTTAAAGTGCCCCATTCTTATTATGAACCCCTTGCGCCCATTACAACAGCAAGAAAATTGTTCTATCATGCATATTTCTTATATCAACAAAAAAAATACCGCACGGCACATAAAATATTTATACATTTAGAGAAGAATGCTCTTTTAGACGATTCCATGTATATTGATTATTTTAATGCCCTACAACGCTACCATATAAGTATTTCTGCAAGTATTACCGCTCCGCTAGAAAAATATCATAAGCAAGTACATATTTTACGCAAAAAAATTATTCAAAAACCACAAGATACAAGAAATTATAAAAAATTAACTGAACTCTATCTCATAGCAGGCAATTTTCATGCGGCATTACAGTTACAAGAACAGCTCATGCAACGTAATCCCAAGTGGAGTAAACCTCTTGCGCAAATTGCCTATATTTTTCATGCACAACAAAATGTAGACAAAGCTATTAAATATGCACAAAAGGCAGTGGAAATAGAACCACATAAATTACAACGAAAAATAGAACTTGTGCGGTATTTATTACACAATGCTGCCTATGACACGTGCAAGCATATTCTTAGCACGGCATTAAAAGACAACCCTCACTGGGACGAAGGTTATGCCGAACTTGCAGCCGTTCATGCAGCGCAAAATCATCTTGAAAAGGCCATTGCCTGCGCACAAAAAGCCGTTACGCTTGCCCCCAACAATGTTACAGCCCAAGAACAGTTAGCCGAATATATGCGTCAAAAAGGAGACCACACTACAGCCATAGACCTTTGGGCTAAAGCCTTACAGCAAAACCCTCGCCTTGCCGAACGTTATGCACAAAATGCAAGAATATTTGAGCTTAAAGGTGATATTCTTAAGGCCATTGAATATGCCGCAAAAGCCGTAGAAGCCGAACCTCGCAACTTTGTATGCAAAACATACCTTGCCAATTATTTACGCAAGCATGGCGATTTTGAAGCTGCCATAACGCTTATGACTCAAGCTATGCATATGAATCCATTTTGGAGCGAACCGCATGCACAATTTGCCAGCATACATGAAGCGCAAGGAAATATTGATAAAGCCATTGAGTGCGCACGCATGGCTGTAGCTGTGGAGCCTTTTAACAATACGCGTAAAATACAATTGAAAAATTATCGTATGCAAAAGCTTAGCATGCTCACACAACAACAAAAGCCACAAATACATTTTACAAAACGCCACACCTCTACCCATGCGCGCATTCAGTCCTACATTGACACATTTTTTGCGCAAACCTATCTAGAAATTGGCGTAGCCGAAGGAAATACCTTTTTAAATATGGACGTACCGTTTAAGGTTGGTGTAGATCCTGCTTTTTTATTTGATGTCCAAAAATATGCTCATGAGCATGCTCATTTTTATCAAGAAACTTCCGATGCATTTTTTACAAAATTTCCGCAGCGCATAAAAAATATGCATCATAACTACCGTCAGTCACATTTTTTGTTTGATGTAATATTTATTGATGGACTACATACTTTTGAGCAAACTTTACGCGATTTTGCCAACAGTCTTACCTATAGCCATGAAAAAACCATTTGGATTTTCGATGATACAGTACCAAGTCAGCATTTTTCAGCCATGAATTGCCAAAAAACACATGATGCATGGAAAGCATGTGCCGGACTTTCTACAGATATAGCGTGGCACGGCGATGTGTTTAAGGCCATATTTGCTTTACATGATAATTATCCTGAATTTTCTTACTGCACACAAGTCACTAACGGAAATCCACAAACCATTGTATGGCGTACCCAAAAACCCACAATACGTAAAAAACTTTTCAATAAAGAAAAAAACCTTGCTCACATGCGCTATGAAGATTTTGTTGCCCATGCATGGGTTATGCACCCTGTATGCGACACAGAAGTACTTCATAAAATTTTTACGAATATTGACCCCTTAGAACATAAAACTGGCGAAGAATATAAACACGTTATACATCCTATCGTTTCAGATAAAGAAAAAGAATACGCTCAAAAAAATAAAGAACTACAACTACAAATACAATTACTTACCAAGAACAATCACGCTGCTAAAGAAGAAATTGCACAGCTTAAACAAGAGGTAATACGCATCTCTAAACGCATCGCAACAGTACAAAAAGAAAATACCCTACTCAAGACACACAAACAAAACACATAAGCATGTATTGTTCAAACGCTACCACTTGAGTATTGATATATTTTTTAGCATAGTATATGGTAATACAGAATATATGCATGTGACTTGCATTGCATGATACACATATATGTATATACAAAAGGTTAGCATATTTTGGTAGGATTATTGTCGTTTTATTCCTAAACGAATATGTACACAAATATGTAATCTTACATTCACATCCTAGCCCAAAAACACTATATTTTGTTTCAAAACCTTTAAAAACAACATACGTTTTTACAAACGAGAAATTTGTAAACAAAATATACTTTTGTACCATAAAAAGGAGAAAAGCATGTTGAAAAAAACCCTTGTGGTTAATGGAATGCCTCGTCAGATATTTGCCGTAAAAGATGGTATACTTTCTGATGTATTGCGCGATCAATTGCAATTAACCAGTGTAAAAGTTGGTTGCGGTAAGGGGCAATGCGGTGCCTGTTCTGTTATCATGGATGGTAAGGTTGTTCGCTCATGTATTATCAAAATGAGTCGAGTTCCTGAAAATGCTGCCATTACAACTCTTGAAGGTGTCGGTACCCCTGATAATCTGCACCCACTGCAACATGCTTGGATATTCCACGGCGGTGCGCAATGCGGTTTTTGCTCACCCGGATTTATAGTTTCAGCAAAAGCACTTCTTGATACTAACAGCAAACCTACTCGTGAAGAAGTTCGTGCTTGGTTCCAAACCCATAAAAATGTGTGTCGCTGTACGGGTTATAAACCTCTTGTTGATGCTGTTATGGATGCTGCAGCTATTATGCGCGGTGAAAAAAGTGTTGAAGAAGTCACCTATCAAGTACCTGCCGATGGACGCATTTGGGGCACTAACTTCACTCGTCCAAGTGCTCTTGCAAAGGTCACAGGCATAGCAGAATATGGTGCAGATGCTGCCCTTCGCATGCCCAAAGAAACCTTACATTTGGCATTGGCACAAGCAAAGGTTTCACACGCTAACATTAAGAGCATTGACACTTCCGAAGCAGAAAAAATGCCTGGCGTATATAAGGTACTAACACACAAAGACGTAAAGGGTAAAAATCGTATTACCGGCTTGATTACCTTCCCCACCAATAAGGGTGACGGTTGGGATCGCCCCATTTTGAACGATACCAAGATTTTCCAATATGGTGATGCTCTTGCTATTGTGTGTGCTGATACCGAATGCAATGCTCGCGCTGCCGCCGAAAAAGTCACATTTGATCTTGAACTTTTGCCCGAATATATGAATGCCCACGATGCCATGGACCCCGATGCCATTGAAATCCATCCTGGCACACCCAACGTATATTTTGAGCAAGGCTTAGAAAAAGGTGAAGATACAGCAAAATACTTTAATGACCCCAATATGGTTGTGGCAGAAGGGTCCTATTATACCCAGCGTCAACCACACTTGCCTATTGAGCCAGACGTAGGCTATGGATATATGAATGATGAAGGCAAATTAGTTATTCATTCTAAATCCATAGGACTTCACTTACACGGTCTTATGATTGCCCCCGGCCTTGGCATTGAATTTGATAAAGACCTTGTGATGGTACAAAATACAGCTGGCGGTACTTTTGGCTATAAATTCAGCCCTACCATGGAAGCACTCATAGGCGTAGCGGTACTTGCCACCGGCCGTCCTTGTCACTTACGCTATAACTACGAACAACAACAAAATTATACCGGTAAGCGTTCACCATTTTGGACAACCGTGCGTATGGCAGCTGATAAAGCCACAAAAAAGATTATGGCTTTAGAGGTAGACTGGAGTGTTGACCACGGTCCATATTCTGAATTTGGCGACTTATTAACCTTACGCGGCGCACAATTTTGCGGCGCAGGATATGGCATTCCCAATATGCGCGGAATCGGGCGCACTGTATGCACCAACCATGCATGGGGTTCTGCCTTCCGTGGGTATGGCGGTCCAGAAATTGAATTCCCTTCTGAGTCATTGGTGGATGAACTTGCTCGTAAAATTGGTGTTGACCCCTTTGAGTTCCGCGAAATTAACCACTACAGAGAAGGCGATACCAACCCTTCACAGCAAAAGCCAGAAGTGCTTTCTTACGGCGCCATGTTTGATGCATTGCGTCCTAAATACGAAGAAGCTAAGGCCAGAGCAAAGGCCAACTCTACAGACCAAATCAAACGCGGTGTAGGTGTGGCACTTGGTGCCTATGGTGCAGGTCTTGACGGCCCAGATACCGCTGAGGCATGGGTAGAGTTAAACGAAGACGGTGGCGTAACGGCGTATGCTTGCTGGCACGATCACGGTCAAGGTGCTGATGCCGGCGTTCTTGGTTGCGTACACGAAGCACTGCGTCCCATTAATATGCCCATGGAGAACATCCGCCTTGTGCTTAACGATACTTCCAAAGCGCCAAATTCTGGCCCTGCAGGTGGTTCTCGTTCACAAGTTATGGTTGGTAATGCTTTAAAACTTGCTGCTGAGGCTCTTTTAGACGCCATGCGTAAACCCGATGGCGGTGTGCATGACTATGAAAGCCTTAAAGCTGCCACAGGCGAAACCCTATATAAAGGAACCTTCACCGCACAGGCTGAACATTGCGACCCTGTAACGGGTAAGGGAGCTCCTTTCCAATTCTATATGTATGGCTTGTTCCTTGCCGAAGTAGCTGTAGAAGTAGCCACTGGTAAGACTACTGTAGAAAATCTTGTTATTGCTGCAGATATTGGTTCTGTTAATAACCGCGCAGTCACAGACGGCCAAATTTATGGCGGCTTAGTACAAGGTATTGGTCTTGCTTTAAGTGAAGATTATGAAGATCTTAAAAAGCACAGCACCATGGCCGGTGCGGGCGTTCCTTATATTAAGGATGCTCCAGACACTATGGAAATCATCTATGTAGAAACACCGCGTCCTGGTGGACCATTTGGCGCTTCTGGCGTGGGCGAAATTCCCCTTTGCGGACCTCACCCAGCCATTATCAATGCCATAGACGACGCTTGCGGTGCTCGTGTACGTCACCTACCTGCCCTACCTGAAAAGGTCTTGGCAGCCATGCCTAAATAACATAGCCCTACTACAAACCTCTGCCCATACCCTTGGGCAGAGGTTTTCATTGTTCAAAGGTTTGATATCGGAGGCCGCTCATGGACCAAGCAAGCCTACATGCTACAGAAGCACGCTGTACCCAAGAACACATGCCCATGTGTCAAAGCCATTGCCCCTTACACATGGATGTACGCTCATTCATGGCACATATGGCGCAAAACAACTACAACGAAGCTCGCAAGCTCATAGAGCGTCATATTCCACTACCGAATATTTTTTCTCACATTTGTGATCATCCATGCCAACATCATTGCATACGTCGCGACCTTGGGGGAAGCCTTGCCATTCAAGAACTTGAAAGCTTGTGTATGCAGCAAAGCCATAAACAAGGAAAAGGATTCTTACGCCCACCCAAGGCTAAGAAGGTGGCTGTGCTTGGCAATGGATTGGCAGGCTTGGTAGTTGCCTATGAACTTGCCAAAAAAAGCTGGCCTGTGACTGTGTTGTATGCTGAACAGATAGAAGGGCAAACGGCAGACATTGATACATATATTCGTTTACAATTCCCTAAGCTTACACAAGAGCACGTGCATAGCGAATGCGCTGAATTACAAAAACTCCACGCATCCTTTGTGCCTGTAAGCCTTACGCCAGACATCATACAAAACCTAGATGAACGTTTTGACGCTATTTTTATAGATGTACACGCCGCTGCCAATATATATTCAAGCCTCAATACCAAGATTACTACAGACACGTTTCATGTTAAAGACCGCATATGCGCTGCCGGATTTCTTACTAAAAGCCCCACAGGTCACGAATATATTTCTTCTTCCGCACAGGCCGGACAAGCACGCCAAGCAGCTTTAAGTATTGAACGTATTCTTGGCGGTATTGCCCCTGAAGCCGGACGTGACAATCAGAGCCGTAAAACCTCATTACACACACCTCTTGAAGGTATTGAAATTGTGCAAGCAATACTACCTGCATCAAACACCTTCACCACTCATGAGGCTCAAGCAGAGGCTGCTCGTTGCATACAATGTGAATGTATGCAATGCGTAAAAAAATGTGTATATTTACAAAAATATGGAAGCTTTCCTCGTTCTTATACCAGACAAATTTACAATAATGCCGCCATTGTACAAGGTGAGCGCCGCGCCAATGCGCTTGTTAATGGCTGTATGCTATGCGGACAATGTACAGAAATTTGCCCAGAGCGTTTCTCCATGGCCGAGGTATGCTTACAAGCACGTGAGGATTTAGTCACACGTAGCCATATGCCCGCTTCTGCCCACGCCTTTGCCTTAGAAGATATGCTTTGTGCCATACAAAGTTCTGCAACCTTGTTTATGACTGACCCTAAAAAAACATCAGCACCGCACAAAGAGCATTTTGCCTTTTTTCCCGGCTGTCAACTTACTGCAGCACGTGGCGAACAGGTACTGCAAGTATATGATTTTTTGCATAAACACATGGAAGAAAACCTTGGACTTATGCTTTCTTGCTGCGGCACACCTGCACAATGGGCCGGGCAAAATTCTCTTGCCACAGACACAGCTTCATACATAGCACAACAGTGGGAAGCGCTTGGCAAGCCTACGCTTATTGTGGCATGTGCATCGTGTAAGAAATTTTTTGCAGACAAACTCAGCCACATAGGCTGTATATCATTATGGGAAATACTTTATCGTATACGCACCCACATTCCCGCAGCCACAACACAGCACACCTATACCCTGCATGACCCTTGTGCTGCCCGTAATGACACAGCATGGCAAGAAGCTACACGCTTACTTGCGCAACATTGTGGCATACAATGTGAAGAGTCTGCCAATACTAAAGAAACAACCAGCTGTTGTGGTTATGGCGGCCTTGTGTGGTGTGCTCAGCCTGAGCTAGCACAAGAAGTCACAAAGCAATTAGCCCATGACCTAGGTTCGCATACCGGGCTTGCCTCTTGTATCATGTGCCGTGACCGCTTGGTAAGTAGCCATAAAGATTGTGTACATTTTTTGGATATTCTCCCCTTCATTGAGCAAAACAAAGAACAACGCGAGGGCAACAGTCCCCCGCCAAGTCTTTCTGCACGACGTGTTAACAGAGTGTGCCTTGTACAAAAAGCCCGTGAAATATATGGAACACAAACGGTTTTACAAAGCAATAGCATTCCTAACACAACATCAACAAGCTTTCGCTCTGCTCATGAACTGAGTCCCGTAGACGGCCATACATTTTTGCATATTTCGCCAGACCTGTTGGCAGAGCTTGAACGTAAACATATTTTGCATCAAGACATGGCAGCGGCTGTACTGCATATTGAACATCACAAACAACGGTTTTTAGAACAAGAAAGTGGGCATTATATAGGAGCATGGAAATCCGGTCAGGTGACCTTTTGGGTGCGTTATGCCAAGGATACTCACGGAGAATATCACATACATGATGCATGGTGCCATAGAATGCATGTGCCTAATGCAGCCATCGAAAGCAAATAACAGCACTCTACAGCATAGGCATTGCCCTTGTTCAATTGTGCAAATTTGACGAGTTACGGGAGAGCAATTATGAGTAACATTCCTACCTATACCCCTGATGCAGGGCAGTGGCTTTGCGATCAATGCCGTTGCCCCTTAGAACAACGAGAAATGCAAGCCTTTTATCTTGGAAGTGCCTTTTCTGTATCCTTGCCTACGTGCCCTCAATGCGCTCTCACCTTGGTGCCCAAAAGCCTTAGCGAAGGTAAAATGCTTGAAGTTGAACGTATGCTTGAAGATAAGTAGCTACTATATGTATTTTCCAAGCCTTGTGCATCTTTCCTGCTGGCATCCCGGTGGCATTGCACTTACAATGCGAGCCTTAGAGCTTGCGCAAAATATGCACATTCTCCCCCAAGAGGGACGCTTTTTAGATGTGGGTTGCGGCAAAGGCCAAAGTGTTGCCTTATTACGTGCACAGGGCTTTGAAGCATATGGTATTGATAAAGATATAGCTTACCTCAATGCCACGGAATATCTTTGTGCAACAGCAACGGCCTTGCCCTTCTGTACACAAAGCTTCCATGCCATTATGTGTGAATGTGTACTAAGCCTATTGCCTATAAGAACACAAGCCCTTCAGGAATTTTGGCGTATTGGTGCGCATACACCAATGCCTACTCTCTTGCTCCTTAGTGATATATATAGTAAAAAAAATTCTCATAACCAAGATGATACCTTTTTTACACAACAAAAACTCAAGGCAGAGCTACACGCTACAGGTTGGAAACTCCATTATTTTGAAGACCATTCATCAAGCCTTAAAGCCTACGCTGCACAACTTGCATGGCACAATGTGTGTTTACAAAACCTTACGCAAAAAGATATTGGCTATGGCCTATGGATTGCTCGCAAGGAACATATATGAACCCTATTCTATTAGAAATATTACCATTAATAAAAAACGGATATTGCTGTAGTCAACTCCTCATGCATCTGCTTTTGCAAGGTGCAGGGCAAGAAAATCCTCAATTGATTCGAGCTATGCACGGATTGTGCTTTGGCCTTGGCGCAACTGAGGGCCCTTGTGGCTTACTCACGGGAGGTGCGTGTGTGTTAGGTTGTTTTGCCGGACGTGGTAAGGATGACGAAATGGCCCATGCTACACTTGCGCCCATGATTAACGAGTATCAACAATGGTTTGTTGCATACACCAAATGTTCAGGTCTTTGTTATCAAGTAATGGAAAATTTACCGCATATTGTTACAACATCTGTACAACATGAGCATGAACATGCACGTTGTGGGCATTTATTAGGTACGTGTTGGGAAAAAATTTTAGAGTTATTAGAAGAGTATGCAGTTGATATGGAGCTTAAAGCATGAGCATTGTGCGTAAAACGCAAAGCGTCTGCCCGCAATGTTTACGAGTGCTCGATGCCTACTACATTTCTCAAAATATACAACAAGTGCCATGGATTTTCCTACAAAAAAATTGTCCTGAACATGGGCAATTTTCAAGCCCCGTTTGGGTGGATTTGCCCCATACACCAAGTTTTGCACAATGGTATACACAAGAACCACCACAACACCCCCCTCGCCCCATGACAGAAGCTAGGCAAGGGTGTCCGTTCGACTGTGGGCTTTGTCCAAACCATGCACAAAGTACATGCTGTAGCTTATTAGAAATAACACAACGCTGCAATTTACAATGCCCTGTCTGTTATGCCAATACCAATAATGCCACGAAAGATCCAAGCCTAGCTCAACTTGAAACAAGTCTTGAAGCACTTTTGCACCATGCAGGGGCTGTTAATGTACAAATCTCTGGTGGAGAGCCAACCATACGAGAAGACCTTGAACAAATTATTGCCCTTGTACAGCGTAAAGGATTTAGCTTCATACAGCTTAATACCAATGGCCTGCGCCTTGGCACAGAAGAAGGTTATGCGCATAAACTTAAAGCAGCTGGATTAACTCTTGTATATTTACAATGGGATGACATAGACGATTCTACCTATATTCCTCTACGTGGTCAGCCTTGTGCAAGGATTAAAGAACAAGCATTACACCACTGCCTTAATGCCGGCCTTGCAGTGGTTTTGGTAGCTACCATAGTTAAAGGTATTAATGATACTGCCTTAGGGAATATTGTGCACAATGCCTTACGCTATGGCCCCTTAGTTCGTGGGGTGCACATACAACCAGTAAGCACTTTTGGACGCTATCCATGGGCTGAAAATGAGGCCCCTCGCATCACTATTCCTGAAATATTATACAACCTTGAACAACAAACCCAAGGAATGATTAAAGCCACAGACTTTCACCCTCCTCGCTCTGAGCACGCCCTTTGTTCTTTTAATGCCGTATATGAACGTACCATAGATAGGCGTTTAGAGCTGACTCAAGCTGCAACAGCATGTTGCTCGCCAACAAAAGCAGCAAGGCGAGCGCAAGAATTTGTAGCCCAGCATTGGAGTGCTCCAGAACTTGTTCCTCTCTCTTTAGAAAGTGACTTTGATAAAGCACTCAAAAAAATGCATCATCGCTTCACCGTCTCCGGTATGGCCTTTCAAGATGCGTATAACCTTGATCTTGAACGTTTACGACGTTGCCATATCCATATCCTAAGTGCAGAGCATACCATTATTCCTTTTTGCGCATATAATCTTACCTCTAATCAAGGTTTTGCCCTTTATCGTAAAGCAATGAGTATATCACAATGACATGTAGTATAGATACGTGGCTTATGGAAAAGCTTGGTCTTAACAACCTCATGGACTTACCCAAGGCCCTCAAAAAAGAGCAAGAGCGGCGCATAAAGGTCACCTTACAACACGCAAAAGGTCAGAGCATTTTTTATAGTAAGCTCTTACAAAATAGCAACATAGAAGACAACACCCCTTTTCACGAAATACCCTTTACGCTAGCCAAGGATATACAATCTGCTGAACCATTTCTTTGTGTTTCACAAAGCGAAGTTGCCCGCATGGTCACCTTACAAAGCTCTGGCACCACGGCTGCGCCCAAACGTATAGCATTTTCTCAAGAAGATTTAGCGGCCACCATAGATTTTTTTGCTGCAGGCATGTCCCAGCTTATACAAAGCGGTCAACGCATGTTGGTGCTTTGGCCGGGCGCAATGCGTCCCTATGGCGTAAGTGCTCTTTTAAGCGAAGCTTTGCACACAAAAGGAATACAAGTGTTTAGCGGCGAAGCACAAACAACCACACTTAGCCTTACGCAAGAATTACACAAGTATAATCCTCATGTATTGGTAGCTGCGCCATGGCAATTACACATACTAGCAGAAATAGCAGAACGTGGCCTTGCAAATAAAGCCTTACAAGCTATTCTTGCCAGTGCTGAATGCTTAAGTGCAGCACTTGAGCAACGTTTACAACAATGCGGACTTTTGGTACTTGACCACTATGGCATCACTGAGGCCGGGTATGGCGGCGGTGTGGAATGCTTACAAAAGCATGGATATCATCTGCGCGAACTTGATTTATTTGTTGAAATAATACATCCCATTACATTACAACCCTTACCACATGGTGAACGTGGTGAAATTGTTATCACAACGCTTACGCGTCATGTTATGCCACTTATTCGCTATAGAACCGGCGATATAGCAAGCATACTGCCCGGCCCTTGTTCTTGTGGTAGCCCACTTACACGTCTTTCAAAAATTGAAGGGCGCCTTCAATATACCGAACAAGGATATATAAGCAAACACTACACCAAGGGAATTTTTTATGAAAGAACTCTTACTGCAACTTTGTGATCACTTAGAACGTAATATTCCTGTGGCATTAGCTACAGTAATTCATCAAGAAGGCTCCACACCACGTGGCGCAGGCTCAAAAATGCTTGTGGGCCCTCATGGCCTCATACACGGAACCATTGGCGGTGGCCTTGCAGAAGCTGAAGCCATAAAAAAATGCCGTACAGCATTGCATAATCAAGAAGCAGAAATTATGCACTTTACACTTACTGGCGAGCTAGCTGCGCAAAGTGAAATGATTTGCGGGGGTCTTTTGCATATTTTCATTGAACCACTTATGCCTAACGCAAATACACAAAATTTTTTCCGTAAACTTATAGCTCACATACATACGCATGAAATATGTATTATAACAGAACTTCATGATACAAAAATTATAGGGCGCAGTCTTTGTCTTGACAATATATGGGACACAAATGATATGCATACACTCTCGGTCGCCCAAAAAACAGCCCTACAAACCAAGCTTTTGCCAAAGCAAGAAATAGCACACATACAAGAACAAGAGCGAGCATATGTAGTAGAAAAGTACCCTCCAGTCTGGCAAATGATTATTGCAGGAGGAGGGCATGTTTCTCTTTTTACAGCTCAAGTGGCAGCTCTGGCAGGATTTTCAGTTATTGTACTTGATGATCGTGAAGAATTTTCTCAAGCCGAGCGCTTTCCCGAGGCTCATGCCACCTATACAGTACCAGACTTTGCTCACTGCTTTGCCAATTGCCCCCCAACAAAATATACATATATTATTATTGTTACCCGCGGACATATGCACGATAAAACAGTGCTGGCTCAAGCTTTAGACACTAAGGCCTCATATATTGGTATGATAGGAAGTAAACGTAAACGTGCGCAAGTATACAATGCCCTTTTAGAACAAGGTATTTCGCAAGCACGTATTGATACAGTTTATTGCCCCATTGGCCTTGGGATTAATGCCGAAACGCCAGAAGAAATTGCCGTTAGCATTGTGGCTGAATGCATAGCCCATAAAAGAGGGGCTTGGAATATAGTACAAAAAAAATCACCAGCAAATTAACAAGCAATGCTGTTTTTTGACACTAAACCCCACATAACAACATAAAACATACTACTATTTATGACAAAAACACATGTTTGGCTGGTGCGCCATGGTCATATTATGCAGCCAAAAACAAAAATATTTGTGGGCCAAACAGATCTTTCTTTAAGTGCTGTAGGACAAAAACAAATGCTGAACCTGCGCAATTTTTTTTCGCAAAAATCTATTGCGGCTGTGCTGTGCTCAGATCTTAGCCGTTGTCAAGAAAGTGCAAAATTATTATGTCCGCCACAAGTACCCATTATCCAAGAACCACATTTTAGAGAAATACATCTGGGTAATTGGGAAGGAAAAAGCATTGCATATATACAAAAACATCACTTTGAAGAGTATACAACTCGGGGCGAAAATCTACACAATTTTCGCCCCGAGCAAGGGGAATCGTTTATAGATCTAGATTTACGTGTACATAATGCTCTAAAAACGCATTTGCATACATATAGCGGAAAAAACATTCTTATGGTTGCTCACGCAGGAGTAAATCGTGTTATATTGGCACGATACCTTCACATACAACTTAAAAACATTCTTCAAATTCCACAGCCTTATGGATGCTACTCTTGCATACAATATTAAATCTTTGCCAATGCAGTACACAAGGTTTTATGGAGCATTAACTACGTAATATATAACTGATTTGTACATATGCTATAAAGGTGCTTTATGCAAAATGCTAAATCGCCCCATTGCATCACTGCGGCAAAGATATACAGCATTAACGCTATGCTTTTGCAAATACGGTGCAAAAATTCTCCCTAGGGCTTGCTCTAAAGAATCATTCAAACTTTCGTTCTCAAAAAGATGGCAGAGCGTTATATGAAAGCGAAAATCTTCCAAAACATAGGGATACCCAAATTTTAATAAGTACTCCTCTTGGCGCAAAGTCATTGTTTTTTGTCTGCGCCTTACCAATTCCATTGCGCTGGGAGGACGCCTAAAATCTTCAAAAACTTTTAAGCATTGTGCAGCGAAATCATGAATTTTTTGTGCATGAGCGTGTTCTTGCAATGCTCTTTTTTGTAAAGTAATGGCTATAAAATTATCTATGCGCCTTACTTGTAAAGGAGGTAAAATAAAGGCTTGTTGAGTAATGGCAAAAGCATCCACAGCCTCAATAAGCTGTTCTTCACGGCATCCTTCAGCTAAGTAAAAAGGAGCTTTTAACGTTGCGTGTAAGCCGTAACGGCAAGCTTCTTGCGTTATATGTTCAAGCATCTTTTGACTACACACTAACCCCACTTTTGCAAAAGCGTGAAGTATGATCTTAGGATCACTTTTTGCCGCGTCATATATATCCCACCCAAGCAAACTAGCCCCCAACATAGCTAAGGGGCTTTGCTGCTCAGGAATATGATACAGGGCATAACGCATATGCTTAAAGCACCTGTTTTCCCTCGCGCCACACCGCGCGAATCACAGGAATACCATTGACCAAGCGCACACGTACAGCATCAGATCTTTTACCAACGCTAAGCTCTCCCCTATCAAACATGCCTACGGCATGAGCTGGGTTTTTAGTGACGGTCTTTATGGCTTCTTCCAATGGGATGTGGGCCAATTTAGGCAAAAGAAATACTGCATGTAACAAGCTTGCCGGCATATAGTCAGATGAAAAAATATCTAAAAGGTTGGCTTTAGCCAATTCAATGGCAGCCACATTGCCTGAGTGAGAACCACCACGCACAATATTAGGCGCCCCCATAATAATAGAAAGACCTTGCGCGCGAGCTTCATGTGCAGCTTCCATAGTAGTAGGAAATTCAGAAATACACACCCCCTGCTCTGCACCTTCACGCACATGCATAACGGTAGTATCATCATGACTTGCCAGCACATATCCCATTTCTTTACAAATACCTACAATGCTTTTTAAATTTTTAGGAGCATTTTTAGCTTGTAAATCTTTCAACGCTTGGATGCGTTCATTAACAATGCTGTCAGCAGTTTCTGTAAGGTCACTATATCTTTTATACGCGTCAATATCACGCCATTGACGCTGTCCTGGAGTATGATCCATGACAGAAAAAAGACGAAGTTTTTCATGCCCCACAAGAGGATCTACTCTATCCATGAGATGATCGCCAGCCAGTTCGCAACGCAAATGTAAAAAGTGTTCTGCACGAAAAAGATCTTCTTCTTCACCCTTTTTGAGAGCACCAAGACTGATATCAAAAAGCTCATTACGCATATGTTTACCAAAAGGCTCTCCCACAGTAATGGCATCAAAAACCGTAGTAACACCAGAACTTACCATGTGCATATCATGAGCCATGGCGGCAGATAAACCATAGGGCCAGCTCACACCAGTACGCGGAATAAAATGCTTTTCTAAATTATCGGTATGTAATTCCACTAAACCAGCAATGAGGTAATCCCCTTCCAAGTCCAGCATCTGAGAAGCTTGAGAATGTTCTCCCACAGAGCTAATGTGCTCTGCATCAAAGCATAAACAATCTATTATACCTTGGTCGCTTATAATCTGACCATTAAAAAAACTTTGTGTCGCCATAATTATTCCTATACAAAACGTTTGCGTAAAAATTGTGAAAAAACATCAAAAAGTATAACTACACAGATAATAAGCGCCATAACTGCGCACGTTTTATCAAAGCTAAACCCGCGAATAAGTTCCCATAAAAGTACACCAATGCCTCCGGCACCCACCATACCTACCACAGTGGCAGAACGAATATTAGATTCAAAACGATAAAGAGCATAAGAAATCCATAAGGGTAATACTTGAGGAATAACCCCATAAAAGACTTCTTCAAAAATATTCGCTCCCGTGGCTCGAATGCCCTCCACTGGCTGTGGATCAATGGCTTCTACAGCTTCAGAAAAAAGCTTAGCTAAAACACCGGTGGTATGTACAAAAAGTGCCAGCACACCAGCAAAAGGCCCTAGCCCCACAGCCACCACAAAAAGCATGGCAAAGACCATTTCATTAATGGCGCGGCAAGCATCCATAAGACGGCGAACAGGTTGGTATACCCACCAAGGAACGATATTATCTGAGCTTAATATACCAAAAGGAATGGCAAAAATTACCGCCAACACCGACCCCCACAGGGCTATTTGTATGGTAATAAAGATTTCTTCCATATACAAACGCCAATCACTAAAATCTGGCGGAAAAAACTCCTTACTAAATTCTAGCATATTACCGGCATCGGTAAATAATGCCATGGGGCGCATTTCTGCCCCTTCCCAAGCCCATAACAAGAGGGCTACACCAAGAGCTGAAAAAAATACATTCATAAAGGAAGTGTGCCTTGGGCGAGAAACTTCTTGTGTCATTACTGTGCTATTCATACGATTCTCTAATTTGCATCCCCTGACATATATATGCCAAGGGATGTAAGGGTTATGTTATAAAAAAGATTCCTGCACAATGCATTGTGTGCAGAAATCTCAAAAAGAAGATTATTTTCTTGAAGACACGGTGACACCAAGGCTCTTAATGCGTGCTTCAAGTTTTTGTAATTGTGCGTCAATAGCCTCAACCTTAGCTTTCTTCTCTTCTTCACTTAAATTGGTATTGGCAAGAATGGCCGTTTTGTTTTTGAAAAGTTCCAGCTGACGAATGGTTAAAAGTTGATCATTGGAAGATGCTCTAAAAGGTCCCCAACTTAAGGAAGCTAATATTTTCTTTTCAGCTTCCACATTATCGCCCTTTACTCCATAATGTAAAAAGAATGTACGTAATGTTTCTTTCACCTCGGCAGGTAAATCTTTACGCCAAGCAATGGGATCACTGGGAATAATAGGAGATGTCCAAATAATTTTTAATTGTTTATGCTTTTGAGGATTGTTAAGAGCTAAACGGCCTAAGGTTCCCGTTTCACAGGTGGCTACATCCACTTGTTTATTTGCTACAGAAAGGGCATTGGTTTCATGACTCGCGGTAAGCACACGTTTAAATATTTTTTTAGCATCCTTATTATTTTGCGCAAACACATAATAGCTAGGCACTAAAAAGCCTGAAGTGGAGTTAGGGTCACCATTGCCAAAGTTTAAATCATGTGCTTTGGCAAACATATCTTCAAGAGAATTAATGGGAGAATCCACATGGGCTAATATGTACGAATAATATCCGTCAGTACCATCAGCAGCAATGGTTTTTAAGAATATTTCAGCATTAGCACGGTCCACAGCTTCCTTGGCAGACTTATTACCAAACCATGCCAGCTGCACCTTGCCATATTGCATACCCGTTACAATACCGGCATAATCAGAAGAGAAAAAAGGTTTAATTTTATAGCCGGTCTTTTTTTCCATTTCAGCTAAGAAGGGCTCCCAATTTTTACGTAAATTTTGAGAAGATTCTGTACTGATAATACCAAAGTTAATTTCTACGTCTTTAGCTTGTGCACTGTTTGCAAACACCATGGTTCCAAGGGCAACCATAGCCAACATTTTCTTAAAATTTGAAAAAGCCATATTCATCTCCGAAAATTTTTATAAAGGTTAACGTGAGTATTTTACGCGCACTGAAAGACCTAAGAAGAACATTCTTCTTAGTAACAGAGCACAATTATAAAACATTTTACATAAATGCCGGACTAGGTTCACCCATGGTATGAGGTCCGGATAATGTTCCAGGCAAGGAAGACACAGGCGTGTTTATAACTCTAGGTTCTTCATGCAGCGGCGCCATGGAAGGAGCAAACATTTCTTCACTTTCAGCCCCATACAGCTCTTGCAAGAAGGCTGGCGTTAAGGCAGAAGAAGGCCCGTCATAAACAATTTTTCCCTCTTTTAAAGCCACAGTACGCGGACAATATTTAATGGCATAGTCAACCTGGTGCAAGGTCACCACAACTGTTATATTATCTTGTTTATTAATATCAGCTAAAATCTGCATAACTTTGCGAGAAGATTCAGGATCAAGTGAAGCAATAGGTTCATCGGCTAAAAGCAATTGCGCTTTTTGCACCAAGGCTCTAGCAATGGCTGCACGTTGTTGCTGCCCACCGGAAAGCGTAGAAGCTCGTTGATAAGCCTTAGCGCCAATACCCACACGTTGCAAAGCTTCTAGAGCCAGAGCTTTATCTTCTACGCGAAACATACCAAGGGCAGTACGCCATAGTGGTGTTCTGCCAAGGGCACCCAACATAACATTGGTAAGCACATTTAAGCGATCTACCAAATTAAATTGCTGAAAAATCATACCAATATTTGTACGCATTTTACGAATATTCGTATTTAATCGCCCATTACTTTGTAAGGTTTGCCCCATTGATATAATGCTACCACCGTCTTTATCACCACACATAAGGCCGGAAATATGGCGCATAAGGGTAGACTTTCCGGAACCAGAAGCACCAATAAGAGCCACCATTTCACCTGGCTTTACAGTGAGGTTGATATTGTCACATGCCTTAGTGGAACCAAAGGTGCGATTGAAATTTGTAATATGCAACATGAAAAATCTCCTTATAGTACATCCAATGTGCTATAAAAAATTTGATTGTAAAAAATATACATACACACTGTTGATGCACCTGTTATAGTGAAGTCATGTGGCTGAAAAAAGACCGAATGGTGTTTATTTTGCGTCAAATATGTCACAATAAATAAAAAAGTTATTCACCATCATACATAAAAATACATGTATTATTAAGCCATTAAAAAAATATAGGTAGGGAGTATATTTCTTTTGAAAACTCCCTACCTCGTCAAATCTAAAAAATGTGTTTCATGTATTTTTGTAAAGGCGCATCGACTCCAAATACACCTTCGGTGCCGCCAAAAGAACGTTCTTAATGTATTTTACGCCACGCAAAATTATCACGCATACCCGATAACGCTACAAACCTTTTTGTGCCATTAATTGTTTTGCATTGTATATACAAGTTCACCAAAGGCAGTACAAGCCGTAGACAAAGCTCCAGAATTATCCAAATACTGTACATGAGGTATATTTTGCAAAGCCGAAATATCCATATGAGCACGTTTAATACGCTTTTCAATATCCTCAGCGCTTTCGCGCCCCCGCGCCTCAAGGCGTGCTCGTAATACAGAATTGTCTACCGTAATCAATATAGGTATAAGATCAGGATATTTTTTTTGTGCCTCGGTAAAGTATGCGCGCGAGCCGTTAACAATCACCACAAAACCTTCATTGAGTAATGTATTTATATTTTTATGAATACCATAATACAAGCCATGACTTTGCCAATGCATGACAAAATCTCCCGCTTCAAGAGAGTGTAAGAAGCCCTCCTTACTTAAGGAAACATGCTGCTCATCATGTGTATGCACGGCATTTTCATTCAATTGACGCGTAATATGACGCTTGGCAATATGTAAAGGACGCTTAGCAGTATTAGCTTGCATAAGCCCTCGTATATGGTGAAGCAAACTATCCTTACCACTTCCAGAAGGCCCCATAAGATAGAGTAAGCGCCCTTGATGCTGTTGTGTTGTTTTCATAATTATATGTTTTTAAAGTTGCTTACCTGGGAAAAGCTTTGTGTATACAGCGTTCTCTCAGATAAATATATATCTAACTGGCTTTAACCTGTAACATGCGCTGCTCTATGAAAGAATACGTACTTTCGGCCACAGCTTCTCGCACTTCATCATCATGAAAAATACCAATGACAGTGGCACCACGCCCCTTAGCTTCACGTATAAGCTCTACCACCGTTTGCTTATTATGCCCATCTAACGAAGCAGTAGGTTCATCCAAGAGCAAAATAGGATATTCCCAAATAAAACCGCGAGCAATATTCACACGCTGTTGTTCTCCGCCGGAAAAGGTAGCCGGTGCCAAATTCCACAAACGCTGCGGAATACGTAAACGCTCCAAAAGATCTCCGGCTTTTTTTCGAGCACCTTCATGCGTGCTCCCCTTTTCCATGAGCCTTTCCGCCACAATATCAAGGCAAGAAACACGC
Source organism: uncultured Desulfovibrionaceae bacterium (assembly GCA_964371825.1). Taxonomy (GTDB): domain Bacteria; phylum Desulfobacterota; class Desulfovibrionia; order Desulfovibrionales; family Desulfovibrionaceae; genus CAYJAD01. Next base: position 23,729 of record CAYJOQ010000006.1, read on the forward strand.
GGAATAACTCGTAAAAATTGACTAACATAACCAAGGGTATGGGTACGTACCTCAACAATGGTGCGAGGCAATGCGCTCACCATATCTACCTCTTGCCCTTGATGCTGTATTAAAATAGCGCCTGCAGTGGGTTTGTAGTTGGCGTACAAAGAACGCAAAAGGGTAGATTTGCCCGATCCAGAAGGACCGTGCAAAGCTAAACATTGTCCAGCATAAGCTTCTAAATTTAAATTATCAAAAGCTTCAATGACAGCCCCTTGCTGAGCGTGCAACACAAAATTTTTGCTTAAGTTACGTACGCTTACTTGCGGAATGAATGACATATAAAATCCTTTATTAGCCTTGTAGTACAGAAGATACCAAGAGTTGCGTATAGGGATGATGCGGGTCGTCCAGTACTTGATCTGTAAGTCCTGCTTCCACCACATGCCCTTTACGCATAACCACAATACGATGCGCCAATAGTCTTGCCACTGCAAGATCATGAGTCACCAATACTATGGAAAGCCCCAATTCACGCACAAGGGTACGAATAAGATCAAGCAAACGTGCTTGCACAGACACATCTAGCCCACCTGTAGGCTCATCCATAAAAACTAAGCGCGGTGAGGACACAAGATTACGTGCAATTTGTAAGCGTTGCTGCATTCCACCAGAATAAGAAGCAGGAATATCATCTATACGATCAGCAGCAATTTCTACACGTTCTAGCCATTCAAGACCAGTTTGGCGAATATTACCATAATGGCGTGAACCACAAGCCATAAGTCTTTCCCCAATATTACCCCCTGCAGAAACACGCATACGCAAACCATCACGGGGGTGCTGATGCACAAATCCCCATTCTGTACGTAGTAATCTACGACGTAAGGACTCTGAAAGATTATGAATATCTAAAAAGACTTCTTGCCCGTGTTCATTGACAGAACGATAGAGAACAGAACCTGAACAAGGTTCCATACGCCCAGAAATAAGATTAAGTAAGGTGCTCTTACCCGAGCCAGATTCCCCCACAATAGCCAAAACTTCACCGGGCCACAGTTCAAAAGAAATATCCTTACAACCTATGCGATCTCCGTAGTATTTACTCATATTTTGTACTTGCAACACGCTTTGCACCATGAACGATTGTGACAAGCGTGTATCTTGTACTCTACCTTGCCCCAGATTTGATATATTAAGCGTCATTATTTGACTCCTTGAACTGCTGGTGAGCAACATTTTTGGCACAATAATCAGAATCAGAACACACATAGATACGTGTGCCTTGGTCATCAGCTATAATTTCATCTAAATACGTATCCGTGGCACCGCAAATTTCGCAAGGTGTATCCCACGCTTGTACGCTAAAAGGATGATCTTCAAAATCAAGACTTTTTACATCAGTATATGGTGGAATGGCATAAATGCGCTTTTCACGTCCTGCGCCAAAGAGCTGTAAAGCAGGACTTTGGTGCATTTTAGGATTATCAAATTTTGGCAAGGGTGAAGGACTCATAACATAACGCCCATGTACCATGACAGGATAGTCATACGACGTGGCAATCTCACCATGCTTGGCTATATCTTCATACAGCTTCACGTGCATAACGCCATATTCTTCTAGCGCGTGCATGGTGCGCGTTTCCACTTCACTAGGTTCCATCCAGCGCAAAGGCTCTGGAATGGGCACTTGATATACCATTATTTGGCCTTCTTGCAATGGCTCTTCAGGAATGCGATGTCGAGTTTGAATAATACTTGCTTTAGTAGTGTCCATGGTTACAGTTACCTCAGCTACTTTTTCAAAAAAGGCACGAATAGACACGGCATTAGTTGTATCATCTGAGCCTTGATCTATAACCTTAAACACATCTTGCTTACCCAATATTGCGGCACTAACCTGAATACCACCAGTGCCCCAACCATAGGGCATAGGCATTTCACGCCCGCCAAAGGGTACCTGATAGCCGGGAATAGCCACCGCCTTTAACAACGTACGACGTAGCATACGTTTACTTTGCTCATCCAAGTACGCATAATTGTACCCTAAGGGTTCAATTTCCATAGAAAAAATATCATTATGAGCGTTCATGAACACTCTCCTCACTTTGTTGCTCATTGTGCTGTGCTGCTGTGCGTTTTGCATGGGATTTTTGCAATGAACGTAATAATTCCAATTCTGCTTGAAAATCCACATAATGCGGTAGCTTTAAGTGTTGCACAAAACCAGAAGCTTCAACATTGTCACTATGATACAGTACAAATTCTTCATCTTGTGCAGGTCCAAGTATGGCTTCACCCAATTCCTTAGAACGCAAAGAACGATCCACCATGGCCATACTCATAGCCTTGCGCTCTCCTTCCCCAAAGGCTAAACCATAACCACGCGTAAAACAGGCCGGTTTATGCCCACCGCCATGAAATTTATTCACCATTTCGCATTCCGTAAGGGGTATTTCTCCCACCACAATGGGAAATCCCAATTCTTCCGGAACAAAGCTCACTTCCACATCTCCCATGCGTATTTCACCTGCAAAGGGGTGCGTGGAACCAAAACCACGCTGACTAGAATATGCTAAAGCGAGGAGGAGCCCTTCATCTCCACGGGCAAGATTTTGCAAACGAATATCTCGTCCAGCAGGCAGTTGTAAGGCATGACGTGTTACATCACCTGGATTTGCATGAGGTTGTGCTACTTCTTCTGACAAAAGTCCTTCCTTTTCTAAAAAAGACAATACCTTGGGGCAAGGAAAGCTCACAGCATCTGCAGAGCACTCTTCGCTTTGCTGCTCAATTTCGCAAGAATGAGTAGACTCAATACTTGTACCTTCTACTCTATCCTTAGCATACGATGCCAAAGAAGCATCCAAAAGTCTGTGAGTGTAGTCAAAGGTGGGTCCCAAGAGTTGCCCACCAGGAATATCTTTATAAGTAGCAGAGATACGGCGGCGAATACGCATATTTTCCGTTTCTAATGGCAAGGTAGAGCCAAAGCGCGGTAAGGTAGTGCGAAAGGCTCGTACTAAAAATATGGCCTCCACCATATCTCCACGAGCTTGCTTAATGGCAAGGGCGGCACTTTGAGGATGATATAAAGAACCTTCTTGCATAACACGATCCACAGCAAGAGAAAGTTGTTCATATATTTGATCAAGGCCAATTTCTGGCACTTCGGTATCACCTCGGCGCTCTTGAGCCAAAAGACTATGAGCATTGGCAATGGCTTCTTGTCCACCTTTTACAGCAACATACATAATCTATCCTTTTATAAAGCTTGAAGTTGTACCGAACGCGGTAAAGCCATAACTTCCGCCGAAGCGGCACTTACGCTATTCACAAAAATAATGTCCACTCCTAAAGGATACGATGCCGTATTTTCTTGGAGTTCTTGCCAAAATCTTTCAGGAAAATGTCCTGCTGCAAGTTTTAATCGTAAAGGCATCTCACTAGCCTTTATACCAGGCCCTTTAAGAGTATAAGCCACACTATCTGCTTCACTTTGAGCAAAGGGACACGCAATAATAATAGTGGTGGAAGTATCAGGGTATGCCGCTGAACCTTGGCAAAAACTTTGTAACTTAGGCATATTTTCCACATTATTTATAAAAGCAAAGTGAGCCTTTTCTGGTAATGTTACTAGGGGGCTAGCGCAGTGAAAACGCAAATGTTGTTTGAGTTCAGGGCATTGCAAAGACTCATCCAACCAAATATTGGTATCGGCATCACACAAGCTCAAAGCTATGGCCAAAAATCCAGCCATGGCCTTGGCATCCACTGGACAACCATGGGTAATGCTAGGTGGTAGCAAGGGTAATGTTTTTATTTTTCCGGGGCGCGAAAGCACGTGCAAAAGTACACGAAAACACACTTGAGCAGCTTCCACAGGTTTTTCAAAACCAGGTTTGGCAATAATAGTACTCATGCATCTTCTCCACGAACCATAGTGAAAAAATCCACCTTGGTGGCTGCTGTTTGAGCAGCTTTATTTTTTTGCTTTTGAGCATGTTTTTCTAAAATGGGAGCCACAAGGCGCACTTCTAAGTCCTTATTAAATCGTTCGCATTGCATGAGCGCATCCAACACTGCAGCCATGGCAGCATGACGTGGCTTATTACCTATGATGTAGGCATGACCTTCTAATGTAGCCGTTTCATATTCTAAAGCAATGGCGCAGCGTGTAATCAGCATTTCGCCTACATTAAAACGTTGTCCTGTGCTACCAGCCTTTCCTTCAAGCATAAGCATACCTGTTTCGGGCTTACGTAAATACGTATATATGGGTAAGCTTTGATAATGGCGTAAAGCCTCTTCTAAAGCTTTTTCATCTCCCAATGCCAAGGCGCGCATCCAGCGTTGACGTGGCATTTCATTTTTCATCTGAGTCTGCATGTATCCTCCAAGAGAAATGGTACACAATTTCTTGCGAAATTGAGAAAATAGAGCTTTAAGGGAAAATAGATGACAAAAAGGTGGCGAAAACACGAAAAGCCCGTGACGAGAGCTTCTTATTTTTGATACAATATTTCAAAGCCTTATAAAAGAATCATTCTTTTAAATACATTTTCATGCCAAAGTACAAAGCTTTGTGACAAATAGATGAAATTTACGTTATTAATTTTTTTCAAAATAGTCGATGCTGAACAACACATTTACATGTGTTGTTCAGAAAGGCACGCCCACTCCAAATGCCGCTTTGCGGCCGCCAGAAGCAAGTTCTGGCTTATTTTACGTGGCGCAAAATTTTTCTTACAG
>CAYJOQ010000007.1:0-223 GCA_964371825.1 uncultured Desulfovibrionaceae bacterium
ATAAGTTATTGAATATTGTTTCGTGTCGACTTTGTATACTTGTTTAATACGTCTATACTGAAAAAATATATCTATATATTTTCAGAAAGACACGCTTTGTAAACGTTCCCTTTTATGATTTGTTTTGCCAATTTTTAACAACGCTTTTCCAGGCAATAGAATGGTCGAGTTTTCCATATCCGTGCGCTGCTGCCATGCGGTGTACGTAATCCACAGCATTACC
>CAYJOQ010000007.1:233-27749 GCA_964371825.1 uncultured Desulfovibrionaceae bacterium
GGTGCTCCAGCATCCCTTGCCATTTCAAGGCAAAGGCGATTATCTTTAATGAGCAAATCTGTTGTGAACGTAGGCGGGGTGTAGCAATCTTGTGCAATACGCTCAGCAATTTGCTTATAGGCATTACTGAGGGTACGCGCATTGGCTGCTACAGCCACATCAATGAGCGTTTTTTGTGAAATACCAAAATGACTGGCAAGAGCCATGGTTTCGGCTGCGCAAGCATTGATGGCACCAAGCATCATATTGTTGAGTAACTTCAAAACGTTGCCAGATCCAATCGGGCCAAGATGGAATAAACGCTCTTGAGATCCGCTTAAGATAAACAATATGTCTTGTACAGCTGCAATATCTGCATCATTGCCGCCTAGGGCAAATGCCCATGAGCCAACACCTTCGGGACTGCCAAGCACAGGCGCATCAATAAAACCTACTCCCTTGGGTGCTAAAGCTTCGCTCATGCGCACGTTTACTTCGGGGGTAACCGTGCTTAAGTTAATAATGATGCTGCCCTTTGCTGCACCAAAAATGAGACCGTTTTCTCCAAGTACAGCTTTTTCAGTGTCTTCAACACCTGGTACAAACATTAAAACAATAGGTGCTTTAGCTGCAACGTCTGTAGGAGTATCGCATATTTGTACACCAGCTTCTGCTGCACGCTCTGCAGCGGAGGCAAATGGATCGTAACCTACAACTTGTATGTTATTTTTTAAGAGTTCTTTTGCGCAAAATACGCCCATAACACCAAGGCCGATAAGACCAACTGATTTCATAATTTCTCCTGCAAAAAATTATTTTCTGCCAATAACCTTACGTGCAGCTTCGGCAATATCCTTAGGTGTAATGCCAAAGGTTTCCATAAGATATGGAGCTTTACCCACTTCGCCAAAGCGATCTTTTGCGCCTATGCGCTCAAGAGGTGTGGGGCAATTTTCTGCAAGCACTTCTGCAACTGCACTGCCAAGGCCCCCAATAATATTGTGGTTTTCGGCAGTAACAATAGCGCCTGTTTCTTGAGCAGCCTTAATAACAGCTTCAGCGTCAATTGGTTTTACTGTGTGTATGTTAATAACGCGGGCGGAAATATTGTCTTTTTCTAACATTTCAGCGGCTTGTAAAGCATTTGCTACGCATACGCCAGAAGCAATTAAAGTGACGTCTGCACCATCACGTAAGTGGTTTGCTTTGCCAAGAGCAAAGGGGGCATCTTCAGTGAAAACGCTTTCAGCTTGACGGCGGAAGAGGCGAATATACACAGGGCCATCATGTGCAACTATGGCAGGTAAGGCCTTGCGTAATTGTACGGCGTCTGTGGGTTCAAAAATGGTCATACCAGGAAGTGTACGAAGAATACCAACATCTTCAAGGGCCATGTGTGTGCCACCATTAAGTTCTGCGCCAACACCAGGGTCTGAACCAACAATTTTAACGTTTAAGCCTGCATAGCAAACTGAAATAGCAATTTGGTCAAAGCAGCGACGTGAAGAAAATGTAGCAAAAGAATGCACAAAAGGAACTTTTCCGCATGCGGCAAGTCCTGCGGCTACGCCAATCATATTGGCTTCGGCAACGCCCACATTGAAAAATCTGTCAGGATAGGCTAAGCGAAAGCCCTTGGTTGCATGAGCGGCAGATAAATCTGCTTCCACATCCACAATACGCAGATCATCCTTAGCTAATTCTACTAATGTGCTGCAGTATACATTACGCATTTCTTGAGATTCAAGCATGATTATGTTCCTTATTGGAGTTCTTTAAGTGCAAGGGCAAGGTCATCGGCAGTAATGGGCATATTGTGTGAGCCTAGTTTTCCTTCGGCTACGGAAATACCCTTGCCTTTAACTGTGTTCATAATGATAGCTGAGGGGCGTTTTTTTACGGTGCGGCTATGGTTTAAAGCAGCTTCTAATTCAGCAAAATTGTGCCCGTCAACGCAGTGCGTAGCCCAGCCAAAGGCTTCAAAGCGTTTATCTAAAGGACGCACACTATTAAGAGCGTCGGTGTAGTTGTCAATTTGCATTCCGTTATCGTCAACGAGCAATACAAGGTTGTCTAATTCTTGGCTTGAAGCATACATGGCAGCTTCCCAAATTTGGCCTTCTTGAGATTCACCATCGCCAATAATGCAGTATACACGATAGTCTTTTTGATCAAGACGTGCAGCCATGGCCATGCCAAGAGCTGCAGAAAAACCTTGACCTAAAGAGCCGGCAGTCATGTCAATGCCTGTGGTAAGCTTCATATCACAATGGCTTGGTAATTGTGTTCCGGGCTGATTAAGGGTAGAGAGTATATCTTTGGAAAAATAGCCTTTCATAGCAAGTAATGTGTATAGTGCCGGACCGGCATGCCCCTTGGAAAGGATAAAGCGATCTCTATCTTCCCATTGTGGTTCTTCAGGGCGAATGCGCATTTCTTTGTAATAAAGATACACAAGCGCATCTACAATGGAAAGGGATCCGCCCACATGGCCTACTCCGAGATTTCCAATCATTTTGATAAGAAGTTGTCGTGCTTCTTTACTTAATTCCTGTAATTGTAATGCATCTTCTTTGTTCATAACTAATCTCGACCTTGATTATAATGAGTGTTCCGATTGTGCTAACATGCCCATCATGCTAGCCTGCCCGGTGGTTTCTAAAACTGATTGCCAAAGATCTGAATTTTGGCGCATGGTGCGCCGCTTGCGTGTTACAAGTTCCAATGGCAAATAAACAAATTTATCCATAATTTTGGCAACAACAGCACCAGTTTTACCGCTTATGGCAGCGTGTACTGCATGTTGTCCTAAAAATCCGCTATAGAGTTTGTCTCCATAATTAGCTGGAACAGACCGTATCATATAGCTTGGATCAACATATTTCATGTAGCATGGAATATTTTTAGAAGAAAGGTAGGCGGCAATTTCGCGGTATAAAAATCCGCTTATGTCACCAAGGCATTTATTGCCAGAAGCATCATAACGTTGTTCATATTTAGGAATGATATCTTGTCCTGCTCCTTCTGCCACAGCGAGAACTGCATGAGATTTATCTGCAAGGCAGCGTTCTATAGCCGGTAATAAGCCGTGCTTTCCGTGTAATGTAAATGGAACTTCAGGCACAAGCACAAAGTTCACATTACGCTCAGAAAGAGCTGCATATGCAGCAATAAAGCCTGACTCTCTGCCCATTAATTTAACAATGCCAACGCCATTTTGTACACTTGTTGCTTCTGTATATACACTGCGAATAGCTTCTGCTGCTTTGTCAACTGCAGTTTCAAAACCAAAGGAGTAAGGAATGAAGTTAATATCATTATCAATGGTTTTGGGAATGCCAATAACAGAAATAGCATGACCTTGTTTTTCTATCTCTTGGTGTATGGTTGCTGCGGCCTGCATGGTACCATCACCGCCAATAACAAACAATATATTGACATCCAATCTTAGTAGGGTAGCAACGATGGCACTTGGAGATTGAGGGCCTCTGGATGTGCCAAGAATTGTGCCGCCAATGTCATGAATACTTTCAACATCATGAGGAGTAAGTTCTCTAATTTTATCGCTGTTTGGTGCAATAAAACCCTTAAGTCCGTAGGGAATGCCAATGACAGATGGAATATGGTAGTCATTATATGCCGTTATAACAATAGATCGAATAACGTCATTGATGCCAGGACAAAGGCCACCGCATGTAACAATGGCACAACGTGTTTTGCTTGGCTCAAAAAATATGTTTTTACGTGGGCCTGCCATTTCAAAGGAGATGGCTTGCGGTTCTTGACCGTCTTCAAGCAAATCTTCATCAACAAAGCATACAGTACGGCGTTCACCTGCTGTAATCATGTTTGCTAGCGGTGATACAATACTAGGTGTCCCAAGGTTTTGTATGGGGAGGTTTTGCATTGTTGTAGGCATTGATAATTGGGTATTCATAACTATTCCTTAACTATTTATATATGCTTTCGCGCAAGTTTTGCGCACGATAAGCTCTGTGTCTAAGACATATTGCATTTTGAGTGGGGTTTGTGACTCAATAGATGTAATAATAGCGTCTGCTGCCATATGACCCATTTCATAGCAAGGAGTCTTCATGCTTGTGAGGGGGGGATTAAAATATGCAGAAATATCTATATCGTCAAAACCGCACACAGAAATATGCTCAGGTACACGTAAACCAGCCTCAACAATGGCACGAATGGCCCCTATGGCAAGGTAGTCATTAACAGCAAAAACTGCCGTAGGAGGCTCAGGCAAACGTAAAAATTCTCGCATGGATTCTTTGCCCAGCAAAAAAGAAGGTGGCTGTGAACGAATGAGTTCTGGTGTAAAAGGTATGTTGTTTTCTTCTAGTGTGCGCTTATAGCTTTCCATACGTTCAATGGAGCGGTAGGCGCATTGCATAGGACCAAGTAACAACCCAATGCGCTCATGCCCAAGCTCAATAAGGTATCGAAGGGCAGTGTTTACAGCTTTTGCATTATCTATACATATATAATTGGCATTTGCATCGGGAATTTCCCAAAGCGTAATGCAGGGAACTCCTGAAGATTCAAGAATATGCATATAGTCAAGATTACTGGAATCAAGACCTACAAGAATAATTCCGTCAATACGTTGCTCGTGAAACTGCAATAAGGCTTGGCGTTCTTTTTCGGGGGAAAAATGCGATAAAGCAACCTTGCAAGCATAGTTGCGGTTTGAGCATGTTTCTTGAATAGCAGCTAAATTGGCTCCGAATGCAGAATAAGAATGTGAAGGCAATAATACACCAATGGTAGTGGAGCGTCTTTTGGCAAGAGAACCAGCCGTAGCATTATACACATAGTTTAAATGCTCAACAGCTGCACGAACCTTGTTAACCGTTTTTGCTGGAGTTTTTTCCGGTTCGCGCAATGCACGAGATACAGTAGCCAAAGAAACTTGTGCTCTTTGGGCTACGTCCTTGATGGTAGCACGGTGCGGTTTTAACCCGTTTTCATGAATTTTGTCTTTATTTTTCATCATATTAGCAAAAAAAATTATATGTCTTTGAATACGTTTTCATTTTGTTTTATTTTGCTCTATTTGTCAAGAGCTTTTGTGGTATTTTTGCTTGCTTTCGTGTATACAAGAGTAGGAAAAAAAATGTAAATCCACGCTTATTATACAATTATTGTTCATACTATTGGGAGGATTTGATAGGTAAAAATCTGTTCATGTATGTATTTTCGTAGTTTATAACTACGGTGTATGGGGATGTGCGCTTACAGGCTGCTGAAAAAATGCAATCTACAGTGTCAAATTTGTTTTTTTCTTCAGCTAAGTAGTCGATACTAAAGATAAAATGCTTGAAATAATTATTTTTTTTATAGCTATGATACACTGAAAAGCAGCAAAAAAAAGATCATGAAATACGCATTTTTGATGATTTTTGTCATGCAAAAAGGTTTTTTTAAGTGACGATGCATAAAATTTTTTGAAATAGTTTTTCAATAAACTCTTAAAAAGTGCTTTTTTTCATAAAAAACTTTAAAAAACTAAAAAAAACGAGAATGCTTTATCAAAAATATGAAAACGCATTTTTTGCTATAATCGTATGATAATATAGATTAATTTTTTTATAAAATGATAGGAATATGAATACGCGAACATATGTGTCATAGTATTGATTGTGAAGGTGCAAATTGTTGTGATTGTAATTGAAAAAAATAATAGTTAAGCAACGATGAAAAACAAATAAAGATATAGAAATAGTTACTTTTTGAGCTAAAATAGTCAGCACTGAAAAACTAAACAACTATTTGTAATTGTACACTTAACATGCAAGGGTCAACCTAGAAAAATTGCCGAAAAATCGCATTACATGCTTTGTTTACGGCAATTTATCTGTGAACTATTAATGTGTGAGTGTTTGTAATCACAATGGTTTGCGTAGTTTTTCAGTGCTGACTAACTAAAAATACTGAAGCTATAATTCAATCTGCTGATGCAATTCGTGAACTTGCTGAACAAGCGCAAGAGCTGCAAAAAACAATGAATCGAGCATAGATATATATAATGAATAACAATTCTTACTGAAATTAACTGTTTTTAACAGGCTAATAGGTATACATTTTTTTGATTACCGATACGCATGGTAAGGATAAATATCCACTTGATAATTAATGTATTTTAAGATACTTAATTAGGTGATGTTGAAAAGCGCATTTTCATGTGCTGTTCAGAAAGGCACGTTGCCTTCAAAGCCGCTTTGCGGTCGTTAGAAGCAAGTGCTGACTCATTACTTTCATGTGAATACTTTGTTTAAAGTACATTTCTAAAGTCAGTAGGTGTACGTAAAAAATACATACACTAGTTATAAATGGGTAGATACATAGCTATATGCTAAATTATGAGTATGTTATAGGTGCTCATACGTAGGAGTACCCTTGAATTTCTCACAGCTTTTCTTTACTTTTGTGAAAAAAAATGCAAACTTCGTTAAGGTATATTTAAGTATGTATACAACATTCTTAAGATTCATGAAGCGTCCAGTGTAGAAAATTTTGTGTAACTATTTTTTGAGGAGTTTAGTGATGAAAAAGTGTTTGTTGGTGTTGCTCTTATTAGTGTTTGTTATGCCCATGGGAACGATGAACGCAAAGGCTGACGACTATCCTTCGCGTCCTATAAACATGCTTATGCCCTTTGGTGTGGGTAATGCTCCTGACGCCATGGCGCGTATCATTGGAGAATATCTACAAAAAAAACACAATGTTACTCTAATTCTCGTAAGCAAAACAGGCGCTAATGGTGTTCCTGCCATGCTTGAAATTAAAAAATCACGCCCTGATGGTTATACCATAAGTCTTACTTCTGCAAACGTGCTTACAGTTGCTCCGCAATATAAAAATTCGGGCTTTACCTATAAAGATTTTGCTCATGTGTTACAAACAAATCTTTTTACAATGGCATGGGGAGTACGTAAAGATTCAGGCATTACCGACGTAAAAATGCTTATGGAAAAAGCTAAAGCAGAAAAGGGCAAGTATACTGTGGCAAGTCCTGGCGCATTGAGTGGGCAAAAATTTTATCATGACTCCCTTATGGAAAACTTTCCAGATTCTGACTTACCTTATGTAAGTTATCCTGGTGGGGCACAAGTGGTAACAGCGTTACTTGGTGGCCATGTAACGGCTGGATTTACACCTGCTCCTAATCTTTTACCACAAAAAGATTTAAAAATAATAGCTGTTTCCAGTGCTAAGCGTGATCCTGCCATACCTGATGCACCTACATTTTCTGAAATTTTAGGTAAAGAATTTGTGTATGATTCTGTGTATGGTATTGTAGCTCCCATAAAAACACCAAAAAAAATATTGGCTAAGTTAGAAAGCTTATTTCAAGAAGCTTTAGCTGACCCTGATGTAAAGGCGAAACTTGCTAAAATTAATGTTACTCCAAAGTTCTTACCCGGAGCAGAATTTACAAAAGTTTTAGACTCTTATCACAAATTTTTTGAAGAGCCCATTCGTGTAGCACGCGAAAAGGCTGAGTCAGGTTCTAAATAGTCGACACCGAAAAACAGCCTCTTTATATGATAAAAATCACCAGAAATGTTTCTGGTGATTTTTTCATTGTATTTTAGCTATAAAAACATTTATTTAGTTGATGTTGAACAACACTTTTTCACGTGCTGTTCAGCATCGACTATGCAATTGGCGTAACTATGGTTGAATAAAGTGTTGGCTTTATACAAGAAGCTGTGATTACTCCGTAATTTTTTTACGCATCCAAAAACTTCCCCCTGTATTTTGTAGGCATATGGGCGAATGTTCATGTAATAGTGCTTTGTTATTATGAGCAAACATATGTACGAATAAAAGAATTTCAAAAGCAGTATTGTATTGTAAAAATGCACGTAGAAAGTGGCATTCATTCCATGCTCTTGCCGCTTGCTCATACCACGCTTGAGGATATTCAAAAGGGTAGAAAATATCATGAATATGAATAATAACGCCTTCAGCAAGCAGCGGTAAAATAGTTTGAAAAATATAGAGTACATCACTGCCAATTTTTGCCACATGGGAGCTATCAATAAAAAGAATGTCTCCTGCTTGTAAGCTTGTAAAGGTTGCAATATCTACGTCTTGTACAAATTGTTTGAGCAAGGTAACTGACTTTGCATCTTCTTGTTTCATATTTTGTAAAAGGCGATCTGGAAAAGGTTCAATAAATGTTATATTCATGCTTTGATTGAAAAATTTTTCATTCACATCTAGCATGATGCAAGAAGAAAACCCTGAACCTATCTCTACAATTCGTTGTGGTTGCAGATGGTGTAGCATGGTGAAAAGATAAAAACCATCTGAGTAACTAAAGTAGTCATTTTTGGGATAGTATCTCCAGTTTTGTATTTTATTGTCAGCATAAGGCCATAGTTGCGCATGTTGGACAAGAGTAAAATAGAGTTCTTTTTGAGCTTGTTCATTTATATCTATACCCGCAAACTCTGTAGGTTGCTGTGAAAACACACGTGCAGAAACTCTTTTTATTTCTTCTCGTGAAGGCAGTGGCGAATAAAAGTGCCCTGGAGGATATTTGTCCACAAAGAACATATCCTTCCATGAAGTTAGGGGCAATGTTCCTGCTTGCAATTGTGCAACTGCAGACATAAAGGCTTTTTTATTTCCATAGAAGGGGCGCACTGTTTCTACTGCAGCTTCGTTGAGTATTTCTTCTGGCAATATACCCACAGAATAGGCTGTGAGCATAGCTTTTGTTTCAGGTGGAGAAAGCTGTTTAAACCACCAAGGATGGCGAGAAATATAGTCTTGTTTACTTTTTATATTATTGCGAGGAATTTCACCAAAACGCATAAAAATATGCCTGTAGATGAATTCTACTTTTGGGCTTGTAAGGCCTGTCCAACCACGTTCTCCGGCCCGAACCCAAAAATCCCAATCTTCACGGTCATGCATATCTTCAACATATCCGTTTAAATCTTCCCAAAGATTACGGCGATATATGGCTGTTACGGGGCATGGGCATTGTAACAGTGAACGGAAAAAATCATAAGGTTCAGACCATGTAATATGGTTATTGTTTCCAAAAACAAGACTTTTTGGGCAAACCCAACCTATGTCAGGTTGATTTTCAAGCATGGCTAATGCAGTAGTAAAGTATGTGGGCACAAGCATATCATCAGCATCAAGAATACAAATAAAAGGAGCAGTGGTTTCTTTAACTCCACGATTTCGTGTAAAACCTTTACCGCTGTTGGCATGACTAACAATTTTTATGCGTGGATCATTATATTTTGCAAGTAATTGCTTTGCCATTGATAAAGATGTATCTGTGGAGCCATCATTAACAATACAGACTTCAAAACGTGTTTGTGTTTGTGCAAGTACAGAAACGAGAGCCTGTTCTAGAAAATGCCCTTGATTGTATAAGGGTATAATTACGCTGACCAAGGGACTTTCGGCAGGAGCTAATTCATGTCGCAATGTTCCTGCAACAGCACCTGGTGAGGTGAGAAGGAGAAAGCGATAAAGGTGGCATACATTTTTTGAATTATGTATAAGTGTAAAGAATAATTCTATGATTTCTAGCGCTGTAGACATATCATTATTTTTTGCTGCAAGCAGTGCGTAAGCAAAAAATTGAAATTCTATCTTATGAATGTTGGGTAATTGTTCTTCATTTTTTATAGCTTCTAAAAGCTGTGCAAGTTTTGCACTGTGTATGCGCAATTGTAGAAGAAGCGGTGTATGCGGCACAAAGGATTGTTGCATAAATCTTTGTAATGCATTGGTTTTTACGCTGTATTCTTCGTCGTATGAGCGCTGAGGATTTTGCGTTTCAAGATTATTATCGTATTCTAGGTATAGTCCTAGCTCTTCTTGAACATGATATAGTGAATAGCGTTCAGATATACGCAACCACATGTCATAATCACCGGCAACGGTATAACTTTCATCAAAAAACCCCACATCATCATGTACGGATCGGCGCCACATAGGCTGAGGGCCTATTTCGCAGCGACAAAGTAAGGATATATGATCATAATCTGACCAATGTAAAAAACGCTTTATGGGCGCTGTAGCAAAAAGCGCATTTTCTTCACTGGTAACACGGCAATCAGCATATACCAAAGCAACATCCTTACGTGCGTCAAGCTCACTTGCAAGACGCTCAAAAGCATTTGGAGCGTGCCTGTCGTCGGCATTGGCATTGGTAATATACTCTCCTTTGGCCATGCGTATGCCCCTATTCCATGCTGCATATAATGTTTCGCGAACAGGGGTGCGTACATATTGTATGTTAGGGTATTTAGCACTAAATTCCAAGGCAATGGCTTGTTCATTTTCTGGTGAACAAGCGTCAATTATGATCACTTCTGTGTCGGAAAAAATGGTTTGCTGTACTAAATCTTCTAGACATGCTCGTAAAAAACGTTCTGCCTTATACACAGAAACTATAGCTGTTACTTTATACTGGATAGCTAAACACATGTATTCACTCCTAATAAAAAGCATATAAATTCTGCGCAAGTGCAAAAAAAATATGTATAATAGCACCATAAAAATAGTATGTTTTCAGTTTTTTTTGAAAACATCCATTGCTGAATTTATCAGTTCATACCTTTTTACGTTTATGTCGTGGTTTTTTACATAATAACATATGTTAAAAAAATGAAAAATCTTTGTTTCTCATATCTCATTATCCTCACAAATACTAGCATAAATTCCTCCATATCCTTTATGCAATGCAGTTAATTGACTGTTGGTACTATGTGCATCATTGAGAACGCTATTTTTTTAATATAATTATTTCAAGTCATTGACTAGTAAAAGGGAATTTGTTATCTTAAGAAAATGAAAAATACACTACATATTCAAACACAGGCTTTATTGATGGTTTTTGTATTGTTTTGTGTTCTATGCGGCCCGACTTTGGCTAAAGAAAGTACACAAACAACACAAGCAAATATTACAAACAACCACTTTGAAAACTGGAACGATGCAGCAGCCATTACAGTTTTGCAAGAATATATGCAGACCATCACCGATCAGACGAAAAAAGGTTATATTCCCGTTCAAGATCGCATAGCGGTGTTTGATATGGACGGCACATTAATAGGTGAACAATTTCCTATTTATTTTGAATGGATGCTTTTTTGTCATCGTATACTTAATGATCCTGAATACAGTGCCACCGAAGAACAAATTCTTGCTGCAGGGGAAGTGCTTCGTGCTGCGCGCGACAAAAAAATTGATCAAGACATTGCAATGCAAAAAACTCATTGGTACAGTAAAATTTTTGCAGGCATGACCACTGATGCATTTAAAGAATATGTGTACAATTTTATACAAACTCATGCAGACGGATTTGAAAATCTCAAACTTCAAGATGCATATTTTAGACCCATGGTTGACATTGTTGAGTATTTAAAAGCACATGATTTTACAGTGTATGTTGTTACTGCTTCGGACAGAGACGCTGCACGAGTGATGATTGCCCACACTCTTAATCTTCCCAAAAGGCAAATAATTGGCAGTGACTGGTATACAAAGGGATCAAAGCAAGGAAAACATAAATACTATGCATATCAGCTAACAGCAGACGAAAAGCTGATTCGTGATTCTGCACCCATGATTACCAGTAATGTAATGGGTAAAGCCATACAGATAGCGCAAGAAATAGGCCAAAAACCTGTGTTGGCATTTGGTAATAGTTCAGGGGATTTTAGTATGTTTACTTATACAACATATCAAAATATATACCCAGCTAAAGCCTTTTGTCTTATTCCAGATGATGCTACGCGAGAATATGCTTTTTCTGAAAAGGCGAAGCAACTTATAAAAACATGTGAGCAAAATGCATGGCATCCTATTTCTATGAAAAATGACTTTAAAACAATCTACGCAAAAGCTGTGAAAAAAAACGACAAACATACTCCTTGGATGGATACTATGTTGCTTCAATATAACAAGCGTGTACAAAAATAAAATTTTATAAAAACTATAGATTGTTGCAGCTTGTTGAAAAAGTCTGTGTAAAAAATTTGCAAAACGCATATATCCTACTCAAAAAGTGTATGATGCGAAAATGACGAAGTTTTTTTGCGAAGAGAGGGTACTCTTTTGGAACTCGACTAGGACAAAAAACGAGTCTGACGAAGTAGATTGCAATTTTTCAACAGCCTGTAAGGACAGTCTTTCGGGAGGGAGCTTTTTTTATCAAAAAAGGAGTTTTCTCCTTTGAGAGTGCTGACAAAGTCAGTACGACCGATAAATCAAGAGTAGGCGGAGCTTTGCTTCGCCGTAAAGCGATTGATTTTCGTGCCTTTCCGCTTGGCAGCGTTGCTGACAATAGCGGCGCAAACACCACAAAGTGGGGTTTGTCATCAATCTGAAAGGAGTTTTCTCCTTTAAACATTTTGCCACGGACGCTCCATGTTACACATCACAATAATTATGCTGCCCATATTTTGTGTTATATTCTTAGGCATAGTGTCAGAAAAATATAAAATTTTACCTCATGAAACCTCGCATTGTATCAATCAATTTGTCTATTGGTTTAGTCTGCCGTTATTACGTTTTAGTATTTTAGCACAAATGCAAATTGAGCAAATTTCGTGGGCAATAACCTTGGGTTTTGTGGGGGGAATGATACTCACTCAATGTCTTGTGGGGCTATGCATGCGATTGCGTAAATATAGCTTTAGGGATAGTACCCTTGGCGGTATGATTGCAGGACTTCCTAATGCAGCTTTTATGGGTATTCCCACAGTAATGCTACTTTTTCCAGAAAGCGAGCAAGCCTTAGTTATTGCAGCATTTATTTCAATATTACCCGCAGTACCTCTAGTGACAACAGATACAGCACTTTCTCTCAATAATAGTATGCATGCTCAATCTTCAGGTATAGTAAATATTACAAAAACTGTCGCCATGGCGTTATTTTGTAACCCTAATCTTGTGGCGGCAGTCATAGGAGCTTGTATTGGGCTTGGTGGGTATGTTGTACCAAGTACTCTTCTTACTACAGCGCAGATGCTTGGGAATACTGCTGCGCCTTGCGCGCTATTTTGTATTGGTATTTCCCTGTGGCGACAGA
The DNA here is from genome assembly GCA_964371825.1 of uncultured Desulfovibrionaceae bacterium. GTDB lineage: Bacteria > Desulfobacterota > Desulfovibrionia > Desulfovibrionales > Desulfovibrionaceae > CAYJAD01. The sequence goes on from CAYJOQ010000007.1 coordinate 13,300, forward strand.
TATATACATGGAATCAAAACCGTATTCAAAAAACACTGCAACCATCAAATAATATATTATTACAATGTTTTCTTATAGGTACAAAACTTTTTGTTTGCCCAATGATTATGTGCCTTATAGCCTATGCTCTTGGTGCTCAAGGTCAAGGCTTGCTCATTATGTGTACCATGGGGGCCATGCCTACAGCTGTTGTGGGTTCTATTATTTCGGCAAAACATCATGTTCTTACACATGAATGCATTCTATGTACTTTATTATCCACATGCTTTTCTATTATAAGCATACCTATTGTTATAATTGTGTTACAACAATACATTGTACTGTAAAAATTACATAGTTAATTGAACCTAAAAAACTGTGGCTTTGTGGTCGGAAAATTACCAGAAATGCGCATTCCATGCTCTTATTTTTGATGATTTTTTCATGACATCTTAGCTATAAAAAATAATTACTTCAATACATTTGTTTGTTTTTCAGTGTCTATTATCATAGTCAGTGCTGAATAACGCGTTTTTACGTATTGTTCAGAAAGGCACGCCCCTTCCAAATACCTCTTCATGCCGCAAGAAGCAAGCTTTGGTCTATTTTACGCCATCCAAAATGTTCTTTGCTGAAAATTTTGTTAGTCAGCATATGAAAGACAACTTCTTTGTATGACAAGCATCATCAAAAATGTGCATTTCATGCTCTTTTTTGGTGATGTTTTTTTATTGTGTTTTATCTATAAAGATAATTATTTCAATGCATTTATTAGTTTAGCAGGATTTATTAAGACAGGCAACGACTATTGGTGTGCTTCTTTCGTTGTGTATTTTTTTAATGGGGTGAGCATTAGGCACACTTAATAAGAGTTTGTTTTGTCAGAGCTATTTTGAATACCGACTCTAGGCTCACTGTATCACAGCGCTTTAAAGTCACAAAGGCACGAAGTGCGCTTTGCCATCACCCTGACCACCAGCTTAGCTTGTGCATGTTCATTTATGTGAAAAATTACTTTAACACCATTGTCCTTTGGAAGACAGACATAGAAGAAAAAAGCAGGCTACATTAAAAACAAAGAGTGAGGAGAATATATCCTTTTTGCAAACCGTAATCCATAGAGGTTTTTATCATGAAGCATTATACACAACAATTTATTGGTGGTCAGTGGCGTGATGGCTGTGGTAGCAGAGAAATGTTCAATACTAATCCTTATACAGGAAAGGAAATTTATCGCTATCGCTCAGCAGGCGTTCAAGATATAGATGATGCTTTTATTGCAGCTACGGCTGCGCAAAAAGATTGGGCAACGTTAAGCCCTGATGCTCGTGTGGGCTATTTGGAAAAGCTTATTTCTGCCATTAAGGACAGCAAGGAAGATATTTACGCTTGTCTTACTGAAGAGGGTGGATTTATTCAGCCTAAAAAAGATTTTGAATACCATACCAGTATTAATATTGTACGTGAGGCCATGCGGTTTCCGTATATGATGGACGGTAAGATTCTTCCTTCCAATATCCCTGGCAAGGATAATTATATTTTCCGCTCACCTCGTGGTGTTATAGTGGTTATTGCCCCTTGGAATGTTCCTCTTGTGCTGGCTATGCGTTCAGTTATTCCTGCCATTGCTACAGGCAACGCTGTGGTATTAAAGCCTGCCACTGATACGCCGGGTTCAGCTTTTCTCATTGCAGATTTTTTTGAAAAAGCCGGTATGCCTAAAGGTTTATTAAGTGTCGTGGCCGGAAGCGGTGCTGAAATTGGTGATGCCATTGTAGAGCATCCTATGACTGCTTTGGTTTCTTTTACCGGTTCTACTGAAGTTGGTAAACATATTGGTGCTGTAACAGGTGGGCAAGTGAAAGATTGTTCACTGGAGCTTGGGGGTAATAATGTCATGTTGGTATTAGAAGATGCCAATGTGGAAGATGCTGCCAGCGCTGCTGTTTTTGGAGCCTTCTTTAATCAAGGGCAGGTGTGCATGGCCTTAAATCGTATCATTATTTCTCATGCAATATATGATGATTTTGTCACACTTTTTGTGGAAAAAACGCAACATCTGCCTGCAGGTGACCCTGCTGACCCTGCCACCTTTATGGGGCCACTCATCAATGCCAAACAAGTGAAAAACGTTGAAGAGCTTATAAACGCTACCATTAAGGCTGGAGCTAACGTGGCTTTAGAAGGACGCACTGAGGGAAATATCATTTATCCTTGGATTTTTACGGAAGCCACCAATGATATGCCTGCGGCTAAAAATGAAGTTTTTGGGCCTGTATGTTGTCTTATTCGTGCCAATAGCGAAGATGAAGCCATCGCCATGGCCAATGATACCAATTATGGCCTTAGTGGTTCTGTATTTACCAGCAATTTGTATCATGGTATGCAGGTGGCAAAACGTATAGAATCCGGCATGGTACACGTGAATGATCAATCCATTAATGATGAACCTCATGTGCTTTTTGGCGGTAGCAAAGAATCTGGCATGGGCAAATTTAATGGCAAATGGGTGCTTGAAAAATTTACCACAGAAAAATGGATTAGCGTACAAACCACTAAAAGATTTTAAAGGGTGAGGTATGAAAATACAAGCTGCTGTAACACGAGCCGTTAATGGAGATTTTTGTTTAGAAGAATTGGAATTACAAGAACCAGGATATGGGCAAGTACGCATAAAGGTACACTCTTGCGGCGTGTGCCATACTGACGAAGCTGTGCGCCGTGGTATTATTCCAAGCCCCATGCCTATGGTGCTTGGGCATGAAGCCAGCGGCGTGGTGGAAGCTGTGGGGCCGGGCGTGCAGGATTTTATTGTAGGTGATCATGTAGGTGCTAGTTATGCCTCTTGCGGTTACTGTGAAAATTGCCTTGAGGGGCACCCCTATGGCTGTGAAAATTTTAATACACTGAACTTTGGAGGCACCACTAATGCCGGCACCACAGTGCTCTCACAAGGAACAGAGACTGTGTATAGCTTTTTTGGGCAAGCAGGCTTTGCCACGTATGCCATTGTGGATACGCGTAACATATTTAAAGCCCCTAAGGATGTTGACCTTGGGCTCATTGGGCCCTTGGGCTGCGGCATTCAAACGGGCGCTGGTGCTGTGCTGAATAGGTTAAAGCCCAAAGCCGCTTCATCCATTGCCATTTTTGGTTGTGGAACCGTGGGCTTAAGCGCTGTTATGGCGGCAAAAATAGCCGGCTGTACAACTATAATTGCTGTGGATGTGAATCCTATAAAGCTGGAGTTTGCGTTAGAAGTGGGCGCTACGCATACTATCAATGTGATGGAAATGCCAGACACAGCTAAAGCTATTAAAGAGCTTATGCAAAAGGAAACACAGCAAAATGGTGTGCATTATTCCATAGATACTACAGGCAGAGGAGATTCGGTGCGCAAAGCCATTAATGCCACTAAATTTCGCGGCGTAACCGTGGTGCTCGGCGCCACTGGTGATTTGACTTTTAATGTTCAAGAAGAGCTCATGGGCGAGGCCAAATCCCTTTTAGGTGTGGTAGAAGGAGATTCAGTGCCGCAAGTTTTTATTCCTGCTTTATTACGCTATTATAAAGCAGGGCAGTTTCCCATAGATAAGCTCATGACCTACTATCCTTTCAAAGATATTCAAACAGCTTTTAACGAAGCGCATGGAAATATAAAATCTGTTCTTGTTATGTAGTTAGCACTGAAAAACTATGCAGAGCATTGTAATGACAGGCACTCACACCTTAAGAGGTTAAATTTTACGTGCCGTACAATGAGCCAAAACGTGCTTTTGACGGCCGTAAAGCGGCACTTGGAGGCAACGTGCCCTTATGAACAGTATATGAAAATGTGTTGTTCAGCGTCGACTATGTAGAGGAAATCTTAACAAATAGAACAAAATCCCCTTTCACAATCATTTGAACTTCATAGTAGATTTGTGTGAAAGGGGAAATATTTCATTCCTTTTTTTTAGGAGAGAACATGAATTGTCATACTTCACCCTATCGATGGGTAATTCTTGCATTGGCTATTTTTGCCTATACTGTTGTTATTTTTCACCGTATGAGCCCTGCAGTTATGGCTGATGCTATTATGCTAGATTTGGGCGTCAATGCTGCATTTTTGGGGCTTTTAGCATCGGCGTATTTTTACCCTTATGCCGTTTTGCAAATTCCCAGTGGCATTATGTCAGATAGCTATTCGCCTCGTAAGCTTATCAGTGTTGCCCTAGCGCTTACCTGCCTTGGTACTTTTATTTTTGCTACGGCTGCCAATGGAATCATGGCTTTTTTAGGTAGGTTAGGGGTAGGTATTGGATGTTCGCTTATTCTTATGCCTGCGTATAAGGCTTTAGCTGATTGGTTTAGCCAAAAAAGCTATGTGATCATTGTAAGCTCTGTGCTAGCGGTGGCTGTGGGCGTAGCTTCTGCCTTAGCGGGTGCACCTTTGTCGTATTTTGTTGCAACTTTTGGCTGGCGTCTTTCTACTCAAGGGCTGACCTGCATTACCTTGGTGGCCACCATACTCATATGGTTCTTTTTTAAAGATGGTACTACAAAGCCTGCATCAATGGAGAATGAGGTACAATCTGAAACTAAAATTTCAGTGCTTGCGTCTATAAAAATTATTTTAGGAAAGAGAAATTTTTGGCTTTTAACGGCAGCATTTACTGCCAATGCAGCAATTTTATTTAGCTTTGTAGGATTATGGGCAGGTTTGTATTACACCCATGTGGTAGGGTTAAGTCGCCAAGAAATGAGCTCTTTGCTTAGTCTTGCTGCCATCATAGCCATTGTAGCCCCCATACTTTTTGCAACCATGGCGGCAAAGCTTTCTTCGCGCAAGGGTATTATTGTGGCAGCCAATGGTGTGTTTTTTGCTATGATGCTGTATTTATTTGTAAAAAATGGTTCCTTTGGCTCTACAGAAATTTTTATTTGGGGTATAGGGCTTTCCATTGTGTTAAATTCTCCAGCAGGGTTGTATATGGCTTCAGTGCGAGAGCTTTTTCCCAAAAATATTGCCAGTACTGCCAATGGGCTTTTGTATTCCTTTGCCATGTTTGGCTCGGCAGTGTTTCAACCACTTATTGGAACCTTATTAGATAATGCCGGTTACACTGATACGTTAACGGCAGCCATGTTTAACTCCGTATGTTGGCTGTATATGCTTTCCACAGGTTTTGTCTTGGTTGCTTTGTTTTTTTTACAAGAAAATGATGGAAAGCTCTTGTAATACTATCTGATAGCAAAAAACAAGATTTGTCGTATTGAATCTTCATGCTTTCATTGTTCTTTTTTTCTCATAAGGTATTTTTTTGCTAATATATTGTTATGTATCATGAAAATATGTATTTTTTTATGGTAGTAAAGTTTTTTTACGTACTTTGTTCAAAAAATATCAAAACTGTCTTTTTGAAGACAGACGCGAGATGTACATAACGATACACCAAGGACATGAATGAGGTTTTTTTAGCGTAACTTCTCGCAAGTACACTTAGCCAAGAGGAATACCATGTCACAAACCATTGAAACTCACAGAGTTAAAACCATTGACTTCTGGTCAACTTTTCACACAGTTTTTGGACTGTCTTTAATGCTCCTTGGTAAATATATACCTTCACCTACCTTGGTGGTAGAGAGTAGTCCACGCTTGCTAGAAATGGGTTTTCCGGTGACTGATGGTGGTGTGTTGCTCTCTATTTCTCCCCTGGGTATGTCTGTGCTCATGCTTTTTTTGGGTATAGTGTATCTTTGGAGTGCTGTAGATACCTACTGGCCCGGTTTGTTAGGTGTTTTTCTCTTAGGCGTAACAGGGTATGCCCCCATGAATCAAGTGTTATCGCAATTTATGGGCAATCCCATGACTGTATATATTTTCTTCCTTATGGTTTTTTGCGGCGCCTTGGTACATAGTAATATTTCCGAATACTTAGCCCGCTGGCTTATGACACGCCCATTGGTGAAAGGGCGCCCTTGGACCTTGACTGCCATGAGCTTGCTTACGTGTTATCTTGTGGGGCTCATTGAACAAGTGGCAGCTGTTTTTCTGATGTGGCCAACACTGTATGTGCTTTTTGAAAGTGCCGGCTATAAAAAAGGTGATAAGTATGTTACTTTTATGATGGTGGGCAGCGTTATGATGATTTTGCTGGCCTTTGCTACAGATCCCATCAAGGCTGGCTCATTTTATCTTATTTCCAATCTTATCAACTTATCTGCTCTCAACCCAGACATTAATATTACCATTAATCCTGCGCTCTTTCTTATCTTTGGTTTTGTTATCACAGGCATTTCTCTTGCTTGTATATTGTTGACCATGCGCTTTGTATTTCGTGTAGATGTGAGTAAACTTAGCAGCGTAGATCCAGAAATTATCAATAGTGTGCCCCTACCACCCATGAGTATTTATCAAAAAGCCATGGTTGTGCTCTTTGCTGCTTTGGCTGCGTGGATGCTTTTGCCTGGGCTTATTCCTGCTGATTCGGCCTTAGCGCAGTTTTGTAAGCAAAACGCTTTGTCAGGCACGCTTATTATTTGTATTATCATGTCTTTTGTGAGTTTTCGTGGCAAGCCTGTGTCCGACATTACCGATCATGGTAAAAAATTTCCCTGGCGTGTGTTTACCCTTATTTCTGTAGCGCTTATGCTGGGTAATGTGATGATGCACAAAGATACTCATGTATCTATTTTCATGGAATATGCCTTGCGTTCTTTGCTGGAAGGTCTTGGTTATATGCCGCTCATTATGTTGGCTTGTTGTATAGCCATTATTGCTACAAACTTTTGTAATTCCGTGGCTTCAGGTTTAGTTTTTACTCCCGTACTTTTGGCTTTATGCAGTGCTTTGGGCTTTAACCCTGCGCCGCTCTTGGTGTGCTTTTTCTTTACTACCATGATTGCTGCTGTAACTCCTGCAGCTTCCCCCTTTGCGGCCTTACTTTTTGCAAATAAAGAATGGATTAGTGGCGGAGAAGCTACATTGTATACCTTTGTGTATTCCTTAATTATTTTAGCTATTATTTCTTTTGTGGGCGTGCCTTTATCTATTATGCTCTTTTAATGAATTGCTCCTTAAAGATAGACTATTTGCCCATAATACAATGCGTAAACTGATAAAAATTACTGAAAAATATAAAAAATGAATGTTTGGTAATTTTTGTGGAAATAGATGTAACTTTTTAAAGAATATTGATGGAATTTTTTTACAGAAGAATTTTGCGCCGCGTAAAATGAGCCAGAACGAGCTTTAGGCGACCCCAAGGGGGTATTTAGAAAAATACGTGGAAACGCGATTTTCAGATTTGACTAATTATTACTACAAAAAAGAGGGTAGGATTATGTATGATGTCATTATTATCGGTGCTGGCCCTGCGGGTATGACCGCAGCGATCTATGCCATCCGTGCGAATATGAAAGTGCTTCTCTTGGATGCATTGGCTCCTGGTGGGCAAATTATTAATACCAATGAAATTGAAAATTACCCAGGCATGGGACAGCTTAGCGGTGCAGAATTAGCCATTAAGATGTTTGAACATACCCAAGAGCTTGGCGTGGAATTTGATTATAAAACCGTAGTTCGTGTGGAAAATCTAGAAAGTTCTAAAAAAGTATATTGTGAAGAAGAGGGCACTGTGTATGAAGCTTGTGCCGTTATTATTGCCACAGGTACGCGTCCACGGTGTTTAAACGTACCAGGTGAAGAAGAATTCACCGGTAATGGCGTGAGCTGGTGTGCCATTTGTGATGGTGCCCAATATCGCGGTAAGGATGTGGTGGTTATAGGTGGCGGTAATTCTGCCGTGGAAGAATCCATTTATTTATCCGGTATAGTGAATAAACTTACAGTGGTGACCATGTTTGACTTAACCGCAGATCCCAAGGCCTGCGACAAATTACGTGCCATGGAAAATGTGAACGTGTACCCTTATCAAGATATTTTGGAATTTACCTGCTCAGACGCATCTTCAAGTTCTCTTGGTGGCGTACGTTTTGCCACCAATGACAAAACGGAGCAAGAGGTGGGGGTAGAGCGTCATGTACAATGTGACGGTATTTTTGAATATATTGGCCTTGAACCTGTATCAGCTTTTTGTGCAGACCTTGGTATATTAGATACATTTGGCTGCATTGAGGCTGATGTGTTTATGCGTACCAAGGTGGATGGTATTTTTGCCGCCGGTGATATTACAGTAAAACATTTACGCCAAGTTATTACTGCTTGTGCTGATGGTGCAGTGGCGGCTAATTCTGCAGCAAAATATGTAGAATCTTTAAGATAATATATGAATATATAGGAGATATTTATGATTACTGAGGTAAACACCCAAGAATTTGATGCTTTAGATAAAAGCGGTGCCATGGTTGTGGAATTTTATTCAAAAACCTGCGGCCCTTGTAAGATGCTAGCGTTTGTTTTGAAAGATATTAGTAAAAATAATCCAGATTTACCTATCTTAACCATAGATTTTGATGAAAACCAAGAGTTAAAAGATCGCTGCGGTGTGAAGGGGTTTCCTACCATGCTTTTTATGAAAGATGGTGTGGAAGTAAGTCGCTTAGAAGGCCTTAAGCAAAAACCCGCCATTATAAAAGAAATTGAAAAAATACAATAAGGAGCCTGTCATGTCTCAGTATATTCTTTATACCTGTGAAGAGCATATTATTACGCGCCAAAACAAGGCAGAATCGGCCTTTTTAACAAAGTTTACAAAGGAAAAACCTTCCCTTGATGCAGCGCATGTTATTGTGAATCCTTATTTGGTAAATCCTTTGGCGGCTCTTATTCTTTTTACCACAGAAAAAGCTGTTAAGGGCACCCTTACCATTCACGGGAAAGACAATGCACGTGAAGATATTACACATAGCTTTGCCTCTGCTACAGAGCATAAAATACCCGTGGTAGGTTTGTATGAAAATCATGCCAATAAGGTCACGGTGGCTTTAGATAATGGAGATGAAAAAACCTTTATCATTACTCCCGAAGCCTTGCCTTGTGATGTAAATCGTTGCCGTAATGTAGCTACTTCCATGGATTATTTTGGTAATAATTTCATGTTTCTTTCTCCAGCTGGTAAAAATCGTCCCACTGCCTACGACTATAAAGGCAATATTCGATGGCATTTAACCATTCCTACCATGTTTGATATTAAACGATTGAAAAATGGGAATATTCTTACAGGCTCACATCGCTATAGTCGTATGCCTTACCATGCTACAGGTCTTGTAGAAATGAATCTTATGGGGAAGATTTATAAAGAGTATCGCATGCCGGGTAACTATCACCATGATCAATGGGAAATGGAAGACGGCAATATCTTAGCTCTTACCCAAGATTTCACCACCGAGACCGTGGAGGATATGATTGCCTTGCTTGATCGTGAAACGGGCGCTGTTTTGCGCACATGGGACTTTAAAGATTTCTTACCGCAAAATGTGGGCGGATCAGGTTCGCAAGATGCCCATGATTGGTTCCATAACAATGCCTTATGGTACGATAAAAAAACCAACTCCATTACGCTTTCTGGTCGTCACCAAGATGCTGTGGTGAACTTTGATTATGAAACCAGTAAACTCCATTGGATTATTGGTAATCCTGAGGGATGGCCTCAAGATATGGTAGAGAAGTACTTTTTTACGCCTGTGGGTGATGTGGCCAATTTTGATTGGCAATACGAACAGCATGCCTGCGTGGTGTGCCCTGATGGTGACATCATGTGCTTTGACAATGGGCAATATCGTGCCAAAGTTAAAGAAAAGTATATTAAAAATCGCGACAATTTTTCTCGCGGTGTACGCTATCGTATTGATACCAACAAGATGGAAATTGAGCAGATTTGGCAATACGGCAAAGAACGAGGACAAGATTTCTTCTCGCCCTATATTTGCAACGTAGAGTACTACGCTGAGGGGCACTACCTTATACATTCCGGTGGCATTGGCTGGGATAAAGGCTATGCTTCTGATGGATTAGGGGCTTTTCTTGATCCAGAAAATAATCCTGACCATGATATTTGCTCTAAAACTGTGGAAGAAAAAGACGGCGTGGTTATGTATGAACTGGAAGTTTCCGGTAACTTCTATCGTGCGGAAAAACTCTCTCCGTATCATGAAGGTGACAATGCCGTCATGGGCACTGGTAAGCTTTTAGGCAATTTAGATGTAACGCCTACTTTTGATGTTATCCCTGATGTGGATGAAGTGATGGAGCTTATTCCGGTGGCGCGAGAGTTTAGTATTGCTGAAGAAGAAGATAAAATGATTATTCAAGGCCTTTATGAGCGCGGCTCATTGGTTATGATTGTCTTAGAAGGTGCGGAAAATCATGGCTACTTCATTAATACTGCTGCCTCTTATCATTTAGCCATGTGCTCTGGTGCGTTTTTAGAGGAGGATGATCGTGTGGTGAAGCTAAGTATAAGTAAACGTGGGCTTGCCGGTAAATATGATGTGAAAGTTATTATTGATGATAAAAAATATCAAACCGGCGTTAGTATATTTTGCTAAAAATAAAAATCAATTAATACTTTGAGGAAATTATGAAAAAAGAACTTGCTATTTTAACTCTTTCATTCATGGTTATGGGAGGTACTCCTGCTATGTCTTCTACACTTACTACACCTGAAAAAGCTTTGTCTATGCTCACTAAGCAAGGTGAACATTTTGAACAACGGGTTGTTCAAGTTGCACCCAATGTATTTACAGCCGTGGGTTTTCACGGTGCCAACACCTCCATGATTGTGGGCAATGATGGTGTTATTATTGTGGATACGCTCATGGGCCCTGAAAGCGCCGCCAATGCCATGGCTGCTTTTCGTAAATATTCTGATAAGCCTGTAAAGGCCATTATTTATACGCATAGCCATGGTGACCATACAGGTGGAGCCATTTCTTTTATGCCTAAAGGTGCTGAAGTGGGCAAGGATGTGACGGTTATAGGTCATGTAGGCATGGGGGGTGGCCATGGTTCAGATAAAAGCATTGATGATATCGCCGGTAAGCGTGATATTCGTCAATTTGGACGTAAGCTTCCTAAGGAAGAACAAACTAATCGTGGCCTTGCTCCTGCAGGAACCATTGACCATGACCGTGGCACTGGGCATGTCAAACCCAATTTGCGCCTTGAAAAAGATTATAAAACCACCATTGCTGGTGTGGATCTTGAGCTTATCCTTGCTCCTGGTGAAACTAATGATGCTATTTTTATATGGCTCCCCAAGGAAAAAGTGCTTATAGCTGGGGATAATTTTTATCAAACTTTCCCTAATCTTTATGCTATTCGCGGTACACCTTATAGAGATGTGCGTGTGTGGTCAAGGTCTGTAGCAAAGATGGCGAGCTTTAAGCCGCATGCTTTGATTCCCGGTCATACCAGTCCTATTATTGGACAAAAGGAAAGCACTGAAGCTTTGCAAAATTATAGCGATGCCATACAATATGTTTTTGATGCAACAGTTAAAGGCATGAATGAAGGCTTAGACCCTATAACTATTGCACAAAGCATTAAACTTCCCGAGGAATTAGCAAATAAACCTTATCTTACAGAATTTTATGGCACTGTAGAAGGTTCTTCACGCGCCATTTATTCTGGTTTGATGGGCTGGTTTGATGGTAATCCTGTAAACTTAAATCCCTTGACTCATGCGGTAACAGCACAAAAAATGGCCGCATTGGCAGGGGGGGCGGATACCTTGTATGCTCAATTTACCAAGGCTATGAGCACTGAAGATTATCAATGGGCTTTAGTGCTAGCTGATAGTTTGAAACTTCTTGAGGGTATTGACCAGGATGCTGTGCGCACAGCGCAAATTAAGGCTTTGCGTGCTTTAGGCTCTATGGAATACAATGCACCCAAACGTAATTATTATCTAACTTATGCCAATGAACTTGAACAAGGTTCCATAAAATAGCAATTTGGCGTTCTACCATATAAGGGCCCTTACCCAAATGGTAAGGGCCCTTTATGTTTAAAATAATAGTGAGTGTTTTATGCTGACTCATGTACATGCTATCACAAAAAGAAATAATGTTTTCACCTTACATAATGCTAATGCACCTTGGCGTACTATTCTTTCTTTAGCACATATGCAAGAGGTGCCTAAGGGCTATGTGTGGCATAATAGTGGTGAACAAAGTACTTTTTCATTTTTAGAGCAAGGCACGGTGCGCCTTTATTGTCATAGCTATAGTTCTAGAGAGCGTATTTTATTACAAATGGGGGCAGGGTGTCTTTTTCGTGAGGTTGGTTTGTTGTATAAAGGGCAACGCTATAGCATACGTCAAGAAGCCTTAACAAATTGTATTGTCTATAACTTTTCTGCAAAACTTTTACAAAGCGATGAATTTATAAAAGAACATCCAGAGCTTGTTATCAATATTATCAGTACTGTAGGGGCTAAGCTTGGCGCTGTGCTCAGTCTTTTGGCGGAATCATTAAAACCCAGCCCCGAAATCATGGTCGGGCATTATCTATTAAATTTTGCACAAACCCCCTCACATCAACGCACACAACAAGGTATCTCTCAAGGGGAGTTGGCACTTTCTTTGGGCTTACATCGTAGCACGGTGTGTAGGGTTTTGCGTGAACTTCGTCAAGAGGGTGTTATAGGTAAGGTGTGTCGTCAACAAATTGAAGTCTTTAATGTGGCGTATTTGCAAAGTTTGGTAGATAGCTAGCAAAATGAATATGTTTTTTCTTTATTTTCATGAAGGTTAACATTGAAAATATGGCAGTGATTGTCTTAAGCAAACCATTGAAAAAGTGCAATGTATGTTGTTAAAGTACTTTTTTCTCGTTATTGGTCTACCAGTATGCATTTTTCTCAAAGCAAAATGTATTTTAGCAGGTTATATGCTCAATATCGGCCTTGAAAAAGGTTGTATTCATAACATAAATCAAGATATAACGTACCAATGTAACCTCTTGTCTCCTAAGATTGTAGAGCTTATTTCACAAGGTGGTCTTATTGGGAACGTACATCAGCGCTTAAAAAAATACATAAACGGCATAAATTTATGTTTCGTTAAAACTGCTAATTATGCAAAATATCAATTAAAAGCATAAGGAGAAAACACATGCAACCAGAAATGAAAGCTTATAAGATAGCCATTCGCCGTGGTGGTACCAGTAAGGGAATTTTTATTAAGGAAAATGAACTTCCTAAGAATGTAGAGCAACGTAATGAAATTATTCGGCAGATTTTTGGTAGTCCAGACCCACGCCAAATTGATGGTTTGGCAGGGGCCGATGTTCTCACAAGTAAGCTTGCCATTATTGGCCCGTCCACGCGCGAAGACTGCGATATAGATTATACTTTTGCCCAAGTAAGCTTTGATACCGACTTTGTAGATTACGGTGGTAACTGCGGTAATATTTCTGCTGCTGTGGGACCTTTTGCCATTGACGAAGGTTTGGTAAAGGCCGTTGAACCCATAACACAAGTGCGTATACATCAAACCAACACCAATTGTGTTTTATTGGCAGATGTGCCAGTGAAGGATGGAAAAGCTGCAGTATACGGCGATTGCGCCATTGATGGCGTGCCTGGTACAAGCGCCTCTATTATGCTTAATTTTTACGATACTGTAGGTACGAGTACAGGAAAACTTTTGCCCACAGGCAATCCTACCGATGTTATTGAGGTGGAAGGATATGGAAATGTAGAGGTTTCTATTGTAGATGCCGGTAATGTGCTGGTATTTATTGAGGCAGAAACCTTAGGTCTTAAAGGTACAGAAAGCTGCGCTGAAATTGAAGCCAATAAAGCCCTTACTGACAAAATTGAAGCTATTCGCGCTGCTTGCACAGTGAAAGTGGGCCTTGCTAAAACGTGCGCTGAAGCCACTACCAAAAGTCCCTATAATCCTTTTGTTGCTATAGTGAGTAAGCCTGCCGATTATGTGTGTGCAGGTAGCAATAAGAGCGTTAATGCTGCAGATGTTGATGTTGTTTCTCGATTAAGCTTTATGCTGCACATGCACAAAACCTACCCAGGAACAGGCACCGTGTGCACAGGTGCTGCCGCACGAATTCGTGGCACTCTTGTGTATAAACAACTTAGTGAAGCTGCACGCAAGGAACATAACCTACGCATTGGCCATCCTGCAGGTGTGATTATTGCTGATACAGCCTATGAAGAAAAAAATGGTGAATTGTGCTTTACGCGATTAGCGTTTGAAAGAACACAACGCCTACTTTTGGAAGGCATTGCATATGTAAAAGAAAATAGATAGTCGATATTGAAAAATAAACGCTTTGTGTAACAAAAATCACCAGAAAAGTGCATTCTATGCTCTTGTTTCTGGTGATTTTTTTCATTGTGTTTTGCCATAAAAAAATATTTCAACACGTGTATTTGTTTGTAAGTACTGACCATAATACTTTGCACAATGTATGGTGCAGGAATCTTACACCACCTGTAAATGCTAGTTTGTCAGCACTGAAAAACCATGCAACCATTGTAATTACAAACACTCACATATTAAGA
>CAYJOQ010000008.1:0-27732 GCA_964371825.1 uncultured Desulfovibrionaceae bacterium
AACCGGTGACCTCATCCTTACCAAGGATGCACTCTACCGACTGAGCTACAAGAGCTTTTTGCGTCCAGCGCCCGAATTACTTATAAAAGAAGTGCTCTCGCGTCAAGTATTTTTTTACAAAAAAGAAAAAAACTTGTCATCTTGTTACGATGTGATTACTATAAGGAGACTAGGAATTACACATATTTTTATACAAGGCACAGTAGTATGCATAGATATATTTATACGTTTATTTTTTGCATGTTTTTTTTAGTTGGCTGTGGGCCAAAGGCTGTGGGGCATAACGCTACACAAGCAAAGGTAACCGGCATAGGGTATGCCAATGACGATCCAAGCCTTGCGCGTTATCCCATAAGCGGAAAAACCATTGACACTACATTATATTTTGTAAACACGCCGCAATACACGCATCAGCAACAAAACACTGCACAAACCTATATACGTCGCGCCCAAGGTTTACCAGAAGGCAACAGCATTGCCCCAAATGATTACAACAACTTGCAACCTCGTGAAGCAAGTCCTTTTAGACAATAGGAATACATATGGATCCTATTACCCATGCAGCCAGTGGCGCAGTGCTAGCCCTTACATTGCCGCAAAAACCTGCGACTAAGTGGTTTGTTCCCTTAGCGGCCCTTGTTGCAGCATCGCCAGATATAGATATTATTTTTGCTCCCTTACCCGTAGATTTTTTACTTCTACACAGAGGCATTACGCACTCTTTGGCCGCCGTGCCCTTTATGGCCCTGCTTTTGGCTTTTTGTATGTATCCTTTATGGAATAAAAAAACACCCCATGCCTTTAGCTATGGAAAAACAGTATTTTTTGCTTCCATATTATTGCTCTTACACATATGGCTTGACGTTATAACCACCTATGGAACACTTGTATTTTTACCTTTTTCTGAATATCGCGTGCGTTTAAATGGCGTATTCATCATTGATTTTTTAGTAACCCTCCCTCTTTTGACTGCTATTTATTTAGGCACAAAACAGCGCAAATGGGCTGTAATGGCTCTTATTTGGATATGTATATACCCATCGGCTTGCGTATTTTTACGCTATCACTTAGAGCACATTACATTAGAAAAACTTCAAGCTTCAGGGCAAGAAGTCACGCAAATAACGGTATTGCCAGATGCCTTAGCGCCGCTCAATTGGCGAGTAATTTATACCACCAATCAGCCCTACGCACCCAAAGCCCACATGCATCAAAATTCACCGGATAATTTATTAATAGGGCAAAATCTTAAAGGTTTTCATTTTCCACCTTCTGAGCATACTGTTTGGCATCAAGGCATAGATTTTTTTGGAAAACCTCACACTAAAGCGTATAATTATCCTGCCTTGCCCAAAGCCCTTGCACAAAACCTTAGTGAACAAAGTACACGCGCCTTAGCCTTCTTGCGGTTTTCACTTATGCCCATTTTTGAAAAGCGTTCTTTAGAGAGCAACAGTGAAGAAGTAGCCATTTATGATTTACGCTTTGGTAGTATGCTTACTTGGGTGAAAAAAATCATGGATAAACGTAATGATGGTCAGCCTACATTTTTATTTTTAGGTGAAAAAGAACAGCAACAATGGACAGCTGTACGAATGGTTTTTAGTGGCTCCGGCCTTGATTCCGGCTGGCAGCCACCAACGCCCCCTAAAACCCGCACTTGGTGGCAGTGGTTATTTGGCGCAGCCCCAAAGCCTCTCTATTCTCATGAGTAATTACAAAAGGATATCATATGGATACATTTTCACATATGCACGCAGACGGTTCTATTAGCATGGTAGATGTAGGCCACAAAAGCGAAAGCCAGCGCCTAGCCATAGTACGAGGACGCATTGACCTTAATCCTACAACCCTTGAGCTATTGCAACAAGCGGCACTTCCTAAAGGAGATGTGCTCACAACTGCAAAGATTGCCGGCATTTTAGCGGCGAAAAAAACTGCTGATTTAATTCCTTTGTGTCATCCTCTGCCATTATCCTATGCTGACATACGTTTTGCTGTTTGCCCCACAGGGCTTTTACTAGAAGCTGAGGTGCGCACCAATGCCAATACGGGAGTAGAAATGGAAGCTCTTGTGGCAGCGCAAGTGGCCGCAGCCACCATTTATGACATGTGTAAAGCTGTACAAAAAGATATTCTCATCAAAGAAATGCGCCTTGTATATAAAAGCGGTGGCAAAAGTGGTCTTTTTTGCGCACCCGATTATGAAAAGGGGCAAAGCTTATAATGATATACGCCCCTAGCATTGACCCTATTGCGTTTAGTATCGGTTCTTTAGAGTTTCGCTGGTATGGCATTATGTATGTGCTTGCCTTTACTTCGGCTTGGATTCTTGGTCGTGCCCGCGCCGCAAAGCCCCACTCAACATGGACAAAGGCCTCTTTTGAAGACCTGCTAACCTTATGCATGTTGGGCGTGATTCTTGGCGGACGCCTTGGATACGTATTATTTTACGACCTTTCACATTACATCACTAACCCATTATACATTCTAGAAATTTGGCAAGGCGGCATGTCTTTCCATGGTGGATTGCTGGGGGTTTTAGCTATGATTTTCCTCTTTGCCAAGCGCACACAACGCAACTTTTGGCAAGTGGTAGATTTTGTGGCTCCTTTAGTTCCTCTTGGGCTCTTTTTTGGCCGCATAGGCAATTTTATCAATGGTGAACTTTGGGGCAATGTCACCACCGTATCTTGGGGAGTCGTTTTTCCTCATGCGGGCAGTTTGCCGCGCCATCCTTCACAGCTTTATGAAGCATTTCTTGAAGGTTTTGTACTGTTTATTGTTTTATGGATCTATTCAGCAAAACCTAGGCCCATTGGTGCTGTGTCCGGTATTTTTGCCTTAGGATATGGTCTTGCACGCTTTTGTGTTGAATTTGTCAGAACCCCTGACTCACACCTTGGGTATGTAGCTTTTGAATGGCTAACCATGGGACAAATACTTTCACTCCCCCTCATCGCCATGGGTATTTATCTACTCAAACGCAAAAACGCATTTATGGCGTAAAGATTGTACCTCCATGACAGAAACAGAAAAAATTACGCACATATCCGCACGCATCTTGCCTTGGTTTGCACAAAATGCACGAGAATTACCGTGGCGCAAAGAATATACTCCGTATCATGTATGGATTTCAGAAATTATGCTACAGCAAACGCAAATGGAACGCGGTGTTCGCTATTTTGAACGCTGGATGCAACGATTTCCTACCATCAAAGACGTAGCTCAAGCCTCAGAAGAAGAGATTTTACATGCATGGGAAGGCCTTGGATATTACTCTAGGGCACGCAACATTCACAAGGCCGCACAAAAAATTATGCAAGAGCATGGCGGCGTATTTCCAAATAAATTAGAGTATATTCGTGCACTACCCGGCATCGGCCCGTATACTACAGGTGCCATTGGCAGCATTGCCTTTAAACATTCTCTGCCCTGCATTGATGCTAATGTAGAACGCATCTTAGCGCGCGTATTTGACTTAGACACCCCTGTAAAACAAGATCCTGCCGCTCGTCATATTAGAGCACTTGCCCTAGCCCTAGCTCAAGCTGCACCTAAAAATAGCATTCGTGAACATAATCAAGCCATGATGGAGCTAGGGGCCATGATTTGCCGTAAGAAAGCACGTTGTGAAATGTGCCCTTTACAAGATCTTTGTGAAAGCTATCATCTTAATATAGTACAAGAACGTCCCATCCCTGGTAAAAAAGCAGCCATAAAACCGCTCTTGGTTGTTACCGGAGTTCTTCGGCATGAAGGCAAGATTTTTGTACAAAAACGTCTTCCCCAAGGTGTATGGGGCAATTTATGGGAATTTCCTGGTGGACGCATTGAAGAAGGCGAAACGCCAGAAGAGGCTATCGTGCGTGAATTTAAGGAAGAAACAGACTATACTGTGAGTGTGAAAAAAAAATTAGCATTCATCAAGCACGGATACACAACGTATCGCATCAGCTTACATTGCTTTGAACTTGCATATATGCACGAGCACACTTTTTCCCCAATACTCACCGCAGCTACAGAATATGCATGGTTATACCCTCATGAACTGCGCAATATTGCCATGCCGGCTGCGCACAGAAAACTTGCTGACATATTGTAAAACCATCCTAAACAGTTGATAAGTCAAGAGTAGGTGCAATTTATTTGCCCATTAAACGATTGATTTTCTGCTTTTCCGCTTGGCAACTTTGCAGCCGCCAGAAGCACGGTCTGGCTCATTTTACGGCACGCAAAATTTTTCTTTTTACATACCCACAAGCAGAACATGCTTTTTCTTTATAAAAAAACACGTTACATATTTACTCCATACAATATACACCTCGTAAGAGGCTTTAGTTTTTTTTATTTTTACGCTAGTGTCTCGGGGTTACTTTGTATCAAGGCTGTAAGCACTATACTTACACATACTTTACAAGCTTTAATCAAAAGGAGATTGTACATGGCACTCGTTGCACCACATGAAATGCTCACCAAAGCTTATGCCGAAGGTTATGCCATCGGTGGCTTTAATGTGAACAATATGGAAATTATTCAAGGTATTATGGAAGCTGCTAAGCAAGAAAATGCTCCTGTTATATTGCAAGTGTCTGCTGGCGCTCGTTCTTATGCAGGACAGGTGTACATTATGAAGCTTGTGGAAGCTGCTCTCATAGAAAATGATGTACCAACAGTTGTTCACCTAGACCATGGTTCTTCTTTTGAACTTTGCAAAGCATGCATTGACGGCGGTTTTACATCTGTAATGATTGATGGTTCCCACCTAAGCTTTGAAGAAAATATAGCTCTTACCAAGCAAGTGGTAGAATATGCCCATGATAAGGGCGTTTGGGTAGAGGCAGAGCTTGGTAAATTAGCCGGTATCGAAGAGCACGTCTCTTCTGATGAGCACGTTTTTACTGAACCTGATGAAGCCATTGAATTTGTACAACGTTCCGGTTGCGATTCCTTAGCTGTAGCCATTGGCACAAGCCATGGTGCGTATAAGTTTAAAGGAGATGCCAAGCTTGACTTTGAAAGATTAGATAAAATTGCAGCAGGTCTTCCTGGTGTTCCGCTTGTTTTACACGGGGCATCAAGTGTGCCACAAGAATTTGTTGCCATGTGCAACTCCTCTGGTGGCAATGTAGGCGGCGCAAGCGGCGTCCCAGAAGAAATGTTACGCAAGGCAGCCTCTATGGCAGTGTGCAAAATCAACGTAGACACAGACATTCGCTTAGCTGTAACAGCTACCATTCGTAAATTCTTTGTTGACCAGCCTGAACAATTTGATCCTCGTGGTTACTTAAAGCCTGCTCGCGAAGCTGTAAAAAATATGGTTGCACATAAAATCCGTACTGTTATGGGCACATCTGGAAAAGCCTAACCCTATACAGATACTATTTTACAAAGTATTTAGTTGCCCCTTAAAAATATACTGCATGTCTATGATACAATGATTACACATGTGAAACTACATATACAAAGTTACTAAAAACAACATATGTACCGTGCTTTTTAGTAAGCATTTCACAACTATATATAGTTTCTTAAGGGGTAACTGATAATATTTTTCATAATGAAAAATATACCAAAATTCGCTTCTAGCCTTCCCAAAGAGGAGGTTTGAAGCTAGTGTGTTTTTTGAAAAAAACGCATGAAACATGTTTATATTCGATCACTTAGGAGTATCTCATGGCCTTAACGGTGGGAATTAACGGCTTTGGTAGGATTGGGCGGTACTTGCTGCGCCTCTTAATGAAAGACAACAACATACAAGTAGGGGCAATTAATGCTCGTGCGGGCAACGATTCTTTAGCGTATTTATTTAAATATGACTCAACACACGGCACATACCCCGGGCAAGTATCACATGATGAAAACGGGCTTATTATTGATGGTGTTTTCATTCCAGTAACTCGACACGGTGCAGGTCAATGGGAATGGGAAAAACTTGGGGTATCCATGGTTATTGAAACCAGTGGAAGTTTAAAAACGCATAAGGACCTAAGCTTACATATTAAAGCAGGAGCAAAAAAAGTTATCATCAGTGCTCCCAGCAAGGATGCAGATGTTACCATCGTTATGGGCGTAAACGAGCATATGTTTGATGCCCAGAAACACTTTGTTATTTCTGCGGCATCGTGTACAACAAATTGCCTTGCCCCCGCAGCTAAGGTTATCCACGAAAATTTCCATATTAAACACGGACTTGTAAATACTATCCACTCATACACCATGAGCCAGCGCTTGCTTGATGGCTCACATAAAGACATACGCCGTGGCAGAGCTGCTGGAACGTCCATCATTCCCACCAGCACTGGTGCAGCCAAAGCCCTTGCCCTTGTGTTACCTGAGCTGACCAATAAATTTGATGGTATGGCTGTGCGTGTGCCAACACCCAACGTTTCCTTAGTGGATGTTACATGCGAAGTAGAAAAAGCTTGTACTGTAGACATGGTTAATGAGGCATTTAAAACTGCAAGCCTTGGCCCCATGAAGGACAATCTTGGCTACTGTGTAGAACCTCTTGTTTCTGTAGACTTTTCTGGCAGTACCTATGGTGGCGTTGTAGACAGCCTTTGCACCATGGTTAGTGAAGAAAATCTGATTAAAGCTATTATTTGGTATGATAATGAAGCAGGTTTTACGCACCAATTACAAAGACTTATGCATCTTGTAGGCAAGGATTTATAACAAGAAAAATACATGTTATACAGAGGAAGAATGGCTTTATCATTTTTTCTCTGTATAACAATAAATCTCACAACGTTACGCTGCAATCATCGCAATATTTCCAAAGATATTAATGCTGCCACCATCTTTGTGGATACACATGCCGCCCCGTGGCATAGCTTAATAAAATTCCTATACCCACCACTATACTTGCACCCAATAAACATGGGATAACAGCATATACATAGCCAAGGCTTTTTAAAGAGGCATCACCTACCACAGCAAGTAGCGCTGTAGCCCCACCTGGAGGGTGTAGGGTTTTGGTAATAGTCATAAGAAATATTGAAGAAGACACAGCGGTACATGCGGCTACCTCTGGCATAGATCCTATAAAAATTTGGCATGTCACGCCAGCAATGGCAGAAACAAAATGCCCACCAAGCACATTTCTTGGCTGTGCTAAAGGGCTATTTGGTACTCCAAAAACAAGAACAGCCGAAGCGCCAAAAGATGCCATAAGAAAGTCTACATGTTGCACAGAAAAAAAGACCCGATCTAATAAAGCAATGCACAAAACACAAAGAGATGATCCAACCCATGCCCAAAAAGCATGCACCATAGCTTCACGTGTAATAATAGGCTTATAAGAAAAATGCATAGTGTACTCCTAAGCGCAAGACTATGCACAAAGACTCTAAAAAATCAAGAGTCTATAAGCAAGAATTCTTTTTGTTCTTGCTCCCAATTTTTTAATACCTGCTCTGCTTTGGCACTTTGTGTAAAATATGCATGTTGTTGCAAAAGATATTTAAGAAAATTTCTATCTGCATCACTCACATTTTCTGTAAACTGCCTACCCTTAGCCTGCACACTACGCGATGGTTTATAGACATATACTGTGCCACCACGCATATGCTGTGCAATATCATGCGCACAGGCTCCAAGAATAACAACAGTTCCCGCTTGCATATATCTGCATGCGCAGCGCCCAACCCCTTCCACAACAGCATGAGCGCCTTGGTTAGCCAGCGCAAAATATGCCCCCGCACTACCTCCAATATACGCCTCGCCGGAAAGGGCTCCACAAAGAGCTCCATTGCCAATGAGCGCATGCCCTTCACCCTCTAAATGCACATGCGGAGAATGACACACACTTACAATTCCCCCTCTAAGCCCCTTACCTACATGGTCGTTGGCTTCTCCAAAAAGTTTTAACGTTATGCCTTTTGCTAAAAATGCCCCTAGGCTTTGCCCCGCTGAACCCCATAATTTAATAACAAAGGCATCATTAGATAATGATTGTTCTGAAAAATGCCTTGCTATTTCACCAGATAAATGCGTTCCCACGGCCTTATCTGCCAAGGAAACGGTGCCATTATGCTGTGCTTTTTTTTGCCGCATAAGATTTGGTAGTTTTTCAATCAAAGCCTTTTCTAAAGGACTTGGGGTAAGAGGAGCATAACTTGGCACTCCATGCCTATACCCCAAAAAAGCGGAAGGCCCTTGCGCTAAATGACGCACATCTAAATGCCCACAATGCTCAATAAGCGTTGACTCTTCAGTAAATTGTAATAAATCTGAGCGTCCCACAACATCTTCAAAGTGCACAAAGCCCAGTTGCTGTATTTGGGCAATGGTATCAGCTACCAAAAATTTTATAAAATTGCGTACATATTCTTTTTTTCCCGTAAAATCAGTAGAAGTAAAAGAAGAACTCATATGCACCTTAGTATGAGTTACGCATGTATGCTGCGCTTCTTGCCACAACCCTTGGGGGCATGAAGCATAACGAAAATTCTCAGCACAGGTACCACAAAGCTTACAACCAAGGCTTACCAGAAGAGGTAGCGGCAAGCAAAATTCATCTGCCCCAAGCAAGGCAGCCTTCACAATATCCTTACCGGTAAAAAAAGCCCCTTGCACCCTTACACGCACACGACGCCTTAATCCTGCCAGTGTTAAGGCATTTTGAACTTCACGAATACTTAATTCCCAAGGCAACATATGTCCCATGCCAAGGTGATGCATATGGCACTCTGCATGCTGAAGCGACGAGGGTGACATGGAATTTTGACAACCTTGGATATGCACACTGTGCACCCCTGCCAACACCAAGGTCAATGCCCATTGTCCAATACCTTTTCCTGCCGGTAAAATAGCCACAATGCGTACCCTTGGATGTACACGGCGTAAAGTAAAAATAGCCTGACGCATTTGGCGCGGACAAAAAATATCTAACATTGGTTTACTATTTTGTTGCGTGGATGTTGAAGCAGTATCATCATGTGCTTTTTTCTGTAACCAGCGTGACATTTTTCGCTCAGAGGATGCAAAGCAAATATGCACTTCTGTAGCATTGGAGATAGCACTTAAAGAAAGAGGATTAAAAAATATATCTGAATAAGAAATGATGCTCGGAACTGCTTCTTGCTCATGTGCATCCCTAAAGGGCATCTCTACGCCCTGCATAGCCAATGCATAGCCTTGCCAAAGGCATTGCTGCGCTTGTGTTTTAAGTCCGGCTATGGGCTTTATTATTATGCGCTGCATAATATCTGCACTATGTTCTTCTGTGGCTGCGTTTGTCATATGTATAGCGGGTGCACTTGCTAAAGGAAACATATGCAATATGCTTTGCGGTGCTACGCGACTTTCATAATGATTGCTGTATGCATTAAAGGCATGCGTAGAATTACTTTGGCGTGCTTTGTGGAGTAAGTGTGCTAACGTTTCATTATAATGAGTATATGTTGTAGTGTTGCTACCCCTAGCAGATTTATGCTGATGTTGCCTATAGCGCTTACATATATTTTTTGATATTTCAGCCAGTGTTGTGCCTCCTAATACCCATTGCATATTAACAAAATGTTTATGAATCAATTTTTTTTCAAGGCCTATGGCCATAAAATATGTTCCGCTTTGTAAAAGAGGCAATGAAGACAAACCAAGCATATGCACCATGTCTTGCATGTGTTCTTTTATAGAGTGCACATATTGTGTGACAAAACCCATAAAGCTGGCTTCATCACGCGCAAAATCAGATAAAAAATCCATCACCATGTGCGCATACACCGCATCTGCGCCGCCATGGCATAAAAGAAAGATATGCCACGGACTATACGCATCACCGCTTTCTACGATTATGCTACATGTATGTCGCAATTTTTGTTCAAGAAGATGCTTGTGTATTGACGATACAGCTAGCAAGGAAGGAATAGGAAGTCGCAATAAGGTTCCCTTATGCATAAAGGTATACTCTTTTGCTATTGTATCACTTATGTGCAAGTATTGCGCACCATTTTTAATAGCCTTGACTGCCTCTTGTTGCAATTTTTCAAGTCGTATTTCCAGTGATTTTTTTGCGTGCTCCTCAAGTTCTTGTGATACAAATTCGCCTTGCCAAACACCGTAGCTTGCATCTAGGGTATGGATATTTTTCCCTTCATTTTTTTTGAGTGATAACCACTGTGCAGGACTTAGCAAAGGCTGATCTAAGTGCCACGTATATGAAGAGGAATATGGATTTGCATAAGTCATTTCCAAAGGATTTTTTTTAGGACCCAAAAAAACCTCCAATGAAGGTCGTTGCAAGGGCATTGCCCCCTGAACAAGGGGGTATATGGGGTGAAAGTACTCAAAAAAGTTATACTCTCGCGGCGAAAGAAGAAGTGTATATGGAGAACTAGACACAGGAAGAATGTTCTTTTGTATAAAATTCATAATATTTTTTTGCCATTGCTCTTTTTCATATCCATAACAATGGCAACATGTATGAATATCAGATTTTGCAACAGACAATAGTTGTGCTTTAGCTATGGTTTCATCGAGCATATGCAAATGCTGTTGAGCTAACTCTTTATAGTCATTTTTGTGAACAACCATTTTAAGCATTTGTTCATGCCCTTTTATTGTATTGTGCAATAAATCAACTGCAATCATTTGCCCAAGCCCTACTTGCCCCTTAGCCTTAATATAACGGTTTTCTAAATCTAAAGCGCCTGCCTCTGTTGCCAACATAAGAGTACCGTCTTTATGCAATACGTAGCGTACTGCCGATGCGCCATGCCCGCCTTGCACAATACCAAGCCAACGAAAACCATCACTAAACGTTACAGTGCTTCTACGCCCTAAGGGGGGCATGAGCATATTGTGCACCGCAGAGAAGGCTTTGGCATACTCACAATGCTCTGGTAACAATTTAGTAAAAAACATACTGAGCACATGCGGCAGCGAACGACCGCATTGCACAAGTAGTTCGCAAAGCATGTCACAAGCGACCGCTTCGCTAGTAGGCTTATTCATAATGGGTAATATTTTTGACAAGTTACTACCAAGGCGCGTAGATTTGAGTATGGGTTCAATACTTTGCCAATATTGCTCCAAAGAACTACATGCAGGCAAACTTCCCACATAGCTAAGATATCGCAACGGTTGCAAGCTTCGCCAAGATGTACCTACATTGCTACGCATGGTTTTATGAAACATAACAAAGCGCGCCGCGCATGAAGAATCTTGCAAATCAGGATAAAATTCTCCAAGTTTTACCGCGGGAACCAAGGCCTTATAGACTATGGTATGTGACGAAAAGCTAGCCACATGAAATTGCCGAGCATCATGTCCGTTGCGTTGTAGGTATGCAGCAACGCTTTTTTCTATGCAACGCCTGGCTATATATAATATTCGTTCCCATGCTTCTTCACCCAGTGTATATTCTGCTTGGCGCAATGGGCACACAAGAATTTGTACCATATGAGGAATGGTTGTGCGTATGGCTTTTGGAACAACATGTTTTACCGTCGCAACATCACGCACTTCACATAACAACACACCACATAGTGCCAACTCTTCTGCTAAATGCGAAAGCACTTGCGCCCGTAAAGGTGCGTAGCGAGGAAGAAATAATTGCCCTACACCCCAAGGAATATGTTTTTGTTCCTTAATGCGCGGCCATTTTTTTTGTAAAAATTTCCAAGGAATAGAAAACAATATCCCGGCACCTTCGCCTTTAAACATATCAGCCATGTGCGCACAAGAATCTGATTGCATTTCTTGCTCCATAGAGCACGTACATTCATTTAATCTGCCCAATATGCCAAGGCTATTGCGAATACAACGGTGAGAGCTTCTATTATTCACATGAACTACAATGCCTGCGTTGCCTATATCGTGCATTATACTTGAATTATATAAATGGTGCATACATTTTCCTTGTGAGGGTAAATAATTAAAAATCATTGCATGTAGCCACAAAAGGTATTTATAGCATCGCCTCTCAAAAGGCGTGTGCGCATTTTTTAAAGACGCCATACGTGAACTTTGGCTTATTTTACACGACACAAATGTTATTAGTCGTCACAAAAAAATGCATCTTTATCAACGTATAACTATGAAATATATAACTTTTTTACGTCACAACTTCCTTCTTAAAAGCTTTTTCTATACCAGTCAAGAACACAAAAAAAACTCGTACAAAAGCATTTATATATAATGCTTATGCTACGAGTTTTTTTGTATTGAATATAACGAAAAAAATTTTATATTTATGACAACAATGTTTACGTTGGGTATGTCACCTTAAGTTTGGAACGAATTTTTTACTGATTGTAGGTGTGTAAAATTTTCTTTGTAGAAAATTTCAAGAGTCAGCACGTGAAAAACAGGTGCAATAGGGCCGCCAGAAGCAAGTTCTGGCTTATTTTCAGTGCTGACTAAATATACCTAATGAATTTTTTGACCAAATGCGTTGATTTGAGCTGCCTCTAAAAAGCAGCTCTGCGTGAAATAAAGATTCTATATAGGGGCCATCAATAAGCATATCGCAAAGAGCAAGTAAGCTGGCTATGGCACTGTTATTTTGAGATTTTTCTTCTAAAACTTCAAGCATATACCCTGTATAAATAAGTATATGTATTCCATGTGCCTTTAATATCTTAGCTAGAGGCACTAATTCCTTAGCTTGTAAAAAAGGCTCTCCCCCAGAAAAGGTTACGCCAGAAAGTAAGGGATTTTGTAAAATATCTGCTAGCAATTCATCCGCATCTTGTTCATAGCCACCTTGTGTATCGTGACTTTGCGGATTATGGCACCCCTTACAATTATGCGGGCATCCTTGCAAAAAAATCACATGGCGTAGCCCAGGCCCATCTACAATGGATTCTGAAGCTACGCCATGCAGTCGAAGCATATTAGGCATGCTTTACTCTATCACGCTCTTCTGCTTTTTTGGCATTATTAAAACGATCAAGAGTACCTACAAGGTAACCAGTAATACGACGTGTACGTTCAAAAGGCACATTGGTACCAACAGCCACACTGGCTGTACGGGGATCTTGCTCTAATTTACAATGTATCATCGAAAAATTCTCCTTATAAAATGTATTTATCTAGTTGAACATGAAAAACATACCATTTATTGACAACATGAAGGGCGCGTGCCGTATTGCCTACGTAGCATTTCTAACTTTTCTTGTGGCACAGCTTCATTTTCACGGCGCCCGCAACGTGGGCACACATCGTGAATCACCCCTATATATCCGCATACAGGATCACGATCTAAGGGGTGATTTATGGAACCATATCCCACTCCTTGCGCATGCATGTAGCGAATAATTTTTTCAAAAGCCTCCATATTCTTGCTTGTATCACCATCAAGTTCTACATAAGTAATGTGCCCTGCATTGGTGAACGCATGATAAGGGGCTTCAATTTGAATTTTCTTAAATGCCGGTAAGGTAAAATGCACCGGAACATGGAAAGAATTCGTATAATAGTCTCTGTCTGTTACATACTCAATTTCGCCATATTTAGCTTTATCAAGCTGCACAAAGCGACCACTGAGCCCTTCAGCTGGTGTAGCTATGAGGGTAAAGTTCAATTGTGTTTTTTCTGATTCGATATCGCAACTTTTACGCATATGGCCAATAATTTTAATGCCTAGCTCTTGTGCTTTTTCACTTTGTCCATGATGCGCACCTGTAAGCACAATGAGCGTTTCTGCAAGACCGATAAATCCGATGGTAAGGGTTCCGTGCTTAAGAATTTCTTCAAGAGTATCTTCAAGGCCAAGTTTTTCTGAATCAAGCCATATACCCTGCCCCATCAAGAATGGATAATTACGTACCTTCTTGCCGCCTTGAATTTTTAAACGGTGCAAAAGCTGACGATACACAAGGGCAAGCTTATCATCAAGCATAGCAAAAAATGCCTTAATATCTTCCTCTTCGTTACCTGTTGAGTGTGCCTTTATCTCAAGGGCAATACGCGGCAAGTTAATGGAAGTAAAACTTAAATTTCCACGGCCACATGTTACTTGTCTTTCTTTATCATACACATTGCCAAGCACCCTTGTGCGGCACCCCATATAGCCAACTTCACTATTATAATCGCCAGGCACATAGTACGGCAAATTAAAAGGTGCATCTAAAAAGCTAAAGTTAGGAAAAAGGCGCAAAGCAGATGTTTCCATGGCTAATTGAAAAAGGTCATAGTTTGGTTCACCGGCAGTAAAATTTAGGCCTTCTTTAACCTTAAAAATTTGCACCGGAAAAATAGATGTTTCGCCATTGCCAAGGCCAGCCTTGGTGGCCAAAAGTAGATTCTTGGTGGCCATACGCCCTTCCGGCGAAATATCTGTGCCGTAGTTAATGGACGAAAAGGGCACTTGTGCTCCGGCGCGAGAATTCATGGTATTTAAATTATGAATGAGCGCTTCCATAGCTTGATAGCATCGCCTATCGGTATTGCGTAATGCTTCCTTAGTGGTGTGTTCGTGGGCTTTAGGCAATAAATGACGCCCCGGCAAAGAATATTTCTCGGCAAGATGTACCAGAGTTTCACCAAAGGCCTTTGTGTTTGCAAGGGTCAAATCGCTTTGTTCTTGGCACATTTCCACATGCTCAAGCAAGGCCTTTTCGTCTAATGGCAACGTAGCATTTGCAGCATCAGCACTAGTCAAATCATGCACCACACGCATATAACTTAATAAACTTTTCTTATATTCAATGGCAAAGGTTTTACGCACACCGTCTGCCATGGCAAAATCAAAATTAGGCACACTTTGCCCGCCATGCATTTCATTTTGATTAGCTTGAATAGCTATGCACGCAAGGGCAGCATAACTTTCAATGGCATTAGGCTCACGCAAAAAGCCATGCCCTGTTGAAAAACCTTTTTTAAATAAAGGTATTAAATCTATTTGACAACAGGTTTGTGTCAACATGTAAAAATCTTTATCGTGTATATGTATCTCGCCTTGCGCATGCGCATCAGAAATATCACGCGGCAAAATATAATTATCCACAAAGTATTTAGCACCCTCAGAACCGTATTTAAGCATGGTGCCCATGGCTGTATCACCGTCAATATTGGCATTTTCGCGCTTAAGGTCATCCTCACGGGCAGGAGTCCATGTGAGGGTTTTATATATATCCATGAGTGAATTTTCTGCTTGGCGGATTTTTGCATGCTCATGCCGATACAAAATATACGCCTTAGCTGTTTGTGCATAGCCAAAGCGTATTAGGCATTCTTCTACAACATCTTGTATTTCTTCAACATGCTGCAGGTTTTTAGCTTGTATTTTTTGATGTACTTTTTCAGTTAAAAAAGCAAGATCGGTGGCAGACATAGCCTCTTCATTATCTACATTTTCTTCAGCACACACAGCTTTATTGGCTTTACTCATGGCTTGGAAAATTTTTGTTGCATCAAACGGAGCGCTCTTACCATCTCTTTTTATTATTATATCAAGCATATATCCTCTTATTTAAAAAAACAAAAACCCACTCGAATGAGCGGAAAATGTTCTCTTTATACCACAACAAAAACCCGTTGTATGGTATATACGATATGAAAAAAGCAGGTTTTCCGGCTCCCCTTACTTTTTCAGCCTTCCCAAAAGTACTCTCAGTGGCATATTTGAAAAAGTTTCCATATAGTATGGACAGGTTACGGCGGCGGGTCCACTCCTGATTTTCACAGGATTCCCTTCATGCACAAGGCACTTTTTTCTTTGATAGTCAATACGAGAAAAAGTCGCATCCAACGCCTTTTCTCTTCCACAACAGTATCTATATTGTGTGCAGAGCGTATATTTGAAAGCATACAGAACGCATGTAGCAAATCCACTTAGGCTCATGCAATGTGCTGTATTTGTTTTATGGACATACATTATGTATACACATGGCGCACGCCCTAAAAAGACCTTGATATGTGCATTTGTTGGCAAAAGTTTACCCTTGCCCAATGCACACACCCTAGAACCTCGAAGAATTATTTTGTCATGTTGCCCAAGGGAAGCAAGGATGTCAAATCATAAATTCAGTAAAAATTCTAAGCTTATAAAAAGACTAAACTTTTTTTAATGTGCTGATTTTACAAACTTTTTACATAAACAACGCATATTTTTACCATATCTGAAGGTATAGTCCTTGGCATGGGTGGTACTCATGTTCTCAAGCTTAAACAATGCACCTTTCACATGTTATCTACACCCATAATTAGTCGACTACTTAGTCGATGCTGAAAAACGCATTTCATGCTTGGTTTTTGGCAATTTTTCTAGGTTAACCCTTGCATTTTAAGTGTACAATGACAAATAATTGTTTAGTTTTTCAGTGCCGACTACTTATACCAATTGCATTGTAGTACTATGACAATTTATCATAATTGTTAGCTTCACTAAGTATGTCCATAAGCGCACTTGCTGTACGCATAGCATCATGCCTTGCCCCATTGTTTTTTTCAGCCATGGGCTTTGAGCACAATTGTACTCCTTGAGCCGTCAGTCCCTCAACATCTATTCCGTAGGGATAGTGTCCGTATTTTTCATCCACAAGTACGTGCTGCAAAAGCTTGTGTGTGGGCACTGCACCGGCATCTTTACGTAGAGCTTTTAAAAGCACTGCTACAGCATCAGCAACCGAAAGGCCGTGTTGTTCTTTGTCATACCCCATATTTGGTATATACAGCTTAGGACAATGAGCGCAAGCAATGGCCTTGCCTGTGCCTTTTACTATAATATTAGCCACAACGCTGGTATAAAATGATCCCATGGGAAAGCAAATAGCATCAGCAGCACCAATGGCAGTGGCAGCTTGAGGTTGAATTTTTGGCGTAACTTCTACAAAGTCTTGTGCATATACATCTGCATTTTTTTCTAATTGGGCATGCAAAACTTTATGTGCAATAAAAAAAAGTCTTCGTACAGGTTCAGCCAATTGTTGCCCTGTTATGGTATGTTGCCCCCAAAGAATTTGCCCACTCTTTAGCTCAGCTGCAAGGTGCACACTCTTGGTACTTGTGGGCATAATAATACCACGAAGACGCAATAAACGCGTGAAAAGAGCCAATGTAGGACCCCATTGACGTTTATTGTGCAAATACCCACCAGCAAGAACAAGATTGCCAATACTTGCCCTACTTGGATCAAAATTTTTGGGCATTTTTTGTAAAAAATACTGCACGTGCAATCGTAAATTTTCTGCAAAGATACGTGGCATTTGTTGCCAGCACGCATGTTCTTCGCTGGCAAGGTCTTGTATATTTTGTAGTAAAAACTCACGCGTATGCTGTGTACTTAATTCAGGTAAGCGCATAGCACAAAGATGTATCACATCTTCTGGTATCATGGGATGAGCTAAGGCAAGCATTCTATTTCTGATATCACCCACAGCAGGAATACCAAAGGCATTGCGCAAAGCAGCAGAAGAACCACCAGAGTCAAAGGGGGTAAGAAGATGAACAGTATTATGCGTATACGAGCAAAGAGCCTGGCTTAACTCTCTTAGAGCAGTGCCTCCGCTAAAAAAAACTATGCTTGGTCCAAGCTCTGGTAAGGGCGCATTGTGGCAGATACCATCGCGCATTGTATTTGAAACAGAGTGTTGAGGTATTGATTTTTTTGCGCACATATTGTCCCCCATATGTGCATTTGCCAAGCGGTTATGTAGCTGGCGCAATCATGCCTAGCTCTTCCATGCGCAAAAAGACCTCACGTCCAATCCACGCATCAGTAGCAGCATAAGAGATTTGTCTTTGCGACAATTCGTGCAAACTCCAATTAGAGCATTGTGGCCCTTTAGATATGCGGCAATTGAAAAAGTTGGCCGCCAAATTGCGTAGCCCTTGTGTTTCTAGATTATGAGCGCGAGCCACACCACCAAGGTCTACCACACCGCCTGCGGTAAAGGGGTACATTTTTTGTAATTCACGCATATCATCATGAATGCTTACCCCAACTTTTAAAATTTGCGTAGAGCTTAACAAGTCAGCTAACATATCGTTCAAAGGCAACCATGTGAGCTGCACTAAGTACACAATATGCGAACCAGCCAATTGCACCAAGGCAGGCGCATTCACTTTGCCTTTACGAAAAGATGGCTTGGTTTCTGTATCAAAGCCAAGAACCCTCTCTTGATTGAGATCTGCAAGGGCCTTATACAAATCTTCCTCAGTGCGCACAAGACGAACTTCACCCTCATAACGCATAATGGGTAAAGCATTAATATCTTCTTTTGATATTTTGCGTTTATAGTGCTCAGCTAAGGTGCAAACTTGCATAATTACTCTATTTTCCTATACAGAAATTGGCAAAAATTTTATCCATTATTGCATCAGTGGTATCAAGCCCAGTAATTTGACCAAGCAACGATACCGCATTATCCAACCGTACCGCACAAACATCATACGGCAAAGCTGCGCTAATGTCAGTAGCAAGATGGGACAATTCGGCACTAGCTTCTTGTAAAAGCTTAGCCTGTCGCATATTAGGCACTATTTCACCAGCTTGAGGTTCGGAACTATTGTCTTTCAATATTAAACACTTAATGGCCGAAGAAAGGCTTTCTAACCCTTGCCCTTTCAGTGCACAAACACATACACACTTTTTTTTAAGCTCTTGCCAAGATGCTGGTAACACTGGTTCGGGAGCCACATCGCTCTTATTCCATACAAGTAACGTTTTGGCACTTTGCGCAAGGAGCAACCCCTCTTCTCCAAGGCTTACTGTGGCATCAAGACCTTCACTACCATTGAGCACCAATAGCACCGCATCAGCCTCACTAATACGCTCTCGGCTACGTTCAATACCTAATTGCTCTACTCTATCTGCAGCTTCACGCAAACCAGCAGTATCGGTAATGCGCAGCGCAAGGCCGTCAAGATCGATATATTCTTCTAAAAAATCTCGCGTGGTGCCGGGGATATCTGTCACTAGGGCACGACTATACCCAAGCAAGGCATTTAATAGAGATGACTTACCCGCATTAACAGCTCCTGCCAAGACCACTGTTGCCCCCTCTTGCCAGTGGCGACAACGCGCATAGGCTGTAAGTAATGCTTCTACAGCATCACGAACCTCTATTACAACAAGCGCAAAGGCATCAGGAGCAAGGCATTCTACTTCTTCTTCAGGAAAATCCACAGCTACACACAAAGCCATACGCAATTCTTCTAATTTTTCACGTAAGGCGCTTACGCGCTGCCCCAATAAACCATCAAGCTTAGCTGAGCCCACACGCAGCGCTGCCCTTGTCGGCGCAGCAATCATTTCTGCCACGGCTTCTGCTTGCGTTAAATCCATACGCCCATTCATTAAGGCACGGCGCGAAAATTCGCCTCTTTCAGCTAATCTTGCTCCGTATTGCATAATCGTTTCTAGCACTGCTTGCAAAATTGCCATACCACCGTGGCAATGCACTTCTACCACATCTTCGCCGGTAAACGTGCGTGGCCCTGGCATAAATACCGCAAGCACATCGTCTAACACTTCACCGCCATAGGCCAAAAAATGCCCTCGATGTAATGTCCATGGACGAAAATGCGTAAAGCGTTTACTATGTGCTAGAAAAACCCTACACGCAATATCCTTAGATAAAGGGCCGGAAATACGCACAATGCCTATGCCGCCTGAACCGTGGGCTGTGGCAACGGCTGCTATGGTATCATCATAAAGCATAGCTCATCCATGTATCAGATATTTTTTACAAAAAGAGGAGCCAGAAAAACTTTTGTTACTTGCAAAAGCCCTTACTAACCCCTCCACTCTCAAAGATAATCACCGTCAAAGATATCAAAATATATTTCTAATCATCGTTCAGCGGCATTAAAAACATATGTACCTGTAGAAAAAATATACATAGAGTATTTTCTTTTCAACTGTTTAGTCGATGCTCAGCAACATTTATGTTTTTTTTCAGCGTCGACTATTTAGCGCTTTTTTTGCACTATCACACGCTTAAGAGCTCCGTCTCCGGAACTGCGTGTAAGAATATCGCTTGAGTCTTGTAAAACCATATGCACTATACGTCTGTGATACGAAGACAGCGGTCTTGTGGAAAATGACTTACCCGTATTACGCACACGGTCTGCCAAGGCAAGGGCAAGCTCACGCAATTTTTCATCTTGCCTTGTGCGATAGTCGCCGGCATCAAGTTGTACTCGCACAGCAGCATTCATGCCACGAGAAACAATTCGCGAAGCCACATATTGCAAAGCTGCAAGAGTTTGTCCTTCACGCCCAATTAAAAGGCCTGAATCTTCTCCGCATTCAAGGTGCACGCAAATTCTATTTTCGTGAAATTCCACCTGCATAGGTACATCGCCCACAATAGCGTGTACCAAATGACGCACAGCTTCAAGGCTTAACGCAGCCATTTGTTCTTTATCAAGGTCTTCAAAAGGCACGCGCTGGCTTATTTCCACATCATCCATAGCATCTACAAATTCTGCACCCTCTATATTTTCATCACCTGTAAAACTTGATGGTGCGTGCTTTGGATGTTCTTTACGATTTTTATGGGCGTGCGGCTCAGAGCGACGTCCTCTGACATTTTTTTCATTTCGTTCAGATTTAGCAGGTTTATCTGATGATTTGCTAGGCGACTTTGCCACAGTTTCACTATGTGCAGCATCTGACTCAACAGATTTGTGGCTATGTCTTTCTGCTCGGCCTGCCTTAGCTACTTTTTCTGTTTTTTCTGCCTTATGCGTTTTTTCTACTTTTTGCGCTCTATCGTCCTTATCTGCTTTGTCGACCTTATCGGCCTTTTCCACTCTTGGTGACTTAGCAGATTTAGTATTATGGCGCGTAGATTTAGCGTTTTTGTCAGCAGCCTGTTCTATGCGTTCTTTTTCTTGCTTCGCATTGCCAATCTTTTCTTCTTGCGTTTTACGTCCAAGAATATCTTCCATAGCTTGGCGTAATTGTACCTTACGCGCACGAATAATAGCCTTTCGTGCGCCCACAAGGCCAAATATTCCTGACTTAGCATCTTGAACTATATCAATTTCAAGCTGTTCACGTTCTGCATCATAAAAGCTACAAGCTTGACGTATAGCATCATCAAGGCTTTTCCCTGTAAACTCCTTAAAACCTTCCATATATATTCCTATTATATTTAGTTAGAGTCGTCTCTAGGCCTTAGGTAAAGGCTTTTTATCAGCCTGCTTTAACAGCATCCACTGTTGTAACATGGAAAGGAGATTGTTTACAATCCAATACAACACAAGTCCTGATGGGAAATTAAGGAACATGAATGTAAAAATTATGGGCAAGAACATCATGATTTTTTGTTGCATAGGATCTCCCATAGGAGGGCTGAACTTTTGCATCATAAACATGGTAAAACCCATAATAATTGGTGTAATATAAAAAGGGTCTGCTTGCGACAAATCTGCAAGCCAAAGCATATCTGTACCCGGCAAATACGTAATAAACGAGGCATCACGCAATTCAATAGACGAAAGAAGAGCTTGATATAGCCCGAAAAAGACAGGTAATTGCACAAGCATAGGTACACAGCCACTTGCTGGATTAATACCATATGTTTTATGCAATTGCATCATCTCTTGTTGTAAAGCCATGCGATCATCGCCATGTTTTTCACGTAAAGCGGCTATCATAGGTTGCAATTTACGCATTTTTGCCATGGAAGCATAACTTTTTGCTGTAAGAGGCCAAAAAATAATTTTTATACCTACCGTAAGCAGAATAATAGCTACACCCCAGTTATGCACAAAATTTTGCAAATATTGCAAACACCATAATAGACCTGAACCAATAAGACCAAACATGCCAAGGTCTATGCTCGCCACAAGATTATTCGGCGCTTTTTCAAGTAAGGAACTAACCTTAGGCCCTATCCAATAGGTGACATCTTGTTGCGTTTCTTGCCCTGGTTGCACAATCACATCTGCTTGCTCAAGAACCACGCGGTATACAGTATCTTGCAGACGCGACTTTAAAGTAAGTGAGGCAGTATTCACAGGCGCAATGGCAGACATAAAATAGGTGCTCATGGTTGAAGCCCACTGAATAGCACCTTGCACTTGAAGACCTTGTTCTGCCAAGGTTTCTGCATCAGATTCTTCATCATACGTACCGTCAATACCCCAGCCTATACGCATGGCATCATAGTAACCACCGGCAGCTGCAGAGGCATCTTCTGCCACAGAGTATGCAATGCGCGCAGAGCGTGCTGCATCTCCCAGAGTATTTATACGGATTTTTTCTTTAATTTGATAGGTATCTGCATAAAAAGTAAATTCACGTACGAGGCGTAAACCGTCGATTTCACCCATAAATTGTAATGTGGCAGTACCCGTTTCTAGAGAAATATTTTGCCCTGCAAAGCTCCACTTACCTGTACTCCAAGAAGGTTGTCCATTAATCAAAAGACCAAGGGGAGCCACTTGTGCAGTTTTAGGGGGAACCAAATTTACAGGAGTTTTATGCAAACCTTGTGGCGCCACTTGCCCAAAAGAAAAGCCCATAATGGTTATCCATGGCTCTTTTTGCAAGTTCGCTGCATATTTTTTTAATTCAAAAGAACGTAAGGTAGCTCCGCCAGAATAAAATATAGCTTTATATAAGGGAGTTTCTACAATAACATCCTGCCCTGGTGCAGGCTTAAAGCTTGGTAGGGTGCTCAAAGGCGCTTGGGTTGCCTCTTGTGTAGCAGGTATTTGTGCAGTTTCTTTTGCCGCTGCAGCTTGACTTGCTGCTTGTTGCTGCATGATTTCTTCACGACTGGGAGTAAGACCTAATTTTTCAGCAAGGAAGGTCCAGCCAACCATTACTAAAAGGGAAAGTACAATGGCAAGGATAAGATTTTTATTCTGCATGATAGCCTCTGTTTATTGTGAGCCCTTATGCCACTTTGAAACAGGCGGAACTGGGTCATAACCACTAGATCCCCAAGGGTGACAGCGAGCAAATCGGCGTAAAATCAACCAGGAGCCGCGTATAATACCGTGAGTCATCACTGCCTCTACAGCATAGGCGGAACAAGAAGGATAAAAACGACAAGCGTTAGGGAGCACTGGCGATAGGACGTATCTATAGACTAAGACAGGTAAAAGAAATATACGTCTTAACCATATTTTCACGCCACATGCTCCCTTCGGCAAAGCTGATTGAGCTTTTCCAAGAGGGGTCGTAATTCTGATTGCACAAAGTGATAATCAATGGGCAGTCCCACAAGATTTTTTTTGGGGACAACAACTATATCAAGCCCCATAGGCATTATGTGCCCATGCAATCGAAAAAATTCCCGCAAAATGCGCTTAATTCTATTGCGGCGCACGGCATTACCCATTTTTTTAGTAACGGCAAACCCTGCGCGCCAGCCTAAGCCCTCTTGCTTATGGACAAAAAGTACAAAGTGTCGCGAAAAATACTTCCGATTTGCCTCATAGCAAGCCAGGTATTCACTTCTGCGCCTTATGCGGCAACTATGCGTCCATGCGCATGTGCGCTGTGCATCAGACATAACTTCTGTTGTACGCACCCTGTACTTAAATCCAATTACGCACTTAAACGCTTACGACCTTTAGCACGACGACGACGCAAAATGGCGCGTCCACCTACAGTAGCCATACGTGCACGAAAGCCGTGTGTACGGGCTCTTCTGATCTTACTAGGTTGGTATGTTCTTTTCATTATATATCTCCTTCAAAGAAATAAGAACGCAATTCCTTACACCGCTAAACAAAACAAGTCAAGCCTTCGCACCTTAGTCATAAGGGCAAAGACCCACACTTACATAAATATTTTAGGTAAGGAGAATGTGCTTACACAAGTGCAGACATCTTGGCAAGGAAAAAGTGCTTCAGAGCTTTATTTTATAGATATTTATACACATTTTAAGATATTCATCATAGTATACAGAGTATAGTATGTATACTCGGAGAGTGTTGACAAAGTCAACACGACCGATAAATCAAGAGTAGGCGCAATGTATTTGCGTCGTTAAACGATTGATTTTCGTGCCTTTCCGCTTGGCAGCTTTGCTGACAATAGCGGCGCAAACGCCACAAAGTGGGGTTTGTCATCAGTCTGAGAGCATAGTATGTATACTCGCCAACTCTTACCAAGGATTGCCTAAACTTGAAGGATCTGCCGGCCTATTTATAATTTCGCCCGTAGGCAAAGGAGTATAAATAGGGAGCTTGGCCGGAACTTGTGCAGATGTTTTAGCTGGAACAGTGGCTACAGCTTGTGTTTTTACTGCGGGGGAAGGTGCGCTCTTTTTCGTTGCAGACGAGACTGTTGGCGCAACAGCAGGGCCGCTATATGGGCCAGCGCCTTCACTTACTGAAGGCTTTGGAGAACTATTAGGCTTCACAACTTTTTTACCCATCGGCAATTTGGTTGGCGGCGCATTTTTGTCTATAATTCTTCCTCTAGATACGCTTTTTTTGGTAGTAACTTTCGCATTAACAGAGGATTTACTACCATTTAAGGGGGGTAAAAAATTTATGGCTGCTGGATCAAGAACAGGGCGACCATTGGTGTTCATTTGTACAGGCCCATGCAAAGCATCATATTGCAAACGCGCGCCACCGTGGCGCATCCACACTTCTCCAAGGCTTGCGTTTTTTCCTGCCGGCATGGGAGTATTTGATATATAATAATTTGTTGCCGCAAAAGCCGGCATAACCAACAATAAATAAAACGATATCATAAATATGCATTTTGTTATTTTACTCATGAGAGCTTCCCTTAGTATATTGTAATAAGTATTTTCTACTTACGCTTATCGACCTTTGGAGATTTTTCTTTAGAGATGGTTTTCGGTACAATTTTGTGTTTTATACTAGCGCCTTTAAAATGCATGCTTTCACGTACATTTCCACAAACATACTTCGCATCAAAAAATTCTTCGCCATCGTCAATACTGCATTTTGATTCATGGCACGCGCGCATATTTTTCTCATGTTTTGAGACACAACAACCTTCTTACACACTTGAGTTTCACGTAGGATAATGCTAGCCTTTAAACTCAGATAAAGTACCCTATGAAAGTATAAGCACATTCTGCGTTCTTTAGCGCGCAAAAACATAAACAACAAGACAAACAGTTATGAAAAAAATTATTTTCTATGCTCATATATATATATGGTGTGTTTTTTGCGCACTACCTATACTCTTTACTCCTGCAACTGTTCATGCAGAGCAAGATGCAGATGCAGAACTTACACGCAAAGAAATTGACACTAATCAAGAGCGCCTTTCACAAATTATTCAATCGGTAATAGATAATCAAAAAAAAATCCTTATTGATATTGAGGCAGAGCAAAAACGTTTTCAAGAAACATTACTGGATGACATTGCACAAATAAGCACCTTGCGCCAAAAAATTTACAATGACTTTAGTAAAGTATACCAAGTATACTGGATAAACAAAGAGCACCCTTCAGAGCTAGGTTTAGTAGCAGAGCAGTTGCATAGGTTTACCTTCCAACTCAATGAGCGCTATATTCCCCTTACGCACACACAAAAGCAAATTCAATTGCGTTTGCAACAATTAAATAACCTTATAGAGAGCATCAATACCATTGGCAACGAGGAAGCTGCAGTGCCTATGTTACAGCGCGCCAAGCAACTACAAAACTCATATACTTTTTACAATACACGTTTAGAAAAAGCTCTTTCTCTTACACAACACGTTCTTGATAGAATAACCAGCACAGATAAAGAACTTGAAGCTAAAATGCCTTTTTTCTGGCTAGACTACTATTTTCATCAAAAAACACAGCTATTTTCTCAATTTCAAGTATGGCAAGAAGAACATTTTTTTAGCCACGCACTCTCCTTAATAAAAGTCACAATTTTAAGGGAAATTCCCCTAAGTTTTCATTCTTGGTCTTTGTTATTAACTAGCCTTTTATACATCACAATGCCTTTCTTTTTCGTGGGGTTCTTGGCATATAAATGTGTGGGGACACTACTGCCAGCCCCCATGCAAGCAGCTGCCAAGCACATATTATTTACCACCATCCCATGGATTTTTTTAGGCATAGCATTACAATATGCGGCATGGTATGGTGGAAATAGGTACCAAATTATTAATGCCATAGGTATGTTTTTACAAAGTTATGGGCAAATTCGTTTGGCATGGCAAATGCTCTGCTTAAAAAGAACAGAAGACACACCCAAAAACTCCCCCTTTCTTTTGGTTCCATTGGTATTAATCTGTGCGTTTTTTCTTCTTACCTTAACAGACATAACAGTGCTTTTTTCATTTGCATGGATTTTGTTTCTTGTATTCCTTATTATACAAATGCGTAAAGCTGACCGAGTTACCTTCACCCTTTCTCGTTACCTTTTGCGCAGCCTTTATGGCATTATTAGCATAGGAATTTTCTTAGTCATTGTAGCAGGATATACGCACTTGTCCTTCTTCATTATCTTATTATATCTTTGTATTATTACAGGCATACATCAAGTAGAAGCATGCTTACACGCCACATCCTTACTTAATTCTTTTTTACCCCAAAGTGGAGTTAGGGCGCTTATCTATGGACTTTTATTTGCCATTTTTCTTCCCATCTTATTAACCCTTGCCTTAGTGGCACCCTTAAGCTGGATGCTTGCATTTCCAGGCGGAGAATACCTTGTCAGCACCCTTGGTAATTTTAACATCAATGTAGGCGAACTTTCTTTTAACGCATTGCAAGTATTAAGTATCGCCACCGTATTTTATCTGATAAAGTCTATTATTTCTGTCTCATGTCATTACATCGATAATACTTGGACAAAACAATCTAATGATGCGCTAGCTTCCCTTTCTACTCCCATAAAA
This sequence comes from uncultured Desulfovibrionaceae bacterium, assembly GCA_964371825.1. GTDB lineage: Bacteria > Desulfobacterota > Desulfovibrionia > Desulfovibrionales > Desulfovibrionaceae > CAYJAD01. Next base: position 26,742 of record CAYJOQ010000008.1, read on the forward strand.
ACCACTATTTTCTTTGGCTTTTGGGCTATTTTTGCACTTTATGTTTTGCAAAGTGTGGGCTTTAATTTAAGTAATATTGCGGTAATTGCTGGGGGACTTAGCGTTGGCATAGGCCTTGGGTTGCAGGGCATAGTACAAAATACCTTCAGCGGATTTTTCTTAATTTTTGGACAAAATATTCGCGAAGGAGATATGGTTGATGTGGGCACTGTACGTGGAATAGTACAAAAAGTAAGCTTGCGCGCCACACGGGTACGTACCTTTGATAATGCCATTGTATTTGTGCCCAATTCTGAGTTTATGGCCCGAAGCTTTATTAACTGGACACATAATGGACACAAAGCACGCTGCATCATTCCTGTGGGCGTTGCTTACGCTTCAGATTTAACCGTGGTAAAAAATGCTGTTATGCAAATAATAGAGGCAGATAAGCGTATTGCAACAAATCCTGAACCGCATGTATTTTTTATTGATTTTGCAGCTAGTGCACTTAATTTTGAAATACGCTTTTGGGTCTATAATGTCTTAGATCGTGCTAAAATATGCTCTGATATACGGTTTGCATTAAATACAATATTTAAAGAACATAATATTCAAATTCCCTATCCACAAACAGATATTCACGTGCACCCCCGCACGCTTGACACCATTAGCACACAATTGCAGCAAAAAACACTTTCAAAGCCTATGCCACCACGACGCAAACGAATGTTTGCAGCAAAAAATCGGCATAAACAACTCTAATGCAACACAGATAACGCACTATAATAATAAACATAACAAAGAAATATACACTTATTTGACAAAAAAAGTTATTTAGTCGGCACTGAAAAACCATGCAACCATTGTAATTACAAACACTCACATATTAAGAGTTCACAGAAAAATTGCCATAAACAAAGCATGTAATGCGATTTTTTGGCAATTTATCGACACTATTGCACCTGTTTTTCACGTGTTGACTAACAAAATTTTTCTGTAAGAAAAATTT
>CAYJOQ010000009.1:0-1961 GCA_964371825.1 uncultured Desulfovibrionaceae bacterium
CGGCATTTGGAGGCAACGTGCCTTTCTGAACATCACATGAAAATGTGTTGTTCAGCATCGACTAAATAGTCGATGCTGAACAATAAATAAACTTATTAAAATAAAGTTTTTTATAGCTAAAATATAGTGAAAATATCACTAGAAGCAAGAGCAAGTACAGCTCGCCTACTCTGTATTTTTGAACGTGTTGACGCTGTCAACACGTTCAAGGCTACTATGTTAACCATGAGCACGAGCCTTGTTCAGCAATGCATATATTGCCGACATATCAATAGCTTCGCGTACAGCTCCTGCAAGTACGCTCAACGAAGGCTGCACACTATATTTTTGCACTGTAGATATTTTTTCTAACCCCTTGGCTATGCGTACTTCGTTAAGTAATTGACGCCTACATGCATCGGCATCTAAAATACCGTGCATATACGTACCAAGCACTCGCGTTTTACCAAGTTGCTTTTCCCAGCCAAGGGGACTCCCATCAGCCAGATTTACCATGCTTACTTTAAGAGGCTCAATACACATGGTTTGCCCATGATGAATTTCATAGCCATGAATATCCCATTGCCCATCATACATCCCTTGGCATAAATGTAAGGTTTTCTGCTCCAAAAATTCCGTACAAAGAGGCAATAATCCAAGTCCTTTACTTGTGCTTGCATTGGAGGATTCTATCCCAGCAGCATCCATAATTTCTTGTCCAAGCATTTGCAAACCTCCGCAAATACCTAAAAAAAGAGCACTATGCCCTAGTGCCTCATGTATGGCCTTTACGAATCCGTGCGTATGTAAATAGTGCATATCTGCAATTGTATTCTTCGTACCAGGAAGCAATAAAATATCTGGAGTACCAAGATCCTCAGCCTTGCGCACTATACGCAAAGCTACATCTGGCTCTACTCGCAAAGCGTCAATGTCTGTTATATTACTGATGTGCGGTAAATCAAGTATTGCCACATCAAGCATTAACGTACTGTGATTCTGATTTTTTTTACAAAAATTTTCTTCCCCATACAGGCGAAAAGATACAGAATCTTCTTCTGGCAAATGTAAATCCTTAAGCCATGGTACAACGCCTAAAAAAGGTTTACCTGTAAGCGTGCTCACTGTATCAATTGCTGGGTCAAGCAAGGAAGCATCCCCCCTAAATTTATTGAGAATAAACCCTTTAACCAAGCGTTTTTCGTCTTCATCAAGCAGTGCCATCGTTCCCACAAGAGCAGCAAAAGCCCCTCCGCGATCAATATCTGAGCATAATAACACAGGCGCATTTGCATATTTTGCCATACCCATATTTACAATATCATGGGCCTTTAAATTAATTTCTGCAGGAGATCCAGCCCCTTCAATGACTATAATATCTGCTTCTTGCGCCAAGCTATCATATGCAGCCCTCACATGGGTAAAGGCCGTATTTTTATATGCAATATATTCTTTAACACGCATATGCCCAATGGGTTTACCCATCACAATTACCTGCGAGCCAAGGTCAGAATGCGGCTTCAAAAGAACTGGATTCATGCGTACATCAGGCCTAAGCCCCGCAGCAACTGCTTGTAAAGCCTGTGCTCGCCCCATTTCTTCCCCATTATCAGTAACAAAAGAATTGAGGGCCATATTTTGTGATTTAAAAGGTACAGATGAATACCCATCTTCAGCAAAAATGCGGCACAAAGCCGCCACAAGTAAACTCTTGCCCGCATTGGAGCATGTTCCCTGCACCATTATAGATAGACATGTGTGTTGCATTGCCTAAGCATAAGCGAACATTGTTCTACTGTCTTTAAAAAAATTTATACGCTCATGGGCACAGACTGTCATAACAATAGAATTATTTAAATTTTTATTATAGTCGATGCTGAAAAACGCATTTCCATGCGTGTTTTAAAAAGGCACGCCCACTCCAAGTCCCCTTTTAGGGCCGCCAGAAGCAAGTTCTGGCTTATTTTACATGGCGCAAAATT
>CAYJOQ010000009.1:2061-27566 GCA_964371825.1 uncultured Desulfovibrionaceae bacterium
CCCCTTTTAGGGCCGCCAGAAGCAAGTTCTGGCTTATTTTACATGGCGCAAAATTTTTCTTACAGAAAAAAAATTGCCACAAACAAAGCCTATGAGAAAACCTTGCGCCCATATACTTCTTGCGTTAAGGTGTGTTTACTTCTTTTTTTTAAACTTATAGACAAAATAATGTATATTGCTTCTTTATTGTATATACCTAAGGATTTTTTCCTTAATGCCGATATGTATTAATACGTTAACAAAGAAACAATACTCTTGAGTATGCACCCTTAAGCGCTGTACGAAAAAAATGGGCAAACTATGTATATAATCATTGGCTTAGTTATTGTTGTAGGGAGTGTAGTCTCTGGCTATATGATGGCTAAAGGCGACTTTTTAATTCTCTTTCAGCCTGCCGAATATGTTATCATTCTTGGTGCGTGCTTAGGGGCTTTTTTTGGCTCTCAAACAAAATTTACGTGGAAGCTCATAGTTAAGAGCATTAAGCATATTTTTGGAGACCCTGGTTCTAGTAAGGAAAAATACCTAGAAACACTAGCCTTACTATATACGCTATTTTCTAAAATGCATAGGGAAGGGGTTATTAGCATTGAAAGTGATGTAGAAAACCCTGATTCAAGCCCTATTTTCACAAAATTCCCTACCATTACCAGCTCTAAACGCACAACAAGTTTTATTGGCGACACCTTGCGTGTGTATTTAACCACCGGTGACCCTGCAGATATTGACAGCCTTATGAAGGTAGACATGGCAACTATGCACGAAGAAGAAATGCTTCCTGCTCACGCAGTAACCCACATGGCAGAATCCATGCCAGGTATGGGAATTGTAGCCTGCGTTCTTGGTGTTGTGCTCTCCATGAGCAAAATCAACGAACCTCCAGAAGTGCTTGGACACTATATTGCAGCAGCCCTTGTGGGAACCTTTGTGGGTATTTTGCTTTGTTATGGCGTTTTTGGCCCTATGGGTGCTAAGCTAGAAAACCACGCCCACGAAGAACATCTGTATTATAATTCCATCAAAGAAGCAGTGGCCGCTGCCATTCGCGGTTCCACACCACTTATTGCTGTAGAATATGGACGACGTGCCGTACCTGGCCCACTACGCCCAACCTTTGCTGAGATGGAAGAAAAGCTCAAAAGTAAATAATTTCAATGTTTTACATATAACAACAGGAGTTTTTTATGGGTGGTGCATGGAAAGTAGCCTATGCCGACTTTGTAACAGCTATGATGGCCTTTTTTCTCCTTTTATGGGTTCTTAATATGGCACCGCCCGAAACAAAGGCTGGCCTTGCCGCCTATTTTGCCGGAGAAGAAAACCTAGATACCAATGCCACCTCGCCTGTTACCAATAATCCATTTGTACAAAGCACAGAAAAAATTGATATGCGCGAACAAATAAATGAAGCGCAAGAAACAAATTATGCCATAGCACAAAAACTTAAAGAACTCTTACTTGCCGACAGCCTACCGCAAGCGGCCTCAGGTGTTAGCTCAGATGATGTTGGGGTTCAATTACGTATTCATAACGGGCTCGTCTTTAAGCCAGGCAGCGCTGTACTTACTGATGCTGCCGATATTATTCTTGGAGATGTGGTTTTTATGCTCAGTGAATACAATCTTTACTTGGTTGTGCGAGGGCATGCTTCTTCGGAAGAAGCAAAAGCACCCTACCCTTCAGCATGGGAACTTTCAGGCGCAAGAGCTGCTGCCGTTGTGCGTTATCTTATTGAAAAGGGCATTAAAGCCACAAGACTAAGAGCTGTTGCCTATGGCGATACGCGCCCCTTTACTCCACCTATTAATGAAGAAAGTGCTGCACAAAATAGACGTGTTGAACTCTTTTTCCATAGACCTGAGGTCATGTCATATAGCATTGTGTATTAAGCACAAACTATGCAATATGCATTTAGCACCAATTACAACATTCTTAATGGCTAAAAAACAAAAAAATAATAGAATATTACAGACTTAAAAAAAATACAAAAAAAGACAAAAAAAGACTTGCCAAACAGCCAAGCTTTGCGTAAAACCCTCTTGTGTCGCCGAGATAGCTCAGTTGGTAGAGCAGAGGACTGAAAATCCTCGTGTCGGCGGTTCAATCCCGTCTCTCGGCACCATTATACCAATATATAAAGGCTAGTTATGAAATATGACTAGCCTTTTTTTTTTGGCCTTATGTCGTTCTTCACCAAAGAAAGGGGCATTTGGAGTGGGCGTGCTTTTCTGAAACACGCATGGAAATGCGTTTTTCAGCATCGACTATAGTAGAATCGTGCACATTTCCTCCTTAAAACAAAAAAGCGACTTCCGAAGAAATCGCCTTGTAAAAATAAAAGAAAGCAAGTTTATTTAATGAAAGCAAAGACAGCAATAAGCAACACAGTTTGCGCTAAAGCTATACCCATAATCCATTTAAGCAACTCATGCTTCATCTCTTGTATATCTGATTTGGTGACAAGCTGTTGTGCCGCAATCATTTCTTGCATGGCATTGCGTTGAGCTTTGGCCATAGCTTCTGCTTGCTCTTGTGAAAATCCTGATTTTTGAAGAGTTTTGCTATACTCTAGGGTATCAAAGGTAATTGCTTGCATAAAAACTCCTTATTTGCTCACCATATAAAATCAATAAGCATTTTTCTGTAACCTGTAAAGCCCAATGCAGGGGTTAAGTTCAAGGCTCCAATCCAACGCATACGCCGTCTTTCTTCTCGCATGCCCTCGGCGGCTCCTGTTGGGGTGAAGCAAGAATGCAAGAAAAAACTTCATGTTTTATGTTTATTATGCTGTAATTTTTACGTATTTTATGAAGAGCGTGAAAGTGTGACAAAGAGTTGCTTTCAGAAGGTGACGCAAACTTCCCTACATACCCAGAAACTAAGCATGTCATACTACTTTCGGGCATTTTTACGGCATTAACGCACTTGCTTTTCAACACTCGACTAACAAAATTTTTCTCCAAGAAAAATTTACTTCATAAATACACTTTTCAGGTTTTACTTGTGAACATAGGCAACGTTGAAGATTGTCATTGTACATTTAAATGTAAATCCTTCATCTTTTTCCACACGGTCACGCGGCTTAATCCCAGCATATCTGCCATTTTTTGTGTCTTGCCATCGGCTTTTTTGAAGTACTCACGTAAAATCGCGCTTTCCATTTCCTTAAGAGTGCCACACGCAATATTTAACTGAGAATCTTGCGCTCCATTGTGTGTTTTTTGGAATCGAGTAGCAATATCTTTGTGTTCCTCAAACAATTGAAGCAAGAGTACATCTATATTTTGTTGTGCCTGATAAACAATGCAGGTTCGCTCCATAAGGTTCATAAGCTCTCGTATATTTCCGGGCCAATGGTACGCTTTAAAGGCTTCATAGGTTGCACGGCTTGGATTTGGTGGCATTGTACCATAGCTTTCGCCATATTTTTTAATAAAATGTTGCATAAGAAGTGGAATATCGTCTGTACGTTCACGTAATGAAGGAATACTAATGGGCAAAAGATTAAGCCGGAAAAGCAAATCGCGCCTAAAAGTATTTTCTTCTGCCATGGCAAAAAGATTTTTATTCGTGGCAGAAACCACACGCACATCTACATTAGTCACCTTGTCACCACCAAGGCGAAAAACTTCTTTTTCTTGCAAGACACGTAACAGTTTGCCTTGAATATCAAGGGGAATTTCGCCCACTTCGTCAAGAAAAATAGTACCTTTATGCGCTAATTCAAAAAGTCCGCGTTTACCACCCTTTTTAGCTCCAGTAAAAGCACCTTCTTCATAGCCAAAAAGTTCACTTTCAAGCAAATGGCCAGGCAAGGCAGCACAGTTAATGGCAACAAAAGGGCCTTTGCGCCTTGGACTGCTTTGATGAATACTTTGGGCAATGACTTCTTTACCGGTGCCAGTTTCGCCGTCTACGAAAATATTGGCATGCGTACTGGCATACTGCTTTGCAGTATCAAGCATATGCTTCATGTTTTCACTACCGCAAATAATGTCATCAAAAGAATATCGCGCAATAAGCCCTCTACAATGAATCTTAGCACGTGCTTGAGCTTCAACTTTTTGGATTTGCTGTAAGGCTTGGAAGGTTATAACAGTTTCTTGCACATGAGAGCGCACAATAACCGGAATACGACTTACAATATATTCCTTGCCCCCCACATCTAGCAGGTTATTGAGAATAAATTTTCCATTACCGTACAGAGTACGCAAACTTTCTGGGCTACCTTTTTTGTGCACATGTGTACCAAGCACAGAAACATTTTTAAGCTTTAAAAGCCTTTGTGCTTCGGCATTACAAATAGTAACCATTTGCTTATTATCTATAGATATAATGCCTTCACGGTTATGATTAATAAGGTTTTGTAAACGACGCGCTCGCCTTTTTTCATGTGTATTTTTTTCAATGATATTCTTTGCAGAAAGCAAAGCCTGATATATGCTATCTCTACTAGATTTTATAAGCACATAGGGGATTTTATATTTTTCTGTAATTTCAACTATACACCCACCAAAACCCATAACAATATGATTTTTATTTTTAATCATTTTCGCTATGCACTCTTCAAACTCTTTCTTGCTGGTATAGGTGAGTGCTGTGAACTTATGTGGCAAAAATAGCTTCGCCATTGCACTTACTTCGCTAACCAAGCTCCCCTGATGGCATACAAAGGTTACGTTTTGGTTAATCTGCAGTGCTTGTTTAAAGGCATTGATAATATCAATAGCTGTGATATTTATGGTTATAAACGGCGTCTTAACCATATTCTGTATCACCGTAGCGGTACCAGCTTGACTGATGATAACATCGCATTGATCTTGGACTTTTTGTGCATAGCAATGCCCATCACTAAGTATGCCCCCGTCATAGATTTCTACTTGAATATTCAATTCTTTTGCAATTTCTGCAATATGTGAACTCATTTCTTCATAAATAGATATACATAATACCTTTGAGATGGGGGCATTGGTAAATTTTTTCTTAATACTCGTCATAAAATCCTTTCTGCATAGCTGAGACTAAAAAAACTTATTATTTCAAAAGCGGGCTGATTTTTACATGCCAATAACATTTCTATGTTATGTGCAGCGCAACCTGTGGGCAACATCACTATTGAGCACTATTACTTTTTTGAACAGAAAGGTCAATTTTAATGTTGCATATTTTAACACAGGTTAACGTTTTTTATTTTTGCCTTTAACAAGGAGGAGACGTGTATACATACACAGTTAAGCTATGTTGTGATAATGCAATGAGATTGCGAAAAAAATAACGCATTTAATTTTAGCCTATTATAGCAAGGAACAGGTTGTTAACGAAATTAACACGAGAGAACAAATCACAAAAAAACGCAAACCAATTACAAAAATTCTATAAATACAGCGTATTACACACACTTCCATGACCATGTCATATGCAAAGCATATATAGCAACAAAGCAGCTGCAATTATAACTACCTAAAAATTAAAACTTTTATATTTTGAAACAAGATTGGAACACTTGTTGCTAAGTAGTATGCAGTTCGTGAACTTTATTTGGCAACGCACCAAAACACTTAACATTGGCACAATACAAGGATGGAATATGAGAAACGTAAAATTGATGCAAGGTAATGTTGCCATTGCACAAGGGGCTTTTTATGCCGGAGCACGTTTTTATGCCGGCTACCCCATCACGCCTTCTTCAGAAATAGCCGAAGTTGCAGCAAAGAACTTGCCGCACCTAGGCGGCGTTTATATGCAAATGGAAGATGAAATCGCGAGCATGGGAGCCATTGTTGGGGCATCTCTTGCGGGAGTTAAGTCATTTACAGCCACCTCAGGCCCTGGTTTTTCGCTTATGCAAGAAAATCTTGGCATGGCAACCATGGGAGAAGTACCCGTAGTACTCATAAATGTACAACGTTCCGGCCCTTCTACTGGTCTTGCTACCAAGCCAGCTCAATCTGATATCATGCAGATGCGTTGGGGCAGGCATGGCGATCAAAGCATTATTGCTCTTATGCCAAGTTCTGTACAAGAATGTTTTGAACTTACCGTCACTGCTTTTAATCTTGCAGAAAAATATCGTACACCTGTCATTCTTGCACCAGATGAGATTGTAGGACACATGCGCGAAAGTATCACCATTCCCGCACCAGGCGAGCTTGAAGTGATTGACAGAGTAGCGCCTACTTGTGACCCCAAAGAATATACCCCATTTTGCTTTGACGAAGGTTGCGTAGCACCTCTTGCGCATTATGGTAGCGAATATGTTTTTCACGTCACAAGTTCCATGCATGATGAAACAGGTTTTAGCTGCAATACACCACAAAATGCCTCACAACGCATACATCAATTGCACTCAAAGTTTGAAGCTGGACGCGATGATATTGTAATCACCAAAAGCTTTGACACAGAAGATTGCGATACCTTGATTATAGCTGTGGGTGCCGTAACTCGTGCTGCTCGCACAGCCGCACAAGAAGCGCGCGCTCAAGGGCAAAAAGTTGGTGTATTACAACTAGTTACCGTATGGCCTTTTCCCGATAAGGAAATTGCTCTCGCCGCTGCCAAGGCAACACGTATTATTGTTCCTGAAATGAATTATTCCGGACAATTAGCTGGTGAAGTACGCAAAGCAGTACCTGACGCTTCCATAGTGCAGCAAGTTAATTCCTATAACGGTTCTATCATAATTCCAGCCCAAATTTCCGCGGCTTTGACGGCGTAAGGAGCATTTAGATGAGTATAGATACACACCCTTCATTGTTAAATAAATCCGCATTACCGTTACTTTGGTGCGGAGGCTGTGGCAATGGCATTGTTCTAAATGCTCTTTTGCGTGCCTTTGACGAGTTAGAGCTAGAGGCAAAAGATATTTTGATTGTGTCAGGCATTGGTTGCTGGGGCAAGGCTGACGACTACATTAAGGCCAACGCCCTACACGTAACCCACGGACGTGCTTTAAGTTATGCTAGCGGTGCCAAAGCTGCCAACCCCAAGCTCAATGTAGTTGTACTTATGGGTGACGGCGATGGCACAACCATTGGCGGCAATCACTTAATACATTCTGCTCGGCGTAACATGGATCTTACTGCCATTATTGTAAACAATTACAATTACGGCATGACCGGCGGACAATATTCTGCCACAACGCCAGCATATGCCATTACAAGCACATCACCTGCCGGAAACCCTGAAAATTCTTTTGATATTATGGACTTGGCTAATGTTGCAGGCGCCAATTATGCCGCCCGTGAAACAGTAGCTAACGGAATGCTTTTAAAAAGGCGTATTAAACAAGCTATTAGTGTAAAGGGATTTTCTGTGGTAGAGGCCATAAGCCCCTGTACTACATTATTTGGGCCAAGAAATATGCAAAAAAGCCCCGTTATTATGCTCGAGCACCTTAAAGAAAAAGGGGTTTCTCAAGCAAAATATGCAAAAATAGAAAATGCAGCTGAATCTGGATATTTTCCCACAGGTGAATTTGTGATGCGAGAAAATGATGACTTCTTAACACGCTATGAGGCTGCTAGAGCCATCATGGTTGGGCAAAAAGGAGGCCGCTAATGGCTCAGTTTGAAGTGCTCATGGCCGGAACAGGAGGACAAGGCCTCATCTTTGTAGCCTCTTTTTTGGCAGAAGCAGGTATTTTAGCAGGAAATAATGCCGTTCAAACCCAAACTTACGGCATAGCACAACGTGGTGGCTTTGTATCTGCAGAAGTATTGCTTGACGCAGGCGAAATACTTTTTCAGCAGGTAACAAAACCTGGAGTAATACTTGCCCTGCACGATGTAGTAGGTACACGCTATGACAACTTGGATGTGCCCATAGTCTATGATAGCAGCATCATGCACACTCGCGATAAAACAAATTGGTATGGCATTCCATGCCAACAAATTGCTACAGATTTACGTGTGCCTCGTGCTGCCAACTTGGTGGCACTTGGGGCAGCTATGGCCTTGTATCCTGCGCTAAGTTTTGACGATTTATGCCAACAGGCCTTTAAAAAAATGAAGGAAGATGTAGCAAATCTCAACATCGAAGCCATGCGTCAAGGTATGGAACTAGCACTAAAATCTCAGGGGAAGTAGTCATGGCAACAAAACAAAAAAAACAATTTACCGTACAGATTGATGTAGAATCATGCAAAGCCTGTGGTTATTGCGAAAATGTATGCCCCAAAAAGGTGTATGCAACGGGCAACAACCCCAATGCTGCCGGATATATGTTCATGACAACAGCCAATGCTGATGCCTGTATTGGCTGTGGCACATGTGTCATGGTGTGCCCAGATTTTGTTCTTACCATTGCTGAAAGAGGTGCATAGTGATTTTTGAAACCATGGATGCCTTAGAAGCACACGTACGAGCACGAGGCGGTAAAAAATGCATGGCTGCTGTGGTAGAAGCTGCAGAAGATCATGTGCTTGAGGCTGTCATAGAAGCTGCACAACGCGGGCTTATAGATACGCGTTTATATGGTCGTGTAGATGAAATTGTTGCGCGGTTACAAGCTCTTGGAGCCAACCCTGATGAATTTACTTTTGTTGCATGCCAAACGGCAGAAGAGTCTGCCGTGCAAGCAGGCATTGCCAGCGGGAAAAACGAAGTAGATATTATAGTTAAAGGCCTTATTCCCACGGGAACATTACTCAAAAATCTTTTCAAAGAAGAAACAGGTTTTCGTGTGAGCGGGAAATTAATTTCTCATATTAATATTGTGCAAATTGCGCATTACCATAAGTTGTTAGCTCTGTGTGACTCTGCCATCAACACGCATCCCACATTAGAACAAAAACGTGAAATTATGGCCAATGCCATTGCTACATTACAAAACATGGGCATCGAAAAGCCCAAAGTGGCTCTCATTGCCGCCACAGAAAGTGTTAGCGAAAAAATGCCCGAAACAGTTCATGCAGCAACGCTTAAGGCAGAATATGCCAATGACCCAACATGTATTGTAGACGGCCCCCTATCATATGACTTGGCCACAAATAAAGAAGCAGCTGACATTAAAGGTTATTCAAGCCCAGTAGCAGGCGATGCAGATCTTTTAGTATGTCCTGATATAGTCAGCGCCAATATTTTAATTAAGTGCTTGCGCTATGCAGCAAAGGCACTCACAACAGGCTTAGTTGTAGGCGGTAAAGTGCCCATTGTACTTAACTCTCGTGCAGCTTCGTCAGCTGATAAATATCGTACCATGGTGCTCGCAGCTTCTGCCAGCTCATAATCATACACTATGTGTATACTAACTTCTCTGCGTAAGGACAATGTATGGCTTCCAGCGATAAATACATATTAGCGATTAATCCGGGCTCTACTGGCATGCGTATTGCGTGTTATAATAATGAAACATTAGTTTTTCAGAGTAAAATTGACCACGATGCCGAAGAATTGCGTAAATATGACAGTAATGTGGCGCAATATCCTCTTCGTGAAAAAGCCTTGCTTGATTGCCTAGCAAAAGAAGGTTTTGACCCCAATACCCTTACAGCTGTTGTAGGGCGAGGCGGCAAGTTGCCTCCCCTCAAGCAAGGTGCATATGTTGTTGATGCAAACATGGTAGATTTTTTGACTCACAGGGCTATTGATGATCACGCATCAAACCTTGGCGCCATTTTGGCAAACAGCATTGCAAAACCACGTAACATCCCTGCATATATTTATGATGCAGTGGTATCTGACCAGCTAGAAGATGTGGCGCGCCTTTCTGGATTACCGGAAATCACTCGTAAATCTTCGGGGCATATTTTAAATATTCGCGCATCAACCATTAAAGCCTGTCAAAAACGTGATTGGGACATGTCTGCTAAAAATATTATCGCATGTCACCTTGGAGCCGGCATCAGTGTTGTGATGCTGCAAAACGGACGTATGGTTGACGTTATTACCGATGAAGAAGGCCCCTACTCACCTGAGCGTTCAGGTGGCTTGCCCAATCGACAGTTAATAGATCTGTGCTACTCCGAAAAATATGATAAAAAAGGCGCCACACGTCGCACTCGTGGTGGTGGCGGTTTATATGCATATCTTGGCACTAACAGTGCCCTTGAAGTAGAAGAGAAAATTAAAAACGGCGATGCATATGCAAAGCATATTTATATGGGCATGTGTTATCAAGTGGCCAAAAATATTGCCTCCTTTGCAGCTGTAGTACATGGCAAGGTTGATCTCATCGTGCTTACGGGAGCACTAGCATATTCCTCCATGGTAATGGACGAAATTGTATCACGCGTATCATTTTTAAGCCCTGTGGATATTCTTGCGGGAGAAAATGAATTAGAAGCCTTAGCGTTTGGAACATTACGGGTATTACGTGGCGAGGAAGAAGCACACATCTTTACTGAATAAGGTGCTTTAACGCACCAATACAACTTGATTAGTGACCTGGGAGAGTTTTATGTCTTTGCAACTAGCTATTATTGCAGCTTATTTGGTTCTTACCGTTGCCATTGGCATGTTTGCCGTTAAAAAAGGCGGCAAAAATGCTGAATCTTTTCATGGTGCCGGCCTTGGTATTTTTATGTGCGTGGCAGCAGGTGCTGGCGAATGGCTTGGCGGATCTTCAACAACCGGCGTTGCAGAATATAGTTTTTCTGTAGGGTTATCAGGTGCATGGTACACCATAGCCAATGGCTTAGGCGTTGCAGTTTTGGCAATATTTTTTGCCAAGCTCTACCGTAGCCTTGATGTGGTAACAGTACCTGCAATTCTTGGTAAGTTTGCCGGCAAACAAGCTCACTCCATCGCCAGTGTGCTACTTATATTTGTTATGCTTGCCGTTGGCACAGCTCAAGTTGTAGGTGCAGGCGCATTGGGTGTTGTTGTACTTGGCTTAGACTTTACTACGTCAGTTATTGTACTTGGTATTGGTTTCATCATCTATACCTTACGCGGTGGAATGCTCGCTGTGGGCTATACCAACGTGTTGCACCTTGTTGTTATGTATGGTGGCATTTTAGCAGCTGTTATTGCCGTTACTTACGAAGCTGGTGGCCTTGGCAACGTGTTCACTGCTCTACCTGCAGAACCATACAGCAGTATGTTTGGCATTGGTAAAGGCACTGTATTTTCATGGATTTTAGCCTCAGTGCTTGGAGCTTGCACAGCACAAGCTGGCATTCAACCCCTTCTTGCTGCCAAGGATGAAATGACAGCAAAAAAAGCGGCCCTCATTACAGCTCTCATCGTTGCTCCCTTTGGCTTGCTTGTAGCAGTTCTTGGTATGGCGGCAAAAATCCGCTTTCCTGAGCTTGCCAATGCAAAACTCGCTTTGCCAACACTTATGATGCATTTGCACCCTGCCGTTGGCGGTGCTGTTCTTGCGGCAGTTATGGCAGCAATTTTATCCACTATATCACCGCTTATTCTTGCATCAGGCACCATGTTTACCCTTGATTTATACAAAAGACACATCAACACCTCAGCATCATCAGAAAAAATATTGTCTGTATCTAAAATTTCTACAGGTATCTCAGGTGTAGTTTGTGTTATTATGGCAGTTATTTTTGCTCAAGGTACACGCATTCTTGATATGGTATATTTTTCATATACCCTACGCGGTTCTTTATTTGTCGTTCTATTGCTGGCCATTTACTGGAAGGGTAGCACCGAACGCGGCGCAGTTATGAGCATGCTCTTTACTGCCGGTGTAGGCTTTTTCTGGATAGTATGGAAAAGCATCTTTGGTGCATACCCCATTCACCCTGCTTTTTCTGAAACCTTTGCGGCCGTACTGAGCGCTGCCATAACCATGCCCCTTTGTAGCATGCTTACAAAAACGCAGTACTCTGAGCACAGCAAATAACAATAATAAAAAACAATATGCTAAAAGTTTTTTAATAACCAAAGGATACATTTTATGTGTGAAAAATATGCATTGTAAACAAATGCATATAAAATGATACACTTGATAAGGAGGTTTATGATGGGTTTTCTAAGCATTTTGCAAACTGTAGATAGCGTCTTTTCCAAAACAATGAGATGGTTCTTAATCTCAGTGATGACTATCATTCCGATTATCTGTGGGTTAGATGTTATTTTTAGATACATCATTAAGGCTCCTTTACACGGTTCAGACGAAATTCTGATTTTACTACAAATATGGTTGTACTTTGTAGGCGTTGTGAGTGCAGGAAGAGAGCGCACCCACATTACGGCTCGAGTGTTAGAATCTGCCATTAAAACCAATGAAGGCATAGCAAGGCTTCGCGCCCTTGTGGCCGTTCTTGCATCTATTGTATCATTTTATATGGTATACTTAGGCTATGGCTATTTTACCTATGCAAGCCGTGTTCAAAAAACTACATCCATTCTTAATTACCCTATGGTTTGGTATGAATACGCACCCTTCTTTTGCTTTATCCCACTGGCTATTTATACCGTGGCAGAGGTGTTTTACTACCTAAAGCATGTTAAGCACGCCACAGAAAATTTCAAAACTCAAGATGAAGAAATTGATGAAATTATGAAAGAACTTGAAGAGCAAAAAAAACTTGATAATCAGTCTACTGCAGGAGGGAAGGCATAATGGAAGTTGCTGTAATTGCTATTTTAAGCCTTGTAACCTATTTGATAATGGGAGGTCCTCTGCCTTTTTGCTTTGGACTAGCACTTATGGTTATGCATTTTATAGGCGATGTAAGCCCTAACGGCATGCTCATGTGGGGCCTTGCCCAGCTGGCAAACCCAACCATGCTCACCATCCCCCTCTTTATGTTTGCAGGCACTCTTATGGGAAGAAGCGGCATTGCCGAAAACCTCCTTGGCTTTGTAAATATTCTCGTAGGCAGAATTAAGGGCGGCCTTGGGGCTGTGTCTATTTTAACCTGTGCTATTATTGGTGCCATTTCCGGTTCTTCACTAACCGGTGTTGCAACCATTGGCCCCATTATGATGCCAGAAATGAAAAAGCAAGGTTACCCTGCCGGCTATACAGCAGCCCTTGTAGCCACTTCTTCTGTTCTTGGGCAGCTCATACCCCCAAGCATCATTATGATTGTATATGGCTGGATTACTGAAACCTCTATCCTTTTGTGTTTCGCATCAACCCTAATGCCTGGCCTATTAATCATTGCTACTCTTACTCTTGTAAACTTCATATGGGTACGTAAATTTCCTCTTGTTATCATGGAGCGAGATGCCAGCGAGCCTTTTGTAAAAGAAGTTACCTTAAAGTTTTGGCGAGCTTTGCCTGCCTTACTCATGCCGGTGATTATTCTTGGTGGTATTTATGGAGGCATTCTTACAACCACCGAGGCAGCCTCTGTGGCCGTTATCTATGCTATCCCTGTGGGCTTTTGGATTTACAAGGGACTTAACGTAAAAACCTACTTGCAATCAACTTTTGAATCAGCCACAAGCGTTGGCACCATCATGGTTATGATTGTTATGAGTCTTATTATCGGGCAAACCTTTACCATGATGGAATTGCCCCAAGCTGTTGCCAAGGTTTTGCTTGAAACTTCTGACAACCCTGTTGTTTTGCTTCTTATTGTTAACGCCATTTTAATTTTTCTCGGTATGATTATGAGCGACGTTTCTGGCGCCATTCTTATTGTACCCTTACTATTACCGCTCATACAAGAACTTGGCATATCCAAAGAACACTTTGGCGCCATCGTAGGTGTAAACTTTGCTATGGGCGCAATCACTCCCCCCTATGCCACCGTATTATACCTTGGCATCAGAATTGGTAAGGCTGCAGTTCTTGACACAGTCAGAGCTGTGCTTGTGCTTATAGCTGTTGCCTATGTACCTATTCTTCTGCTCACAACCTTTGTTCCAGAAGTACCAATGTTTTTCCCGAAATTGTTCGGGTTAATTAAATAGTGCCCTAGTTAAGGAGGATGCACAATGTTTAGAAAGAATCTTTTTTTGGCTGTGTTAATGGTATTATGCTTTGCTGCTACTGCTTCTGCACAAACGTATAAATGGAAGCTTGCGCACACTCGTTCGCCTGAAAATCAAACACACAAAGATTTGCTAGAATTTGCTGAAAAAGTAAAACAGGGCACCAATGGTGATGTGCAAATTACTATTATGAGCGGCGGACAACTGGGTAACTGGGTTGTAGCCCAAGAACGCGTTGCCATGGGTAACTTTGAAATGACCATTGCTCCTTTTGCTACGGCTGTTAGTAAGCGCATGGAAGTGCTCTTACTTCCTGCACTTGTTAAAAACTGGGAAGATGTCAGCAAAAACATGGTAGTAGGATCTCCATTTATTGATCTTATCAGCAAGTGGAGCATGGAACAAAATATCGAAGTTTTAGGAACATACCCAAGTTACTTTGGTGGTCTTGGCTTAACCAAGGACATCGAAAATCCTGGAGACCCCTCAATTAAGCGTGGTTTGAAAGTACGTATTCCTGAGCTTGCATCCTTCAGATTACTTGTAGGCGGCTTAAACTACATCCCCACTCCCATTGCCTATACCGACGTATTTCCAGCCCTACAAACGGGCGTTGTAGAAGGTATTGCCGGCGCTGGTGCTGAACCTTTATATACTGGTGGTTTTGCTGATGTTTTAAAATCATACCTTCCCGTCAGCACCCACTTTGAAATTTGGTTCCTTATGGTCAACCCAGAAAAACTTGCTAAACTTCCAAAAGAATATCAAGAAGTTGTACGCAAAGAAGCTATAGCCATGCAAAATAAACGCTTAAAGGATGCTCCTGGCATTGAAAAGCATTGGGAAGAAGAAATGGCCAAGAAGGGTGTAAAAGTTTATGAAATTAGCCCTGAACAACTCAGTGCATATCAAAAAGCCATGCGTGACAGCTCTTGGGACGAAATTCGTAAAATCGTTGGTGAAGAAGCTTTTGATAAAGCCACATCTTTGTTGAAGTAATTGTATCTATTACATATCAACGTTTAACCTTTAATTATTAGGAGTTTTTACAATGGGCAAAATGGATTATCTCAAAGACATGCCTATAGCTGTACTTGGCGCTGGTGCTGTTGGTAGAACTTGTGCTGCTGATATGAAACTTGCTGGACGTGAAGTGCGTTTGTATGACCTTCCAGATTTCGCCAAAAAATCACTGCAATTTTTAGATAGAACTGGCATTACCCTCACCGGACTTCAAAGAAACTTATATGGCTTTCATCGCGCTGGTAAGGCCAATTTTGACATGGTTACCGATGATATTGCTAAAGCTATTAAGGGTGCTGGGCATATTGTTATTGCTAGTGCTGCTTTTGGTCATGATCCTATAATCCGTGCTATGATGCCTCACCTTGAAGATGGTCAAGTTATAAGTATTTTTACTGATAACTTTGCATCACTCATCTTTGGCAAGGTTAAGCAAGAAATGAATTGCAAAGCCAAAGTAATCGTTGGTGGTTGGTCAAGTGCTCCTTATGGTGCAAGAATTGAATTTACTGGTACCTATGGTACTCCAGTAATAAATTCAAACTATCGCGCCATTACCTTGCGCGCTGCTACCTTCCCCATGTGCGATTTTGACGACTATGCCGAAGCTGTAAAATCACTTCCTTGCATTGATGCCGTGTTGCAAGGCGATGGCGTTGAGCGTGGCGAAACATCTATTGATATTGGCCTTAGCAATATCAACCCTGTTATTCACGTACCAGCATCTGTGCTTGGCGTTTCTTCTATGGAAAACTGGGGTAAGATATTTGGCGAGTTAGGCAAACCATATTCCATGTATTCTCATGGTTTATGCCCATCTATCTGCGAAGTTCAATACGCTTTCTATAATGAAGAAATCGCCCTGGCTGATGCATTAGGTGTGGATGTACCAAAATATTCATATGAGTCATTCTTCAGTCGCCGTAGCGTTCTTGCCCAAGAATATATGGGCCTTGATGAAAATGGTAAGGACCGTTTGGTTATTCCTCTTGATACTGCATTCCCCGAAGCTGGTGCGGGACCAAATAACATGCAACATCGCTACATTTCAGAAGATGTGCCTGTTGGTTGCAAAATCTATCATGAACTTGGCAAGGCTTACGGCGTACCTACCCCAATTATTGATTCTATGATTTTACTTTCCAGCATCATGGCAAAGAAAGATTACTTCAATGAAGGTTACTCCTTAGAATATCTTGGCATTGCCAATAAGTCTAAAGAAGAACTCTTAAACTATCTACATACCGGTAAATAATTCGACACGCTTCAACAAACCCTTTTGCAACGTTAAAACCACTGCATACATTCATGCAGTGGTTTTATCGTAAATTACTCGAAGCTTGGCAACACACACTTTTTGAAATAATAATTTTTACAACTCAAGCAAAACGAAACTTCAACAAAAACAATAGTATAGAATACACACTTTTGATGATTGCTGCTCAATTGAGAGTCCTACACAATTAATTTTTAGTACTACTTTTATATTTTTTTGTACATTTGCAAAAAGTTCAAAATACTATAATGTATATTTTGATACTAAAAGATGTGAGAATCACGCCCCAAAAACAACACCATAAAGCCTACTTGCGCTTACCTTTGCTCATATAGGCAACAGTTAACGCCCCGAAAACCTCCGCATTGTAACAATAGGGGTATTAATTAAGGATGTTAATATGAAAATTACAGCACTTGTTGAAAACACTACCATCGGCCCCCTTAAGAGTGTGCATGGACTATCATTGCATATAAAAACGCAAAATCATACCATTCTCTTTGATCTTGGCCCCAATGATACCATCTTTGAAAATGCAAAAATCTTAGGCATAGACCTAGCTGAAGTAGATATTGTTATTATTTCACACGGTCACACAGACCATGCCGGCTGCATTGATGCTTTTTTACAGCTTAACAGTTCTGCTAAAATTTATATTCAAAAAAGGGCATTTGATGCATATTATAGCGTAGTTGAATCCACAAAAGACTATATTGGCCTAGACACCTCTTTGAAAAATCATGAACAAATTATTCTTCTTGACGGTGATTACACCATCGATGATGAGCTTTCTCTTTTTGTGGTTGGCAAGCGCGAAAAATGCTATTCCACCATGAATGATTTTTTATATAAGGGTGACGAACCCGATGATTTTTTGCATGAGCAAAATTTACTTATACACGAAGAAAAAACTGCCCTTATCATAGGTTGCGGTCATAGTGGCGTAGTAAATATTATGGAAGCAGCCGTATCGCATACGCCTGCTGTGTGTGTTGGTGGTTTTCATTTATTCAGCTTTGGAACAAATCAAACTGTTCCTGACTCAGTGCTTAATGCCATTGTGACAGAACTACAAAGCTATCCTAATACACAATTTTTTACCTGTCACTGTACAGGCGAAGATGCATTTGCTTATTTATCAAAGTATTTATCCAACATGTTTTATCTGTCGTGTGGCGATGTGATAGATGTATAGTCGATGCGCTAGTCCGTCTGTGTTTGTATATCACAAAGCATATCGTCTAGAGCTGAAGAAAGATCATATTGAATTTTATAACCCACTTCTTGCGTGAGGCGCGTATTATCGCCGACAATTATTGAGGGTTGATTGCTTTTTTGGTCTTCAAACACAAGAAGATGCTCTTTATTCAATTTTCGAGCAAGGGTTCTTGTAAATTCTTCAATGGTAATGGCATGACCGGTACAAATATTTACAGGACCCTGCACTGAGCGCTGTAATACTGCAACCAAGGCTGCTGCAATATCCTTTGTATACATATAATCTTTGTATAATTTACCATTTTTTATTCTGAATTCTTTGTTATGCATAAGGGCATGTATTAAGGATGCTGTAAGACGCTCCTCACTTTCTTTTTTTCCATATACATAAAAAATTCTGGCATAAGAAAATTCTATATTGTTCCTTGTACAAAAATCATGCGCTATAGTATGTAAAGTATGCTTACAAAACGTATAAGCAAATTTATTCACATCTAAAGGGTCATGCTCAGAAAGTGGATGTTTATTTAACGCATACTCAAATGCAGTTCCTGCGTATAATGCTTTTTGCCCTCCGTTCTGCTTAAAACATTCTAAAAGATCTATGCCAAGCTTTACAAACTTATAGTTAATATTTGCAGTAAGATAGTCTTTGGACGCAGTCCATGCAAGATTAAGTAAATATGCTGGTTTTACTGTAGCAAAATGCTGTTCTATACTCTTTGTATTAAATAGATCTTCACAATGTAATACCGTAACATTTTTCAAAGGAAGTTGTTTACGTGTAGTCAAAGCATATATTTCAAAGCCGTGATCATGCAAAAATGTTGGCAATTCTGAACCAATGAGCCCCCCTAAACCAGTAACAATAATTCTTTTATTTGCATAACTCATAGTTCATATCTCGAGTATTCATTATTCGCTGCGCACAATCAGGCCACTCAATAGCAAACTTAGGGTCATTCCACCGCACACCACCATAATGCTCAGGCATAAAAAATTCTCCAAGCTGATAATATATTGTGGAATTTGCTTCTAGAGTTTGAAAACCGTGGGCTATACCTGATGGAATATAGAGCATTTTGCCATTTTGTTCTGAAAGTTCTGTTGCTATCCATTTTCCATACGTAGAAGAGTGCTCCCTAATGTCAAGTATAACATCATAAACGCTCCCGCTCATACACGAAACAAGCTTTACTTCAGGGTACGGCTCTTTTTGATAATGCATACCCCTCAATACGCCTTCATGGGTATTTTTTGAAATATTACATTGCTTTATATCAAAATTAATACAATACTTCGCTAATTCTTGCATACAAAATTGACGCGCAAAAGAACCCCGTTCATCAGTATGGGTTTCTAATTCTAGAAGATACGCACCGTTAATGGTCAATGGATAAATACGCATACATTTCTTCCTAGTAGAATATAGGTAAAAGCTCCTATACCATTAATATACTTAGCCTTTTGGAGCATTCACATCAATTGTTATGATTCATGAGCCGGCATTAAAAATGCGCATAAACATCTTAAAATAACTACTCTTTATTTCTTGTAAAAGTTCATCTTTTTTTACGATGTAGTATTTTACTGCGCGTACTACATTTTACTCTTTATAAAAGCCTTTATTGTGGCAAGACTTTTTTGCATATCATCTTCATCTACATTTTGTGCTACGCCAATCCAAAAGGTATTACGCATAATATTTTCGGTATTTGGCAATAAGGCATAGTCCTTTTCCGTTAGGGCATTACTCATCAAGAGAGGAGAATCATGTATACGCAATGCAATAGGCGATTGCGTCATTAACGGTTGACGCAACATATTACCTGCAAAAAGCTGCCTTGTTCCTATGCCATTTTTTTCTAAATACTCAATAAGCTCTTGCTTTGTACATGGCGCATGTTCTTTAACGCGCAGCAAAAAGCCAAACCATGAGGGTATACACTTTGGTGACACCGTAGGGAGCACAAGAAATTCTTGCATGTCCGCAAGGCCATCAAGTAAGGTTTCGGCATTTTTTTTACGCTGCTCTAAAAAACTATCTAATTTTTCCAATTGAGCAACACCTATGGCTGCCTGCCAATCGGTAATTTTTAGATTATAGCCCACATGCGAATAAATATATTTATGGTCATAGCCATAAGGCATAGTACCATGTTGCGTACTAAAACGCTTATGACAACTATTGTCTGTACCGGGCAGGCACCAGCAATCACGCCCCCAATCACGCAACGACATAATAATACGATACAGCGTCGTATCATTGGTCACAAGTGCGCCGCCTTCGCCCATGGTCATATGGTGTGCAGGATAAAAACTAAAGGTGCCAATATGACCTATAGTGCCTGCATATTGATTGTTGTATTTTGCCCCTAAAGCATCACAACTATCTTCAATCAACCATAAATTATATTTTGCACACAATTGCGAAATGGCATCTATCTCAAACATATTTCCCAATGTATGGGCAATCATAATTGCTTTTGTTTTAGAGCTTATGCTCTTTTCAATCTGCTGCACATCAATGTTATACGTATCTAATTCACTATCAACAAACACCGGAACAAGCCCATTTTGAATAATAGGATTTACGGTGGTGGGAAAGCCAGCGGCAACAGTAATAACTTCATCACCTTTTTGTAATGCTCGTTCTCCCAATTTATGTGATGTAAGGGCCGTTATTGCCAACAAATTTGCTGAAGAGCCGGAATTTGTAGAAAGAGCATGCTTTACAGTAAGTTTTTTAGCAAAGTTTTTTTCAAAAGCATCGTTAAACCGGCCTGCTGTAAGCCACATATCAAGCGAAGCATCAAACATATTGCACAGTTCTTCTACCCCTAATGACTTACCTGATGCAGGAATATATTTTTTTTCTTTCTGCGCATTTTCTGCTTCAACACATTGAATGTATTCTTTACATAGTACCTGAATTTTATTTCTTATTTCTTCTTTATTCATTATTTACACCATGGAGCATTTTGGCTTTTTGCCGTATGTATAAAATGGTTAATTTGCGTTGAAGTATACTCGCACATATGAGCATTTTCATAAAACGCTTTATACCAATCAACTGTAAGTTTTATGGCTTCATGCACACTATATACAGGATACATATCTAAATCTTTTTTGGCTTTAGCATTATTTAATTGCAATAAGGTAGCTTCGTGTAGGCCGTCACCAGAACCCACCACAACATTACCCCTACCCCAAAACTCTACAACCATTTGTGCAACTTCATGCACCTTCATTTTTTCATCAATATTGGGGCCAAAGTTATACGCTTGTGCATATTTATTCCCCTGTTCTAAAATTTTCTGTCCTAAACGTAAATATCCTGCAAGGGGTTCTAAAACGTGCTGCCAAGGGCGTATTGATTTGGGGTTGCGAATATGTATCGATGTATCTTGCATAATAGATTCTATGCAATCGGTCATAAGTCTATCTTGAGACCAATCACCGCCACCTATAACATTTCCAGCTCTTGCTGTAGCTACTGTAAAGGGCTGACCATCACGTAAAAAGGTACTCCTGTACGATGCGGCTAACAGTTCAGCACAGGCCTTTGAAGAAGAATACATATCATACCCGCCTAAGGAGTCTTCTTCTGTATACGCATAGTCAATTTCTTTATTATCATAGCATTTATCAGTAGTTATACACACAAAAGCTTTAACGGTGTTTGCCTTGCGTGCAGCTTCAAGCACATTAAGCGTTCCAATCACGTTAGTTTCATATGTAAAAATTGGTTCTGCATAGGAAAGACGCACTAATGGCTGGGCTGCAAGGTGAAATACCACGTCGGGTTTGCAAGCAATGCACGCCTCATAGAGTTTTTCGCGATCACGAATATCATGTATATAACTATTAGCTATGTTCTTTTCAATATTAAGTATTTCATACAAATTGTGCTTGGTGGTTGGTGCAAGAGAATACCCCACAACATTTGCCCCCAAAAGGGTAAGCCAATGCGCAAGCCATGCCCCTTTAAAACCCGTATGCCCCGTAAGAAAAATTGTTTTGCCGGCATATATAGAGTTAAAAATATGCATATTAGTCCCAAATTTTCCATGGAGCTTCATTGCGTGTCCAAAGTGTATTTAAATCTAGCTTATCCTTAAGTGTATCCATTGGGCGCCAAAAGCCGCTATGCTTGTAGGCTTGAAGCTGTTGAGCATCAACCAAATTTTTTAATGGCTCTTCTTCTAAAACAATATCTTCACCTTCAGGAATATAGTTAAACACCTCTGGTTCTAAGACGAAAAAACCACCATTAATCCACGAACCATCACCACGAGGTTTTTCCTTAAAATTAACAATGGTATCATCATTGGCAAAATCTAAAGCTCCAAAACGTCCCGAAGGTTGCACAGCTGTCAAAGTTGCGCTTTTTCCTGACGTTTTATGTGTTTTAATCAGCTCTGGAATATTAATATCACCAACACCATCGCCATAGGTAAGCATAAAGGTTTCATTATTTAGGTGTGCTTGCGCTTTACGAATGCGTGCGCCAGTCATGGTATTTAACCCTGTATCAAGAAGTGTTACCTTCCAGTCTTCTGCACGATTAATGTGCTCCACCACTGAATTTCTCTTTAAATCCACTGTTATATCAGTATTGTTAGCATAGTAGTTAACAAAATATTGTTTGATAATTTCATGTTTATAACCACACAAAACAACAAAATCATTAAAACCATAATGAGAATAAATTTTCATTATATGCCACAATATAGGTTTTTCACCCACAGTTACCATGGGCTTAGGCATAAGCCCTGTTTCCTCACCAAGCCTAGTACCTAATCCACCAGCTAAAATAACAACCTTCATATATTCCTCAGTGTTATAAAAGAAGTTTTATCATAATATACTACATAATCGAAGCTAAAATACGTGTTGTGCCGCAATACAATTGCCATCAATGCATATTTGATATTTTTTTATGTCAAAATTTTACCCTTTCATCAAAACAAATGTTATTGTACACATTTTTTCTGATTTCCAATGTCTACTAAATAAGCACTTGGCATCACCTATGTAGCATTCTTTTTATATACGGCTTTAATTTTGCAACCCATGTGCATGAATGTAGGCCATGCCACAATTTTTTTCTCATGGAAACATAGGGCTTTTCCATAACTTCATGCGCACATTGAGCAGCTTTAGCCTCTGCAATAGCTGCCATGTGAGCATGAGCTTCTGCAAAATAGGGAAATTCTTCTATGCACTTTGTCATAAGCATTGCGGCCAAATCAAAATTTTGATTATTACAAAGTAGGCGAGAAAGATGTGCTTTATACCCCAATGTGTATGGAGCCATTTCTGTAGCCTTGCGAGCATATTCTATGGCCTTTTCAATATTTCCTTGTGCATTGTATACATGCGAAATATGCACATAAGGCTCTGCCCAATACGGATGCATCTCCATGGCTGCAGCCATTATTTCAAGAACTTCTTCATACTTTTGATTTTTACGCAGCATCTCGCACAAATGTGTTATATATTTAAGAGTATACGGTTCAGCTTCTGCGGCCTTACGCGCATAGCTAATGGCAGAATCTACCTCACCTTGAGCATCATATATATATGAACATTGCACATAGGGTTCACCCCAATATGGAGCTTTGAGTATATATTGCTGCATAAGTTCTTGCGCTGTACCATAGTCACCATTTGCTCGATAAAGATTTGTAAGGTGAATTATGCACCAAATATTTTCTGGTGTTAATTCCCTAGCCTTGATTGCATATTCAAGTGCTTTATCGCATTCACCTTGAGCGCTATATACATGAGAAAGCTGCGTATATGCCTCCGCCAATGTAGGATTTTTTTGTAAGACACCCTCAACAAGCTCATGCGCAGCTATAAAGTTGCGTTGCCGACATAACAAACTCGACAAATGCCATTTCCACTGTATATTTTGAGGGTCCACCTGCACTGCTTGTTGTGCATGGTATACAGCTTTATCCAAATCTCCTTTTAAATTCCAATTATATGATAATTGGATATGAAAATCTGTCCAATGCGGTATAGTTTGTGCGGTTTGCTCTATAATAGAGTCAACAACATCAAGGGCATGCTTACTGCGAAGATATTGTAAATGCATGGAGATATAGCGAAAGTTACGCGGCTTTAAAGCAATGGCTTGAGTAATGTGCGCAATACTTGCATCAATATCACCCATAGCTTGATATATATTAGCTAAAAACACATATCCTTGAAGCCACTGTTTTTCAAGCGCAAAACCCTTCTCAATGCTTTCAAGAGCCTTTGAAAAATCATGCCTTTTCAAAAACATCTGCTGCACAAAATATTGTATATATTCTTCATAAACACATACAAATTTTTGCATTCTTAAGCACATAGAATCATATAGCGCATATGCTTTTTTATCTTGATTCGTTAAAATATAGAGTTCAGACAAATGTATTTGGCACATATCTAAAAACCAATCTGAAACGTCATAACAATTGGCGGCAACTCTTTCTAGCGTATCTTCAAGAATGGCTATTTTTTCTTTTGCATAAAGAGCGCTTGGTATGTTTCTTACTATATTAACAAAATATTTCTGAGAAAATCCATATTCAAAATCATATCTACATAAGAATATCTTCAAATTATCTATTATATGTGACTTATCTTTAATTTCCTCAAACAACATATTACATAGAGAATTAAAGTTATCAGATATATCTTGTTTATTTTCAAGTGTATCGTATGTATTACAATATTCATTCAAGGATTTATTAATATAGTCATGTACCTTATGATCGTTTCTTAAAGAAATAGCCTGCCTAATGCTCTTTATGAAATCAATTTCAAAAGGCATAGATTCTTTTTGCAATCTCATCGAGCGTTCAATATTAGAACTATCCACGTATGAGGTTTCATCTAGATATTGGTTATTTTCTAAACATTTTTCAATGTTTTCCATAGATGTATAGAGCAGATTTCCAGAATGCACTGATCCTTTATACACTATCTCTTCATTACAACGTAATTCGTGCACATTTTCATAAAATTGCACCATTGCTCTACATGGAGGATCTATAAAGCGAGGAAAAATGCGCACCTTTGTGCTGAAATTTTTGATTAATATTGCGGGAAAAATAGATGAAGCATATGTCATAAGTATTTCTTCAGCGCTAGAATATTCATCTAAACGCTCTTGCATAGAAATATGTTCAGGTATAATAATTTTATAGCCCCTATCCCTCGCATATTGTTCTATTTCTTTTTCATTAATATATCCCCTACCAGAAATTTCTGATCTTGAAATAAAAATTTTCTTTCCCGGTACCGTTTTTTGACCTTCATAGACACCAAGGGTATGAAAATATTCATGACTGTAGTACGCTTTATGCCTTGCTAACGGCATGGGTATATGGAGTTTTTGAACCCTTGTAGGCTCAGAGACAAAAATAAATTTATTTTGTATGCCATAAATATCAAAAAGCTCTTGCTGATATGCAGGTATTTTTACCGCTGGAGAATTCCATATGATAGGCAAGTCTGGATGTTCTTTAGCAAACCACAGTCGAGCTAAGTTTTCAATTATAAAATGTCCGACATGATTTATGTAATATCCACCATAAATAGCTTCAATATCTAATGTGCTAGTGGGCTCTTGATACGGGAGTAAAAAAGATGGATTAACTTCTCTTTGAACAGATTCAGGGATATACACCTTACTTTCATCATACACACAAACATAGTCAATTTTATATATTTTTCCAATACCTTGCACTAATGTTGCATTTGTATATGCCCTAGACTGCTGATACTTCATTATTTCCTCAAAGTGGTCTTGAATATGTTCAAATTTTCTACATTCGCTGCATTTTATCAGTGCACAGCCATCATTACGCATAGCAGACGTACATATTTTCTTATTTTGAACAGTTTTTATAGATTTTGCTCAATGGCCCTCCATTGAACATGATGCGTTGATGTTTACTGAACAAAAAATATTTTTTTCATAATACCCTTAATGACTCACAAAACTGACTACCATGAATGACGGTAGTATATTGTAACGCATATTATTACGCAAGCAGCTTTTGGATACCTGTTAAAAAGCAATATAAAAATAAGACTCCTGCACAATTCATTGTGCGGAGTCTTATGGAGCGTTGACAGCA
>CAYJOQ010000010.1:0-1391 GCA_964371825.1 uncultured Desulfovibrionaceae bacterium
ATTTTCGTGCCTTTCCGCTTGGCAGCTATGCTGACAATAGCGGCGCAAACGCCACCAAGTGGGGTTTGTCATCAAAAAAGGGGCATAAAGCCCCTTTATTATATATGTAGGTATGTTGAATATTTTAGGGTAAAGCACCCTTGGAAGTTGACATCGTATAGATTTCGTGCGGATCAAGGATGAGTATAACTGAACCATCGCCAAGAATTGTAGCTCCAGATATGCCACGTAAATCACCAAGGTACGAACCGAGGGGCTTAATAACTACCTCTTGTCTTTCTAGTAATCTGTCAACTACTACGCCTAGGCGTCGTTCGTTGTCATGAATAACTACTACTGAAAGAACATCAGGG
Organism: uncultured Desulfovibrionaceae bacterium; assembly: GCA_964371825.1. Taxonomy (GTDB): domain Bacteria; phylum Desulfobacterota; class Desulfovibrionia; order Desulfovibrionales; family Desulfovibrionaceae; genus CAYJAD01. Next base: position 354 of record CAYJOQ010000010.1, read on the forward strand.
TCCACTTCCTGCTTTGGCAGATTAAGGAGTTCAGCAAGGTCTACAAGACCGAGTACTTCTCCGCGCAAAGTAACGGCTTTACGTCCGTTAATGTCAGTAAGTAACTCTGCTTCAATCTTGGTGGTTTCAGAAACGGCATCTAGCGGTATAGCAAAGGTTTCATTGTCCACCTTAATCATGAGCGCATCAATAATCGCAAGAGTTAACGGGAGCAAGAGGGTAAAGCGTGTCCCTTTGCCGATTTCAGAGGTAATGTTCACGCTACCCTTAAGGTTTTTAATGTTGGTGCGCACAACATCCATGCCAACGCCACGACCGGAAATATCGGTAATAGTTTCGGCGGAAGAAAAACCTGGGGCAAAAATAAGCTCCATGGCTTCTCTGTCATCAAGAAGTTTTGCATCTTCGGCAGAAATAACACCCTTACGTATGGCAACTTCGCGCATTTTTTCAGGATCAATACCCTTGCCATCATCTTCAATTTCAATGGCTACAGAATTACCCTTGTGGAAAGCACGCAATGTTACACGGCCTTTAGCAGGTTTTCCTGCAGCAATACGATCTTCTTGCGCTTCTACACCGTGGTCAACAGAGTTACGTATAAGGTGCACTAATGGATCACCTATTACTTCCACAACGCTTTTATCAAGCTCTGTCTCTTCACCTTCTAAAATAAGGTCAACTTCCTTACCGCTTTTGCGCGATAGGTCACGTACCAGACGAGGAAAGCGAGAAAATACAGAGGCTACTGGAACCATACGCACCTTCATGATGGTATCTTGCAAGTCATCAGAAATGCGGGCCATGGCGTACGTTGTTTCAGAGAGACTTTGTGCCACCTGTGAAATATCAATCTGTGCACTTTCGTCTTCAAGGTGCCGTGCTATAAGTGTGTATCTATTTCTGTTGATAATAAGCTCACCAATAAGGTTCATGAGGTGATCAAGCTTTTCATGGTCAACACGTATAGTTGATGACGCAGGCTTTGGCGGTTCGTTGCCTGCAGGCGCAGCATTTGGCTTTGCTGCCGGAGCTGCC
>CAYJOQ010000010.1:1491-27057 GCA_964371825.1 uncultured Desulfovibrionaceae bacterium
GTAGTTGCCGCCGGAGCTGCAGAAGGAGCAGGAGCTGTCGGTGCGCTTTCTGCCTTTTTGGCTTCTTCTTTAGGTTCTTCTGCTTTTGGCGCATCGCTTTTTGGTTCGTCTGCAGTGCTTACTGTCTTTTCTGCGTCCTCGGTTGCCTCTTCATCAGTGCTATCCTCTTCACCAAGCATTTTAACAGGAGCGTTAATATCTATGCCTGGAAGAGCGGCTGCAATCATATCTTTTATAATTTCAACTTCTTGTCCAAGTAAATCTAGCACAAGTTCAAAATCCATATCGCTATTACGTGCAGAGTCTACAATTCCTGCTGTACGTTCAGCATACAGCTTAATATCTGCAAGGTTCACAAAGCCACTGGAATTTTTAATGGCAATGAGGCAACGATATATGGCATCGATAGAAGGGGTATGACCGCTGTCTGATTGTAATGTGGCTGTGCAGGCCTTGATAATATCTAGCTGTTGTACAACAGTGGAGTGGAAAAGTGCTAAATCTTCGGGGTCTGCATCAAGGTCTTTACCAATCTTTACGAAAACATTAGATGCCTCATCTTCAGCAGTTTCTTGTGTAGCGTCATTTGTTTCTGTGGCTACGTTTTGTGAAGATTGATTTTCAGCTGTTTGATTACTGTCAACATATGTATACATACTCGGTGGCAGTTCAATGGCTTCGCCAGCCACAGCTTGGCGCAATTGGTGTAAAACATCAGCAGTTTGTGGGCATTCTACATTACCACTGCTTGCATCTATGCTGCAAACAAGGGCTTCCATAATATCTACAACAAAAAGTAAAAGGTCTACTAATTCTGCAGTTACTTGCATTTCGCCACGGCGAATATTGTTAAATAAAGTTTCTGCTTCGTGTGTTAGACTATTAAGCTCTTCAAAGGCGATAATACCGCTGTTTCCTTTAAGATTATGGAAGTAACGGAAAATATCATTTACGAGTTCTTCTTGCCCATGCGGCTGTGCCTCTAGCTCTAACAATCCTGCATTAAGATGTTCTACCATTTCAATGGATTCATCTATAAAGTCTTTAAGGTGACCTTCTCCAAATGCAGTGAGGGCATAGGGTGGACGCGTGGGATAGTCGCTTAGCCATTGCTTAGGACTTTTATCAATTTTTTGACGAACAACAGAAGCTGCTTGCTCATTTGATTGTTGTATTTCTTCGGTGTTTGTTGCTTCTGTGCTTTCTTGAGCGCCTTGAGCTGTTTCTGCAGGAGGGTCTTGTGCAACAATTTCTCCGCCATTATTCATAAGGGCGTCAATTTGTGTAATGATTTCTTCGGTGGGAACACCTTCGTCACTGCTAGATTGTTCAAGGTTGTCTAACATTTGGCGCAACGCGTCAGTGGAGGCTAAAATAATATCCATAATGCCAGCACTAACCGTCATTTTGCCGTGTCGTAAATCATCAAGGATATTCTCGCATCTATGTGCAAGTTGGTTTATACGGTTGAGACCAAGAAAACCCGAGGCCCCTTTAAGAGAGTGCATGGGGCGAAAAATCTCATTGAGCAAGCCGAGATTGTCTGGAGCTCTTTCAAGCTCAAGCAAGTTAGGCTCAATGGTTTCAAGATGCTCTCGAGCTTCGACGATAAAGTCAGCAAAGAGTTCGGCATCCATAAAATCTTGACTCATAGTGCACCTTCAGGCCAATGGTTAATAAAAAGTAAAACCCATTCCTAGTAGTCTTATCGGTTATCCGAGCAACATCTTTATGTTACGCACCATTTTTTCTGGTTGTGCTGGTTTCACCATATAGAGGTTTGCACCAAAGCTCATACCCATTTGAATATCTTTTTCTTGTCCTTCAGTGGAAAGAACAATAATTGGTGTGTCTTTGTAAGTGTCTTGCTCGCGTAATGTTTTAATAAAGGTAAATCCGTCCATACGCGGCATATTGATGTCAGAAATGATAAGGTCCACTTCAACACCATTGTAGAGTTGCTCTAATGCATCAAGTCCGTCTTCAGCCGTTGTAACTTTGAAACCTTCACTTTTCATAACAAAAGCTAAGAGATTACGAATAGTTTTGGAATCGTCAACAACCATAATGTGCTTGCTCATAGTATGTCCCTAGATTGAATTATATGGTCAACAATTTTGTCTGTAGAGATAATGCCAAAGATTTTGTCCTTATAATCAACTATACCGCAAAGACATTCTGTGGGAGTTGAACCAAGGTTGGCCTCTACATTCCATGATATATCATCTTGATTTACAGTAATCATATTATGTATTTTATCTATTATAATGCCAAGTTGTATTCCCTTAGATTGACAAACAATAATAAGGCTTTCTTCGCTAACCTTACGAGGTTTTGAACAGATAAAATGTTCTAATTGTAAAAGCGGTGTAATTCTGCCCCGCAAATTAATAACGCCATGCACATATTTGGGAGTGAGAGGCAAACGCATGGGGGTCATAAATTTAATAACTTCGTTAACAGCCTCAATGGGAATTGTATGTAATTGATTTTGTATATAGAAGAAAATTAATTGTAATTGCTCTTGTTTTTTTAGTATTTCTTCTATAGATGCTTCTGCAACTTTTACAATATTGCTTTCTTCCAATCCCTCAGGTGGCAAGTCTATGCCAAGGGCTTGTGCTTCTTCTGTGCCTACATATTTTTGCAAAAAAGCTTGCTCTGCAGTGGTAAAATTTTGTCCACCACCTTCACTGCTTGGCAGAATAAAATCTTGCTCTTGAAAATATTGCTCTGGGGTTTTTACCATAACGCTAACACTTCTTCGCTTAACGCATCATAGGCCAAGGCTCCTCTACTTTCTGGAGCTATATCATAAATGGAAACACCAAGGGCGCTTGCCTCTCTAAAGCGAGTATCAACGCCGATAACAGTTGTAAACATGGCCGCTCCCATTTTGCGCCGCAACAATTCTAATACTCGATTACACGCTCTTGCTCTTTTATCATACATAGTTGGCAGTGCTCTATAGCGTATGGGCTCAGGCAGCACTTTATTTAAGGTTCGTATCGTATCAAAAAGTAACTTTAAACCGTGCAATGCTAAAAAATCTGTTTGTATGGGAATAATTAATATATGTGATGCCACAAGAGCATTTACTAAAATTATACCCACATGTGGTGGACAATCAAGCAATATAAAATCATAATTATGTTCAACTATGCTGAGAGCTTGTTTAAGCACCATACCCTTTGCTTTTCGTTCTTGCAAATCAAGCTCAAGCTCTGATAGTCGAATGCTCCCTGCAGCAAAAAATACGTTTTCATGTCCAACATTTTTTGCAAGTTTACCCCAAAGGCCTCTCCATGCACTTTGTTCTGCAAGTAATAGGTCGTGTAAGGTAATTTCTTGATCTTCTGGGTATAGCTTCATGTGCAAAGATGCGCATGCATGCGGATCAAGATCCAATATGAGCACTTTTTTACCAAGCCTAGCTAAGGCCATCCCCATGGTGAGGGTTGTTGTTGTTTTACCAACGCCACCTTTCTGGTTAGCTATGGCAATAATCTTAGCCATGCTGTCCTCATTTGCTACTTTTGCTTATTGTATACAATAATACCTGAGTGATGCTCTGGGGTAAAAGCCCTGCTAATATTGTGTAATGATTCTGAGTGCCCAATAAGTAAGGAGCCACCCGGAAGTAAATTATCATAAAATGAATTTATTACACGTTTTTTCATATCATCATCAAAATAAATGATAACATTACGACAAAAAACAATATGTGATTTTTCTACACGACTCAGTTGCATTTTGTCGTTTAAATTCAGTTGCCCAAATGAAACAAGTTTTTTTAGTTCAGGTTTCACATTGTATACACCACCGGAGTGTGTAAAGTATTTAGGCACAATATCCTTAGGCGTTGTTCGTAATGTATATTCTGCATACATGCCGCGTTGTGCCGCTTTTAAGACTGCTTCTGAAAGATCGCTGGCGGTGATTTTAATGTCCCATGTATTGATTTCTGATTTTAATGATTCGTGTAAAATCATGGCAATGGTATAGGGCTCTTCACCTGTGGAACACCCCGCAGACCAAATTCGCAATTTTTTTCTACCAGATTTTCTGCACTCATCAATTGCGCGCTTAAGTACATGGTTTTGAAACACAGTTAGCTGTGGAGGGTTGCGATAAAAACTGGTTTCATTGGTTGTAACAACTTCAAACAGTTTATTGAGTTCAACCCTTTTGCCCACATCAAAGCGCAAATAATTATAGTATTCAGAATACGATTTAAGCTTAAGCTCTTTGATTCTGTTACTTAATCGATTTTCCACAAGATATTTACGGTTTTCAGCTATAAATATACCACATTGTGAATAAATAAAATCGCGTAACTGAATAAATTCTTCATCACTAATTTTTAATCCCTTACTCAGTGGAGATGAGGGGCGATTAAAAGAGCTTGTACGCGTTTCCTTTTCTGCAGTACCACTTTTCCCAAGAAGAGTAGAAGGACGTTGTAATGAACTTGGGCGTGCGTCCTTTGAGGCGGCACAATCTCTACCTATAGGTGTAGAAGACCGACTAATTGAGCTTGTACGTGTTTCACGATCAACGCTACTACTTCTTTCTACAGGATTTGTGGGGCGTTTAAATAAACCAGACATAGACTACCCCTCTTTTAATCTTTCGATAGCTTCGGCTGCCGCATTTTGAATTTCTGGATCTTCATGGTGCATCATATCCAAAAGAGCCCTAAACGCTACGTTTCCGCCAATTTGAGCCAACGTTTCTATAATTTTTAAAGAAACCATTAAGCTGGCTTTCTCAAAATGAGCTAATAGTTGCCCCACAGAGTTTTCTGTTCTTTGACTTCCAAGGGCTTCTATCGCGCGAATACATACCCACTCATTGTTATCTTCAAGCGCTTTTTCAAGGTATGGTATAATGCTTGCGTTATTAGAACTTCCTAATACATCTACAACTGAGATGCGCACTTCATCCGCAGGATCATCGAGCATGGCTAAAAGTTTTTCGATATGCTCATGCAAATCTACATTGGCATTGGCAAATGACTCTACTGCCATTTGTCGTACATAGAGGCTTTCGTCTTCAAGGCCTTGATAAATTATAGAAATATTTTTTTGGAAATCTGTATTACTTAAAGCATACAGTGCAAGCAAGCGCATTTCTTCTTCGCCTTGAGCAAACATGCCTTTAAAGCGCGTACTAAGTTCTGGGGTATTAAGAACAACACAAGCTTCAAGGGCTACTTCTTGAACGTCTGTATATGGATGATTTAATTGTTCAAAAATATGGTCTTGAGCAGGAGCGTAACGCAGCGTTATGCCAAGGCATTGCATAATATATTTAATAACGCCGCTGTCGGTATGCTGCTTAAGGATATCAAGAGCAAAGTTTGCGTGTTCTAAGGCTGCATGATGGGCCATATATAAGGCTGCTGCGCGTTGCGTTTCGTAATCGCTGTTCCAAAACAATGCAATAATGCCATCCATGCACTGGCTGCCTTCTATATTTAGGGCAGCTTCTAATGCAATGCGTATTACTACTTGATCGTCTTGCTGTAAAAATTTTGCAAACTCATCATTATATCCAATGGCTGTAAGTGATGCGAGGGCCAATTGGTATAATTCATTTTCCGGATTAGTATGGTTTTGTAAAATATATTCCATAATAATACGCGATGACACGCCATCGCCCATGGCAGAAAGTCCTATAAGTGCAGCTTCTTGGATGCTTTCATCCTCATCTCCTAATGATTCTTCAAGGTACTCTTTGAAGCGTTCTTTTTCAGTACCAGAAAGAAGAGACAGTGAATGTTCACCAAGTATTTGTACAATGGCTTTTACAGCTTTATGCCTAAGTACAGGTGCAGCTTTTGCTATAAATTGTAACAGCAAGGGGACGGCTTTTATATTTTGCATTTCGCCAAGGGCATCAATTATCACTGAGGCCACAAGGGGAGAACACGTGGGCAAAATTTTTACAAAGGTGCCGATAGTGCTATCGTCTCGAATTTTTGTAAGGGATTCAATGGCAGAAAATTGAACCCATTCTTCGTCTTGCATGGCTTGATGCAATGCTTCTGCAGCTTCAGGAAAGCCAAGTGTTCCAAGGCTCATGGCTGCTTGATAACGTACATTTACTTCTGGGTCTTTTAAAAGTGCTTCACAAAGCAAGGACATAGCCTTACGACTTTTGGTGTGTCCTAAAATGTCTGCCATAAAAATGCGTAAATCAGGGTCTGCATCACGTAAGTATGGGTTGATGGCGTCAATATCATCACATCCAATTTCGCGCAAAACGTCCATGGCAATGTTGCGCAATGAAGGCACATCACTATTAAGCAGGGGAAGCATTTTTACAATGGTGTTTTTCCCGCGTATTTTTCGTAACGCATATTCTGCAGCTTCTTGCACACCAATGTTTGAGCTTTGGATGTGCTCACATAATGCTGGGATAGCTTCAACAAGTCCCGCATCACCAGCTGCAAATGACGCACTTCTGATGCTGTCTACATCGCTACTTTGTAAATTTTGCAATATTTCTTGAGTGGAAAAGTCATGATTTTGTGTACTCATAAAAACCCTTAATGTGGTTTAGCCTTTCACTGCTGCGATGATGGCTTCTGCCATCCGATCAATATCTAAAATTTGATCAGCAAGATCAGCGTCAACAATTGCTTTAGGCATGCCATATACGACACAAGATGCCTCATTTTGTGCTAAAATATATCCGCCTTTTTTGCGTAAAGCACGAATACCTTCAAGGCCATCACTTCCCATGCCTGTAAGAATAACACCTAAGGATTTTCTAGGGTTGCAATTGGCAATGGAGTGCATAAGTTCTGTTGCTGAAGGTTTGTATAAGGCGCTGGCAGGCTCATCTGAAATAGTTATTTCAGGTAAGGGGCCGCGCATAGTAAGGGTAATATGTTTCCCGCCAGGGGCAATGTATGCGTGCCCTTGGCGTGGGCGTTCTCCATGAACTGCCTCTGATACTGTAATTTCACAAACACTATCAAGACGTTTAGCAAAGGGGCCTGTAAAAGCTGCCGGCATATGCTGAGCTATGAAAATGGTTGCTGGCAAGTTTGCAGGAAGGGCAGAAAGAACTTTTTGTACTGCAGGAGGTCCGCCTGTAGAAACGCCTATGGCAATGATGTCTCTTGAGCCTGTGCAGGGCTTTATGGGAGCAGTTGCAGTGCTTTTAGGCGTGTGTTGCGCAGGCGATTTTTTTGCATTAAACCGCAACTGCATGAGAGCTTTTTTTCTTGCTAAAAGCTTAACTTTCTTTGTGATTTCTTCTGCAAATGCTGCATGGTCTGAGCTGAGTGACTTTGGTACAAAGTCAAGGGCTCCGTACTCCATGGCTTTAAGCGTTGCTTCTGCACCTTGCTCGGTTAATGAGCTAATCATGATAACAGGAGTTGGTTTTGTTTTCATGATGTGTTGGAGTGCTGTAAGTCCATCCATTTTGGGCATTTCTATGTCAAGCGTAATTACGTCTGGATCAAGCTCTTTTACTTTTTGTAAAGCTTCTTCACCATTGCTGGCAAGCCCGCAGATAACGATGTCCTTATCTGTAGCTAATAAAGAGCTTAATGCTTTGCGCATAAAAATGGAATCGTCAACTATAAGAACCTTTGTCACAGTTAGCTCCTAGGCAAAAGGTAAATCATTATTGTATCGAGTAAAGCGGTTTCAGTAAATTTCTTACGTTAGAATATGGTCTTTGACAATAGAAACATGCTTTGCATACATGTAGATTAATTGTAAAATTACCATTTTCTGGGAGAAGTAAAGCCCTTTTATATAAAGTATTTTTTGCGTAAAATAAAATTTCAGTAAAATTTTATTTTATGTCGTGCACTTATGCCTTATCCCATTAGGAATTTATAAAAATATACTTTTACTGTCTGCACAGCTATTTTTTGTATTGATTGCATATCCAACGTATACGTGGTGGGCATTTTTTTGCTGAGTACGCATTTTGTATGTGCAGGAAATGTACCACATTTTTAACAAGATATACATGTATAACATGCGCTTTAACTCAAGCATTAAAAACATAATAAGAATTTTTTGTGTAGTTGTAAATATAAATAGTAAATATCTGCAGTCAAACTTGAAAAAGTACGTACACGGTATTTTTCAATATCGTCCATGGAGAGTAAAAAGGCAAACACTCTCCAAAAAGGACTTTTGCGCGTGCGTTTCTTAAAAAATGCGTGGAAAGAGAATTATTGTAAGAGTTTTGTTTTTTTATTGTTTTTGGAAGCTTTTGGCATACGATGCTTGACTTTGTAATATGAGGAAAACTTTTTCTGTTTTTGAAAAAGTTTTCCTCATACATATTGATTGTTATTGACCCTTTGTGGCCTTGCTTACTTCTGCAAGTCTTGTTGCTACAGCTCCTGCTCCTTCTGGTTTGGCCAGAACTGTTGCTAAATGTTCTACGACCTTTTGGTCATAGCCTGCATTTTTGCGTAATATATCTAGGGCTGTTTCAATAGGTAAGCTTGAACGGAAAGCACGGGGGCTTGCCATGGCACAAAAAGCATTAATTACACCAAGTACTCTACCATAGAGACTAATGTCATCACCGTTTAGGTGGTTAGGAGTTCCTGATCCATCAAGTTTTTCGTTCATTTGTAGCACTGCTGTTGGTACAGGTGAACCAAAGTCGATGGTATTTAAGATGCTAAAAGCATATTCAGGAATACGCGCTAGCTCAGCTTGTTCTTCTGGGGTGAGCTTGTCTGTTTTAGATAATAAGTCACGAGGCACAAATATTCTGCCTATTTGTGAAAGTACAGCAGCTGTACTTAAGGTATCTTTATCTCTTCCTTCAAGGGCCATATCTTCGGCTAAAAGCTCAACTAGCTGACGCATAAGGTTAGAGTGTCCCGAAAGATATGGGTCTACGCGTTCAATTGTGCCTACAAGGGCTTCGATGGTGCTCATCTGTTGTTTATTACGTTTTTCACTGTTTTTACGAAACTCTGTAATGTCTTGTAAGGTAATAACTGCAGCACTTGTATCATCATCTTGATCTTTGTCTTCAAAGGGGAAGAGCGTTGCGCGGAAAAGACGTTCTTCTCCTTGTAGAGGTAAGATGAGCTCAATGGTTTTAGAAATATTACTTTTTGAAACATCAGCAACGGCTTGTTGTACATGAAGAGCTGCTTTATCAGGCACAATGCTATGCAGATTACTGTCTTGAAGTTCGTCTTCTGTTTTGCCAACTATGGTGGCAAAGGCTCTGTTCACTACGTGTAATTTACCGCTTACATCTACCATAATAAGACCCACATCAAGTGAAATATTAATGCTGTCTAGAAGATGCTTTTGCTTGCGTATTACTTGGTATAATTTGCTAAATTTTTGAGCTACAGAGGCTTGTTCTCTTCCGATAATAATCCACCATACAAGGGAAAACATGAGTAAAACACTTAAGCATAAAAACGCACCAGCACCATAAACAAGATTAAAGGCACGACTAAGCTGCGCATCAACAATATAGGCCGGAACTTCTTGTACTACAATCCAGTCTAGACCTGTGGTGCGAATGCCAAGAGAATACACCTTTTCGTTACTGTTTACAGAGGTGCGACTAGCAAAAGGCAATTGCTTTGCATCGGTAGCAAGCTCAATTGAGCTTGGCAATGGCTTAAGAATGTCTGGGCGAATAACTTCCCATGATTTTCCTGTATATTGAATAAGGTTTGTTTTTATTTCATCACCAGGGCCTGCACTGCGATTAACAAATGAGCTTAATTGACCTGTTACAGGCGTGGTAATTAAAAAAGCTGCGACACTGTTTGCGTTGGTATCTTGAGCTTGTGCAGGCATAAGTGGTGCTACATAATCAAGAATCATGCCTGTAGCTGTTTTGCGCACAGGGGCGAACATGATTTGATTGCTAGCTGCAGCCTTTTGTACTGTATGAATTTGATCTGCAATCATAGGAATAGGGCGTGGCTGAGGAGAAAGCAAAATTTTTCCGGAAGGACTTACAAGGCGAGCATCTTGCAAACCATTATACGTCATAAAGTCTTGTAAAATGGTACGAATATGTGGAATCGCTTCAGAAAGATAGGCCGCTTCTTCGCTCAACTCTGTTTGGTTGTCAGGGTCGTTAAGAGTACTTACTTGGTCAATGTCCATTGCAGCAATGTCTTGTGCATATAACTGAAACGTTCCTGATTCACTAATACGTCTTGCTTGCTCATCTAATCTCATGACCCAGAGTCGAATACTTTCAGCCGAAGAACTTGCGTTTAGCTGTAAGCGTTCTTGCTGTGAAGATAAAATATCCTCTTTTTGGGCCGTATAAAAGGTATAACAGAGCAAGGCAGTAACGCCACAAAATGCGATGACCACGCAAGCAAAAATAGCTAAACGTGTTCTTTTTTTTGTGCCTTGAGCATCGCTAGTAAGGGAAGTGCCGCTTTGACTGTACATGTTTTTCTCCATAGATTATTTTTTAGGCATTACATGCATCCACCGGTTCTTTTCATTAATGGAATACTGAGGAATATAGTTACGTATCCGTTTATGTGAAAGAACGTTTCTGGATAAATTGTCTAAAATGTATATATCATCATCAATATAAACCGCAAGAACCGCGTGAGCGAGTTTCAAGATAGTATCTTTAAGAACGACAATTCGTAGTTTTTCGAGCGGAAATCCTAATTTTCGTAAAGTAAAATATTTTGCAATGGCATAATCTTCACAATCTCCAGAATTTTTACGAAATTCATAAGGAATAGCCCAATAATCTGGAGCCTTATACACGCTTGAATCTTGTTTATATGGCCATTGGTTCCAAAAATTATTTACAATACGAATGGTATCAAGCTCACTTTTACCCTTTACTTTCGCCACAAGACCATCCCAGGTTGTGCCACTGTTAAGTTTGGTACCATTATGTAAAATATCATTTTCGCTATTTCGTTTTTGAACACGCAACCATTGAGGTAGGGCTTTTAAAGGACCTCTAAACTCTATAGATCCAAAAAGCCTAATGCCGCTTTTTTTCGCTGCAGCCTGAGCGGTATTCCAAGGCGCAAGCAGGAGTATGCATGCTAAAATACAAAGTATACACATGCACGGCATGAAGCGCTTAAAAGAATTATTTGTTATGGCATATGCAGTTTTCACTAAATACCTATGGCAATATTACGTTATTGTTATTATTTTTCCAATTATTATAGGCATCTGTTATTAATGTTACTGTTTTTTGTGTTTGTGTACGTACATTATACTTCTGCACGATGGTTTCTCTTGCTGCTGCACGCAATGGGCTCATTTGTTTTTGGCATTCGAGTAAAGAAACAATAGTTGATCCCAATGTTTGAGCATCTAAGGCGTCATATAAAAAGCCATTACTACCATGTTGGATAACTTCCTGAACAGGAGAGTTGTCCGGGCCAAGCACAAGGCAGCCACAGCTCATAGCTTCAAAAAGTCCAGAAGAAAGAGAAAAGGGCCGCGACAAAAATACGTGAACTGTAGATGCTTGTAATAATCTTCGATAATCTCTATATGGTCTAAAATTAATAAAATGTACGCGTCTTGGGTCTATGTCGTAGGTAGCACGAAGGTTTTCTAACCATTTATGAGTGCTATGTTCATCCTTAGTTTGAGCTGTAGACATAATTAAGGCATGACATTGAGGACGCTCTTTCAAAAAAAGTGGTAAGCAATGTAAAAAATGAGGGAAATTTCGCTGTGCATCTAAGCTTCGCCCAGAAAATGTTACAAGTTCTTCTACATGAGAAAGATCAAGTTCATCAATATAAAACCGTTCTTCTGGGTTTGGAACAAAAAAGTCTGTATCAATTCCTTCGTGAAGAACTTCTATACGCGAGGAGAGTATTTCAGGGTATAAGGATTTTTGCCATCCTGTGGATGTATAAGCCATATGGCACTCAGATAGCGAATTCCATTGGAAGAAGTTTCTACTGCGATCAGGGGCAAAATCATACGTTGGTGTAGACTTATTTTGTGTTAATAAGGTAAGGGTACTTCCTTGGCGATAAAAGCCATCTGCGTATGCCACATAAAAGGCATTGGGAAAAATATCCTTCACATATAAGCTACATCCTTGCCCTGCATTAGCGATGATTATATCCGGAATAAACCCTGTTTCTTTCAAGCGCATAAGGGCCGACCCTACACTGTTTCCGCGCCTAAGACCGCGCAAAACTTCATATTCTGCACGGTCTTGCGTGTCTCCCATTTTGGGCAAGGAAACAAGAATTCGGCGTACCTTTGGTATGCGAACATCTCTGCGCGCTGAATCGGTAATAAAGAGTACTTTACTTTCTGGCTCGGAGGCAAACCTTGCTGCCGTATAGCGAAAAGGGCCTGGAAAGCTTTGTGGAAGAAAAAGTACACGCATACTTTATCCTATTGGCTTACAATCCTACGTTGCAGGTCTTTAACAAAAATTCTACCCTCAGGCGTATTTGTGTATTCTTTTAGGGCATCTAACACTTTTACGTCAAAGTGATCCTTGCTCTTTTCAAGGATGGATAATGTATCATCAAGAGTATTAGCTCTGCGATATACACGGGGACGTAATATTGCACAAAACACGTTAGCAATATTTAATATACGCGATAAAAAGGATATGTTTTCACCTTGTAATTGTTGAGGATATCCAGATCCATCCATGTTTTCATACATTTGGTAGATGGTGCTTTGTACAGGTAAACCAAAGTCAAAGTCAGATAATAAACTAAAGGTTTTGTTAACGTGGGTACGCATAAGGTCACGCTCTTCATCGCTAAGTTGACCTTTCTTATTCAATAAATCGCTTGGTAAGCTTAACATACCAATTTGGCTTAGTGAGGCCGCAATTTGTAATGTTTTTTGATCTTCATTGGACAATTCAAGGTTTTTGGCAAGACTTACAGAGAGATCGCCCATGGCCTTAGATTGTCCGCAAAGGTATGGATTTACAAGTTCGATAGCTGTTGTAAGCACGTTGATTAGCTGTGCAATGCGTTTTTCCTCAATTTGTCGCTCTTCTACCATTTTTGTTACGTCACGGTATACTGAAACAACGCCGCTAACGTTTTTGTGATCTCCAAAATATGGCGTACATACACCGTGGAAATACTTACTTTGTCCATGTATGACAAGATTTTCTTCAAATGTTTGTGTCTGTTCGCTGCGTACTACTCTGTCAAGATATCTTTGTAGTACCTCTGCAGCATCTGGGTGCATGATATTACCCATTTTGTATCCATACATTGATTCAATGCTATGGTTGACTGTGTTTGAAAAACTCATATTGGCATATTGAATATTTCCTAAGGTGTCTGTAAGAACAACGGCATCTTCCAAGGTGGCATTAATGCCATCAAGAATTTGTTTTTGTGAGGTTAAATCATTATGCAATTTACGCATACTACGCTCAACAGCGCGTTCTCTTCTGCCCACAAGAACCCACCAACCAACACTGAGAACAAAGGCGGCAATTGAAAGACTTGCAGTAACAAAGGTGATAATTAATTTACGAAAATTCGCATATACTGCCTCCGCCTTTTGCGTTGGTTCCTCATGAGTGACGATGAAAGGGTACCCAGCAACAGGTTCACCTAAAGAATATACGCTGTCACCATTTGGTAAAGTGCGCTTGGCTAAAGCTAGTGGTTGCCCTGCAGGAGCTTCCCAGCCTCCTATAGGTATTAATGATGCGGTGCTTAAATCAACATATTGCAAAATGCTAAGGTCGCTTTCTGTCCACTGTAAAAGACGATAAGGAGGTGTATCTTTATTTAATGGGTCAAGAATCTTTGCTAATGGTTTTTCCATGGGAATATAAAGAAGCATGACGCCCACAGGCTTTTCTTGATCCATTTCAGTATATGCAGGCGGCATGATTGGGAAGGCCATATTTTGCATAAGGCCGTCAGCAGTAGAAACAACACCTGATATGGCAGCTTTTCCAGTATTTAAAGCTTGGTGTAAAAGCAAATTTTGTTCAGGGGTAAGCTGTTCAATTTCTTCTGATGTTCGCAAGAGCATAGAAAGCTCTGCACCCCACACACCTGCATAGATAATATCTTTTTCATCTTCTACATAGTCTTTAAGCTGTTGTTCAAATCCTACACGAAGTTGCCCAAGGTCTCGTCCTGTTTGGTTTTGCAAAGCCCATTGTGGCAAGATGCCGCTTTCTTTTTGTTGTTCAAAAAGTAAGGCTTCTGCGCAATAGAGACGAATCATATCTCTATTTGTAAAACGCATGGCATCTTGAGCAATATTGTCTAGCCAGAGTTTGAGCGTAGTTGATTTATCCCTTGCATCAGTTGAAAGGGTGATTGCTAGATTTCTTTCCATGCTTGTGGATGCATATCGTATCGTATAGATAGCAAATGTTGCCGTGATTCCTACCACAAGAAGCATAATAAGAAAGATTAGGAGCAGACTACTAAAATGGAGTTTGCGCGTTGAGATGTTTTGCTGCATACAATCCTACCTTTCACGTAATGCGTTTTGATGGGCTTTTAATACTGGCTTTAAAATATAATCAAGAATCGTTTTGCGTCCTGTCAATATGTCTGCAGTTGCAACCATACCGGGCATTATAGGCAAACTTTCACCTTGATACACAATGCCACTTTTATTTGTTCTTAACTTAGCAAGGTAAAATACTTCACCCTTTTTATCTTCTATGGTGTCGGCACTTATTTGTTCTAATATACCTTCTAATCCACCATAAATGCTGAAATCATAGGCGGAAAACTTTATCATGGCCTTTTGATTTGGATGTAAAAATGCAACGTCCGCAGGGCGCACACGCACTTCTATAAGCAAGGTGTCATCAAGAGGCACAATTTCCATAATAGCTTCACCAGGTTTTACAACGCCGCCAATGGTATTGATATGAATTTGTTTTACAATGCCATTTACTGGCGAGCGCATAACTGTGCGAGTAACTCTATCACTACCTGCAGAAACAGTTTCTTTTAGTGAGTTTAATTCTGTACGTCTTTCGTTTATTTCTTCTGTAATAGCAGCATCAAGTTCAGCTTCTCTAAAAACAATACGCTGGCGTGCTTCTTCTGCAGCTGATTGAGCCTTTGGAATAGAGGCAGTTAGCCCTTCTGATTCACCTTCAAGGTTAGCAACTTTTTGCTCTAGATTTAAAAATTCAATACGTGAATAGTTTTTACGCTGTAATAAGGGAAGAACGGTATCGCGTTGCTCAATGGTTAGTGCTAGATTGCGATCCACTGCTTTTTTGCGTGTTTGTTGCTCTTCAATATCTTGTAAGCGTTGTTCGTATTGGGACTCTAAAAGTCGAATTTCACTCTTGCGCTGTAGTACGCGAGCGTCTAAGGCAGATAATTGGTCTGCAATAACTTGTGGAGCTGCTTCCTTTATATCTTCAGGAAATTCAGGTATACTGTCAGTAAGTTCAGCTTCAAGACGAATAATTGCAGCTCTGTTTTCTAAAGATTTACTAAGAGCATCTCTATAGGTTGAAGAAGCCATTTCATTGTCAAGGCGTGCAAGGGGAGCCCCTTGGGTAATGGTTTCGCCTTCACTCACCAAGATGGCTTGTAAAATACCGCCTTCAAGGTTTTGAATGACTTGTGTTCTTTGTGAAGCAATTACCTTGCCTTCAGCACGTGTTACCTCATCTATCTCAGCCCATGCTGCCCAACCTATAAATACGGCAATGAAAAGGCCTGTGGCAAATGAAAGTATGCGAGCTTGTGTTGTTGGTTGACGTTGCAAGGCAGCTTCAACTACATCAGCATATCCAAGTTCGTGCTTTTGTAAATGTTCTCTTTCCCCGTTAAGATCTTTTGGCATATCCCCAGTATGTTCTGAGGAGTGGCTTAAAAACATATCTTTTATACGAGCATATAATGATTTTTTATTATTACTCATGATGTTTCCTTTGTTTTGTGCAACATGTATGCAGTAGCAATATGTTGTCATTGTCACCCGTATATTACAACGCAGTTGCAATACTATATACGGTTTTTACTTGAAAGCTTTTATATTATGCGGTTTTTTTCTCGCTAATATTTTTTTGAGGAGGTGCCGTTGACCGAAGTTTTTGAATGACATCATCCTTAGGGCCGTCAGCAACAATACGTCCTGCATCCATCACTATTAACCTGTCTACAAGTTTAAGCATACTCATGCGATGCGTGACAAGGATGAGAGTTTTGTGTTGCAAGTTTTTCATAAGGCGTGACTGAACTGCTTGCTCAGAGGATGTATCCATATTACTCGTGGGTTCATCAAGGATGATTACTTCTGGGTCACGAACGAGAGCTCTGGCAAGACCTATTGCTTGGCGTTGACCGCCAGATAAAGATTTGCCTTGTTCACCTACTTGAGCGCCAAAACCTTCAGGATTTGTGCGAATAAAGTCACTCACCCCTGAAAGGTTTGATGCACGAAGCATGCGTTGATCGTTAATGCATGGGTCTCCAAGAGTGATATTATCACGTACTGTGCCATAAAAGAGCACCGTATCTTGCGGAGCAAAGCCCACGCGTGCGCGAAGTTCTGCGCCTGCCATTTGGCGAATATCTACACCGCCAAATTTTACAGCACCGTCTTTAGGTTGGTATAAACCTATAAGTAGTCGAATTAGCGTTGATTTTCCTGAACCCATACGTCCAATAACACCCACTTTTTCGCCTGGTGCAATGTATAGTGAAAGATCATTTACCGCTGTGCGCGCAGCGCCAGGGTAAGCAAAACTTACATTTTCCAGTGCAAAGGAATGTTCAAGTGGGCCAAAGTCTACAGTTGCTTGTGATTGTCTGTCTTCTGAGGGAATAGACATAAGCACGTTTAAGGCATCAAGAGAAATGCGGGAATTTTGGTAACGGGTGATAAGTCCTGCCATTTGCATAAGTGGAGCCATGGCACGACCAGCTAAAATATTACTGCCTATAAGTCCACCCATTGTCAGTTCGCCTTCTGCTATTAGGTGTACACCCCAAACTACCATGGCTACAGTAATAAATTGCGTAACAAATACAGAAAAGCCTACTGCTAGTGAACCGTATTTTTTGGTTTCAATATTGGCTTGTGCTGAATTTTCTACAACACTTTCCCACATGCGTTGCATGCGGTTTTCACCTTGGCAGCACTTTAATGTTTCAAGGCCATTGACCATTTCTGTGAGCAGGGCATTTTTTTGCATGCTTTGAGCATAGCTTTTTTCTGCTGCGCGCTTAGCCATGGATTGCAAAAGAACCCCAGCGCCAAACATGACGGGCATGGCTATTAAGGGCAAAATAACTAAGGGGCCACCGATAAAGCTTAAGCACAAAATGAACAAAAATAAGAAGGGTAAGTCAATACAAGAAAGTAGGGTTGAGGAACTAAAAAATTCTCGTAGTGATTCAAATTCTCTTACATTATTTACTAGTGCGCCTGTAGATTCTGGCTTATGATCAAGCTGCATGGAAAGAACTTTATCTACAAGCATGCTTGAAATAACAACGTCGGCATTACGACCTGCAGTGTCTACAAAGTGATTACGTAGTGTGCGTAATAAAAAGTCAAAAAGATAAGCCAGGGTAATGCCCAGTGCCAATACCCAAAGGGTGTCTAGGGCATTGTTGGGTACTACACGGTCATAAACATTCATGACAAAGAGCGGACTACCAAGAGCAATTAAGTTAATAATAACACTTGCAAAGGCCGCGTGTTTATATATTGGTGCATAATGCTTTATAGCATCCCAAAACCAACGCTTGCCTTGGGGGCGATTGAAAGATTCAATACGCTTGTCTTGAGGGTTATCCATAGAGCCAAAAACTGCATAACCTGTGTATTCATTTAATAATGCTTCTTGGCTGATTTGTTGCGGGTCTTCACCAAGTTCAGGGAAGATAACCGTTGCTACTTGATGACTTAAGGCTGTGAGCACGCAGGAGCGATTATTTTGCAATAAAAGAATACAAGGCAAGGTCATGGGAGAGATATCTTGCAATGTTGGGCGTGGTAAAATGCGAGCACGCAGGCCTGTTCTTGAGGCTGCACGAATACACTCACCAGGAGTTACTTCTCCAACGCCAGCTAAACCTGCGTATAAAAATTGCGGTGAAACGCCCCTTCCGCGTAAACGTAATAATGAGCTAATACTTCGCAGTAAAGGGGGGATAAAGTCTACATCTGCGGGAGCAACCGGCATGGTTACAGGAGGAACGATTGGGGCTGCTTCTTCAGTGGGTGCTTCTTTTTTTTCTGTATTAGAAGCTTCATTATTTGGCGAAGCAACAGTATCTGAAGCAGTATTTTCTGCAGTGTTATTTTCTGCTTGCGTATTTGACGCAAGAACTTGTTCTGTTGCTTGAGTATGCGCAGTGCCAGTGCTTTGGTTTGTTTCTTGGTCAGTCGCAGGTGTTAGATGTTCTGTTGAGGTTGGTGTTGGTTGTGACTGAGAAGATACGAAGGAATCCTGTGCCCTCTTTTCAGAAGAGGGCACAGAAGAATCAATTTTAGTATTCGTAGTTTTATTTGACATGTCAGCAACTTCTTGTTTGAAATGGTTATTGTGAGTCTACATTAACTACGAATGATTATGTGGTCTGTCAACCGTTTACTTTTGAGCTTTAAGAACTTGTTCTGGTTGAATGTCCAGCTCAGGCAATAATAGTCCTGCTAAAGCGTAAAGAGTATAGGTGCTTATGATGATGTTCGCACGAGCTGTAACAGCTTGCACTTCTGAATTATAAAGTTCACCTTCTGCGTTTAGTACGTCAAGAAGTGTACGTTGGCCAATGAGGAATTGCTCCATGTAAAAATCGCGTGTTTGCAAGTTATACACAAGGGCTTCTTCATGGTAGCCAAGCTGTGTAATGGCCGTTTGGTAATCGGTCCATGAATTTTGTATTTCAAGTTTTAAGTCGTCCATGAAGCTGTGGGCTGTTTGACGAGCTTCACGAATACGCGCAGAAGCAGCTTGAGTTGCAGCATAGTCAGCGCCACTGTTAAAAAGGTTCCAAGACACTGTGCCAAGCACATCAACAGAAGCGGTCCAGTTTTCGCCATCATTGTAAGCGCCTGTATTGCTAAAGCTGGGGCCTGCTTCGATGTTAATAGTAGGATAGTAACTGGCTTCAGATAATTCTTTGTTAGCTTCAGCGGCACGCACGTCAGCAAGATATGCAATGACCTTTGGGTTATTAGTTTTAGCAAGCGCTAATACTTCTTCTGGATTGCTAAACATTTTCAAAGGTTGCTTTACCGCACCAAGACTTGTAGGCACAGGTTGTTCTGTGAGTCTGCGGTAAGAGTCTTCACCTTTTAACAGTTCAGCCTTAGTTGTTTGTAAGGTTGTCATAGCACTCACAAGGCGACCTTGAGTTTGTGTTACGTTGGCAAGGGTGTCTGCACCTGTTGCTTCACGGTCACGGGTAAGGGCAAGAATTCTTTCGTGAGTTACTACGTTATTTTCTGCGAGTTTTAAGTTTCTTTTACGCCAAATAAGGTCAACGTGAGAAATAATGCCATCAAGGGCTAATGTTGTAGCATTATCAATAACGCGGCTTGTTACAGAGTCAACAGTTGCTTTACTTGCGCGCACACGACTGCGTGTAGCAAAACCATCCCAAATGGGTTGTGTCAATAAAAGGCTTACCTCACCAGTTCCATAAAAATATTCATAGTTCTTAGTTAGTCGAGTCGTGGAATCGTTGATGTTTGTGATACCAGCGCTACCAGTAAGGTCAACGCGCGGCCCATACCCAGCGCGTGCACGGCGTAGCTCGTATTGATTGACAACAAGGTTTTCTTGAATAGATTTTAATGATTTATGGGAGTTTAGGACTGCCATAACAGTGCTTAACAATGGCGTGGCACTAGTATTTGCAGCTTTTTCGTCTGCAATTTCATAAGGGCCACCAGATGCTGCATGTGCTGATACGCTAATGGCCAAAGTAATAGCCAATGCCACTGGTATGATGTGCTTAGTCATTTTCATAATAATACCATCCCTTCTTTTACATTTATATAACGTAGTTTAAATTTTTGTATGGAAAAAATCAAGTTAAAATAAAAAATTATGTTCTTACTTCATTGTTTTTATTTTCAATCTCTTAAAAAATCTCTAGCAAATTGCGTGAAAAAAAATAATACATTTTTTTTACGAGTCTCTAGGTACTGTTTTCGTGGTGCATGAATCTTTTAAAGAAAATCCGTAAAAAATACAAAAGCATCTGCCTTGAATTTTTACTGCGATACTACTTTATCTCCTTTGGTAACGTGTTAATCAATTCATAACGTAAAAACGCGTTATTCACGGGGGTTTTATGATAAAATGAGCGTCATGTCAATATAGGTACAAAAAATAGCTGACAATGAGTGATACTTTCAAATGCCCATTAATGAGATAATATGTGCACCGAAAAAATGAATCCAAATCCTTATTATTTGTTTTTACAGTATAAAAAAGGAAAATTTTTGATGTTTCTTGCAATTTACAATGAACTTATTCTACATAAGAAAATAGAAAAGATAGTGCGTTTTTTATTTGTAAGAGTGACACTGTTATTTTTGAGAAGTGTTGTCTTGAAAGGGTACGTGTACTATGTATCATTAGTAAGGTATTTGCTCTTGAATGTAATAATGGAATTTTCCATGGAATTTTTTTCTATAAAAAATATCCTTCATTTGAACTTTGATAGGGGTAATTTTTTGATTTTTTTGGAGTTTACGCTATATTTACATTTTTTTGAAAAATAGTATTTACCCAAAATGTAGGGTTTTTGTGGTAAAAAGAGCCATGTACAAATTCTTCGTTATTGACACGTAGGCTTTTCTGACAGAAAAGAGACAGGTTAAATAAAATTTATTCAGGGTGCTGTGAGGCACTCATAAGGCACGCTATATATGATTGTTGGCATACGTTTTCGCCCGCACGGGCAAATATATTATTTTTCAGCGGCAATGGATTTATTCTTAAATGATGCCGTGATAGTTGAAACAGAGCAGGGGCTAGGTTTTGGTAGAATCTGTTATCAGTGTGAGAAATTGCCTGAAAATACCATTGAAGGGCCCCTTGTGCCTGTGTTGCGCATGGCATCTGCTGAAGATTGTCAAATGCACGAAGATAACGAAGATGTTTCTAAACAGGCTTTTGTTTTTTGTAAAAACTGTATTGTTGAGCGCAAGCTTGATATGAAATTGGTAGATGTAGAAGTTTTTTTTGATCGCACCAAGATAATTTTTTACTTCACGGCTCCTGCTCGAATTGATTTTCGTGAGCTTGTTAAAGACTTGGTTCGCGAATATCGCGCTCGAATTGAATTGCGTCAAATTGGCGTTCGACATGAAACGCAAATGGTAGGCGCTGTAGGAAATTGTGGCATGGTTTGTTGCTGTAGGCGATATTTGCGCAAATTTGCACCAGTCACTATTCGGATGGCTAAGGAACAAAACTTATTTTTGAACCCTGCTAAAATTTCGGGTATTTGTGGAAGATTGTTGTGCTGCTTAAGCTATGAGCAAGAAAACTATGACCTTTTTCATAACGAATGCCCAAAACTTGGAAAAAAATATCAGACAGACCAAGGTTCTATGAAGGTTTTGCGTGCAAATATGTTTCGTAATACTGTTTCATTATTGAATGAAAATAATGAAGAAGTTGAAATGAATTTAGATGAGTGGAAGCAGCTAAACCCCAACAGAACAGACGCTGGCCCAAAGCAGCCCCAAAAAACATCGCAAAAAACGCAGCATCAAGGCGATGGCTTGCTTGTGGTAACGGTTGGGCCCGATAATGTGGATGATATTGTAGGGCTTGACGATTTTGATTTATCAATGGAGCAAGATATATTTGTGCCCTCAACATCATCTGTTGAAACACAAAAGCAAGGAAGTGGTATTTTTGGACTAGCTCCTGTAAAGCAAGGTGTGCACACACAGCATGCTGACAGTGAGGAAACTGCCCCTCAAGGGCATAAGCGCAAACGCAAGTAGTTTTTTGTCTTAATAATATGTTTATGAATTGGTACAACGTCTACATTATGTAAATTTAATAGAGGAAAGCCGTGTCATCGTTTTATATTACAACGCCTATTTATTATGTTAATGCCAAGCCACATCTTGGCCATGCTTATACAACAATTGTTGCTGATTCTTTTGTTCGCTTTCAAAAGTGCCTTGGAGAAAAAACATTTTTTTTAACAGGAACTGATGAGCATGGTGATAAAATTGTACAAGCTGCTGAAAAGGCAGGACTTGATCCACAAAGCTTTACAGATGGTATAAGTGGTGAATTTCAGCAATTGTGGGCTGATATGCACATGAGCCATGATGCTTTTGTGCGCACTACTGATGCTAATCATAAAGCTTGTGTGCAGGCATTTTTGCAAAGGGTCTATGATAATGGAGACATTTATTTTGGTGAATTTGGTGGACACTATTGTTATGGATGTGAGCGCTTTTATACCGAAAAAGAATTAGAAGACGGTCTTTGTCCACAGCATTTAACCAAACCAGAATTTATTAGCGAGAAGAATTATTTTTTCAAAATGTCCAAATATTTACCTTGGCTTAAAGAACATATTGCGCAAAATCCTGACTTTATAAGGCCAGAACGTTATCGTAATGAAGTTGTGGCCATGCTTGAAAGTGGCGACTTGGAAGACCTGTGTATTTCTCGTCCTAAATCTCGTTTAACATGGGGCATAGAATTACCCTTTGATACAGATTTTGTGTGCTATGTATGGTTTGATGCATTATTAAATTATGTGAGTGCGTTAGACTGGCCTAACGGCGAACTATATGCAACATACTGGCCTGCACAACATTTAGTGGCTAAGGATATCCTAAAGCCACACGCAATTTTTTGGCCTACTATGCTCAAAGCGGCTAACCTGCCCTTATATACGCATTTGAATGTGCATGGATATTGGCTTGTTAGAGACACTAAAATGTCTAAATCATTAGGTAATGTAGTTGACCCATTGGAAATGGGGCGTCGCTTTGGCCTTGATGCATTTAGATATTTTTTGCTGCGCGAAATGAACTTTGGATCTGATGCTTCCTTTAGCGAAGAAGGTATGATTACGCGTATAAATGCAGATCTTGCCAATGATCTTGGTAATTTATTTAGCCGCGTGCTGTCTATGAATGCAAAATACTTTAATGGTATTGTGCCTGTGGGGCTACATGATACTGATGATGATGCAACCATACGCACCTTAGCTGCAGAATCTTTGCAAAATTATATACAACTTTTTGGAGCAGTGCGCTTTTCTCAAGGTCTTGATTCTTTATGGGACTTGGTGCGCGGATTAAATAAATATGTGGATACTCAAGCTCCTTGGGCTTTAGCTAAACAGGGTAATATGGAGCGTTTAAGTTCTGTGATGTATACCTTGCTTGAATGCTTAAGAAAAATTTCTCTAGCCCTTTGGCCAGTCATGCCCGAAGCCTCTGCCTCTATGCTCGCTCAGCTTGGCATAGAGGCTACAATGGATGCGCCAGCGTGCAGTGATTTGCAGGCAGAAGTCTCTTCTTGGGGGGGGCTTGTGGTAGGGACAACTCTTGCTCAAGCCTCTAATCTTTTTCCACGTATTGAGGTGCCCAAGCAAGTCGCAACTCCTGAGGGAGAAAAAAAGGCTAAGCCTGCGAAAAACACCTCAGAAAAAAAGACTGTTGAGAAAAAAGAATCTGCTGCAATAGCGATTCCAGAGGCGAGTTTTGAGCAATTTAAGGCCATAGAGATGCGTGTAGGTACTGTATTGCAGGCTGAAAAACACCCTAATGCCGATAAGCTGTTATGCCTAAGCATAGATTTAGGTGAACAAACTCCAAGGCAAATTCTTTCAGGTTTGGCAGAGTTTTATGCCCCTGAAAGCTTGCTAGGTAAGCAAGTATGCGTTGTGGCAAATTTAGCCCCACGTAAAATTCGTGGATTAGTATCGCATGGTATGGTGCTTACTGCAGAAAAGGATGGTGTTTTAGAGCTCTTAAGTGTGGGAGGCACCGTGCCAAACGGTAGTCTTATTGCATAAATATTACCAGGGGCGGAGCTTTGTTTCGCCTCTGAATGCTTACTCGCCAAGTTTGTTGTCCTGTGTGGCAATGTGCTCTGCAGTGTACATGTCTTTTTGCTGTTGTAATTCTTGCGTAGACTTTTCAGGAGTAAATAGGCGCTCTAAGGTTTGACAATCAATAGGGGTGAGATTAAAACGCATGCCAGTTTCATCAAGAATATGCATGAGGCTGCGCGTGGGTTGTTCTTGTAAGCATGCTGCCACATGGGCTGTAGCACGGCGCAGTAAGTCTCCTTGAGTGTAGAGAAAGGTCATGTGGGGTCTCCATGTTTATAATACAATAACTAACGAACACGGGAAAATATACACATTACATACTTGCAAGATACAAGCACTAACATTAACGCAGAAAAATTGCCAGAGCTCACTGTAGTGCGAATTTTTGATGATTTTTGTGCCTTTTGGTTCTGTGCATTAAATGCGGATAAGCGCAACTTTTTTGAGCAAAGTTACATTTTTTTCAAAAAAGCAATTGCGCAGAACCCCTTGTGTTAGAAGTGCGCTATCAGTGTCGAATGCGTAAAATATCGTAATGATACGCCAAGTTTGTGCGCATAGAGCAATTGTGTGCTGATATTGGTGTTGAAATAATTAAGGGTAAACAATGGATCAATGGTATATCGCGGTTATTTTAAGCATTGTTGAGGGTCTTACAGAATTTTTGCCCGTCTCATCAACAGGGCACTTGATTTTAGTCAGTGAAATGCTTGGTTTTGTAGGCGAAAAAGCTGATACTTTTAATGTTGTCATTCAGCTTGGCGCCATTTGTGCGGTAGTTGTTTTATATTGGCCGCGCTTTTGGGGTTTGCTATTTCCAGAAAAATATGTGGAACATGAAAGAGGTAAAACAAAGGCAACACATTTTTCGGGTTTACGAGGAATTGGATTGCTGATGCTTACCTCCTTACCGGCATGTGTGCTTGGTCTTTTGACGCATTCGTTTATTAAGGCGCATCTATTTACCCCATTTACGGTGCTTTTAGCCTTAGCTGTAGGGGCGTGCGTTATGATTTTTGTGGAAAAACGCGACTACAAAGCTCATTATGTATCCTTAGATGAAATGACGCCTAAGCTGGCCTTTGGCATAGGTTGTTTTCAGTGCTTAGCTCTTTGGCCCGGATTTTCTCGTTCAGCATCAACTATTATGGGCGGGATGTTACTTGGATGTAAAAGACAGTTAGCTGCTGAATATTCTTTTATTGCTGCTGTGCCGATAATGGTGGCTGCAACAGGCTATGATGTTCTTAAATCTTGGCATGTGTTTTCTGCCACTGACATACCTTTCTTTGTTCTTGGTTTATTTTGCTCCTTTGTGGCAGCACTTATAGCCATAAAGAGTTTTGTGGCCTTAGTAGGGCGCATTACGTTGATTCCCTTTGCTATATATAGGCTTATCTTAGCACCCATAGTCTATTATTTTATGGTGTACTAATATCTTTGTTCGCGCATTTTGATACGCATGCATAATGTGTATGATGTTGATTAATAGTTAGTCGATGCTGAAAAACGCATTTCCATGCGTGTTTCAGAAAGGCACGCCCACT